>JBFGCT010000248.1:0-3149 GCA_041581055.1 Ilumatobacteraceae bacterium | reverse complement strand
TCGTCGACCTCGGCGTCGTGCGTGACGACGAGGCCGAGCTCGAGCGGGTGTTGCGCGACGCGGCGGCAACCTGCGACGCGGTCGTGTCGAGCGGCGGGGTCTCGATGGGCGACTACGACGTCGTCAAGGCCGTCCTCGGGAGGATCGCCGAGATGACGTGGCTGCAGATCGCGATCAAGCCGGCCAAGCCGTTCGCCTTCGGCCGCCTCGACGGCACGCCGATCTTCGGGCTGCCGGGCAACCCGGTCAGCTCGCTGGTCAGTTTCGAGTTGCTGGCGCGGCCGGCGCTGCGCCGGATGATGGGTCACCGTCGTCTGACCAGGCCGCACCTCGTCGGCGTCGCCGACACGGCGCTCGCCCGGCGTCCCGACGGCAAGGTCCACTTCGTGCGGGTCACCGGCGACTTCGCCGCCGACGGCCGATACCACGTGCGCCCCGTCGACGCCCAGGGGAGCCACCAGCTGGCGGCGACGGCCGGGGCGGACGCGATGGCGGTGGTGCCCGACGGCGACGGCATCCCGGCCGGCGCCGACGTCGCCGTCCTGCTCCTCCGCGGTTGACCGTCGCGGCGGGTGTCACGTCTTCGCGACGCGTTCGGCGCGGCGCGCGTCGTAGGCTGGGCCGATGGAGCGTGGGAGCGAGGGCGCGCGGGACCTGGTCGACCCGTTCGGCCGCGTCATCCGCGACCTGCGGATCTCGGTCACCGACCGCTGCAACTTCCGATGCACCTACTGCATGCCCCACGAGGGGATGAAGTGGCTGCCGCGCAGCGAGTTGATGACATTCGAGGAGATCGAGCGACTGGCCCGAATCTTCGTCGGGCGCTACGGCGTCGAGGGCGTCCGCCTGACCGGCGGCGAGCCGACCGTGCGAGCCCGACTCCCGGTGCTCGTCGAGAAGCTCGCCGCGATCGACGGCCCCGCCGGCCCGCTCGACCTGTCGATGACGACCAACGGCGCGACCCTGCGGCTGGTTGCCGGCGAGTTGCGCCGCGCCGGGCTGTGCCGGGTGAACGTCAGCCTCGACACGCTCGACGCCGAGAAGTTCCAGCGGATGACCCGCCGGGACGAGTTGGCCAACGTGCTCGACGGCATCGAGGCGGCGAAGGAGGCCGGCTTCGACCCGGTCAAGGTCAACGCGGTGATCGAGCGCGGCATCAACGACGACGAGATCGTCGCCTTGGCGACGTACGGGCGAGCCAACGGCGTCGAGGTCCGCTTCATCGAGTTCATGCCGCTCGACGCCGACGCGCACTGGGTCCATGAGAGCGTCGTCGGCCAGGACGAGATCGTGGCCGTCATCGACGCGGTGTACCCGCTCGAGCAGATGCCCGCTCGCGGGGCGGCGCCTGCCGACCGCTTCCGCTACCTCGACGGCGCCGGCATGATCGGTGTGATCCCCACGGTCACCAAGCCCTTCTGCGGCGACTGCGACCGGGTCCGCCTCACCGCCGAGGGCCAATTCCGGACGTGCCTGTTCGCCACCCGCGAGTTCGACCTGCTCGAGGCGATGCGGGCCGGCGAGACCGACGACCAGGTCGCCGCCCGGATCGAGGCCGCGGTCGCCACCAAGTGGGCGGGCCATCGGATCAACCAGGTCAACTTCGTCCGGCCCGGCAAGTCGATGAGCCAGATCGGTGGCTGACCGTCGATGACGATCGTCGCCGACGGCCGTGGGATGATGGAGTGACGGTGCCCCCCGCCCGTGGCGGCTACCGTTTCCTGCCACATGAGTGATCTCTCCTTCACCCACCTCGATCCGCTCGGCCGCGCCCGGATGGTCGACGTCACCCCCAAGGAACCGACGCACCGCCGCGCCGTCGCCCGCTGCAAGGTCTTCATGCAGCCGGAGACGACCACCGCCATCGCCAACCGCGAGGTGAAGAAGGGCGACGTGCTGGCGGTCGCCCGGGTCGCCGGCATCCAGGCGGCCAAGCGCACGTCCGACGTGATCCCCCTGTGCCACCCGTTGCTCGTCGGCGCCGTCTCGATCAACTTCGAGATCGGCGACGACTTCGTCGCGATCGAGGCCCATGTCGACACCGTCGATCGCACCGGCGTCGAGATGGAGGCGCTGCACGCGTGCAGCACCGCCGCGCTGACCGTCTACGACATGTGCAAGTCGGCCGACCGCGGCATGGTGATCGGCGAGCTGGCCCTCTGGGAGAAGGCCGGCGGCCGGTCGGGGACGTACCGCCGCCACGGCGACCCGAACGACGGCTCGCTCGGGGCCAGCCCGACCAACGACCTGACCGACCCGCGCGGCACGGCGGCGCCGCCGTCGGGGGGCGGCGGCGGAACGAGCTGACCGCTCGCCGGCCGCTGTGACGGCGATCACGTCGGTTATTGCCGTTCGCGTCACAATTGTCGTAGAATCGTCACATAGCCGCGTTGGGCGGACTAGGTTTCACCTCAACATCCCGACAGGACCAACTCTTCTCTCATGGCTCAACTCGTTCTTCTCGTGGTGGCTGCCGCCTGGGCGGCCGTTCTCATCCCGCCGATGCTTCGCTCGCGGGTCGAGAACCGTCCGAACTCGTCGGTGACCGACTTCCGCCGCCAGCTCAACAAGCTGCAGAGCTCGGCCACTCCGTCGCGCGGCGCGATCCGTCCGATCGGCCGGCCGCTGGCGCAATCGCCGCTGCAGCGCCCCGCCGCCGCCGGCCGTCCGGGCGTCCACCACCAGCACCACCGGCAGTCGTCGCTGCGCGGTGGCACGGCGACGACCCAGCGTCAGATGTCCAGCGTGCGCACCGCCGATCCGGGTCGCGACGGTCAGCGTCGCCGCTCGCACGGCGACCCGACCGGCGAGCACGATCGCCCGCACCGCCGGGCCCAGCTGCACCGCTCGGCCGGCCCGCCCAGCCGCCGCGAGCCCGCACCGCGCCGCGATCCAGCGCCGCACCAGATCGACCCGCGGACCGCGGTCCGCCGTCGGCGGACCAACGTGTTGTTCGTGCTCGTCGTCACGGCCGCGTGCACCCTGTTCCTCGCCGCGACGACCACGTCGACCGTGATGCCGTGGGTCTTCGCCGCCGCCTTCCTGGCGCTGTGCGGGTACGTCTACCTGCTCGCCCAACTGCGCCAGCGCGACGACCCGGGCTGGAACGACGGCTGGCTCGAAGCCCGCTGACCTCCTGACGCGCTGAC
>JBFGCT010000247.1:0-3449 GCA_041581055.1 Ilumatobacteraceae bacterium | reverse complement strand
GGCGCCGCCGGCGCCGTCCGCCCCGCTCGCCCCGCCGCCGGCGCCCGTAGCGCCCTCGACCGCCGGGCCCGAACCGGCGCCGACCGCCGGGCCCGAACCGGCGCCGACCGCCGCGCCCGAACCGGCCGCCACCCCGTTCATCCCCGAGGTGGCCCCGCGCCCGCCGCAGCCGCAGCACGACGCGCGGCCGACGACCCCGTACGCGGCCCCCGCGCCCCGACCGCGAACGTCGAGCGGCGGGCGATCCGGCGGTGGCCACGCCATCTCGTTCATGCTCACGTTGATCGTCGTCGGCGGGCTCGTCGCCGCAGCGGTCGTGTTCGGTCGGCCGTACCTGTTCCCCGACCAATGGGACAGCGCGGCCAAGCCGTACGCGGTGGCCGTGGAGACCGTGCTCGAGACCGAGTTCGTCGAGCCGGTCACGATCACCGCGGAGGAGTCGCTGGCGTACGAGGCCCGGCGGTCCGCCCAGTTGCTCGGCGACTGGGAGTCGGAGCTGCCGATGTGGCGGGCGCTCGCCCTGGCGAACGGCCAGGTCGATCAGGAGGGTATCGATCGGCTCCTCGCCGGCTGGGCCCCGGCGATGTACTCGACCACCGACGGGCGGGTGTACCACGACGAGTCGCTGACCGGCGACGAGCTCGACGCCCAGCTCACGCTCGCCATGGCGCAGGCGGCGATCGATCAGAACGTCAACTGGTCGTCGGGACTGGCGGGCCGCGCCCTCGACGGTTTCACCTTGACGCTCGCCCACGTGCTCCAGCAGTCACGGGCCGCGCAGCGCTCCTCGGAGTTCGGCGCCAAGATCGTCCAGCCCGACCTGACCCCGCTCGTCTTCCTCCCGCCGGTGCTCGAGTACCGCGTCGTGGCCCCGACGATGTACGCCGAGCTGCTCCCGTCGCCGGATCTCGCCGTCGCCGACGCCAACCCGCTCGCCGCGCCCGCCGGGCCGGGGCCGCTCGTGACCGAGATCCTGGCGCCGTCCGATCCACCGGTGCTCGCCGACGGCGAGGTCGTCGTCCGCGATCCCGTGGCCGGGGACCGCAGCTTCTGGTACCTGGCGCTCGCCTCCTACCTCGACGCGCCCCAGGCGTTCGCCGCAAGCCAGGCGATCGTCGAGAACTCGCTCACCGTCACGGACCGGTCGGGGCGGGCGTGCGCCGTCGCCACGTTCTCCGGCGGCGACGTCGCCCAGACGGCCGCGCTGAGCTCGGCGCTGGACGCCTGGACCGCCACCGCCCCCCTCGAGCTCGGAGCGGCGGTTTCGGTGCTACCCAACGGAACGTTGCAGTTCACCTCGTGCGACCCCGGCGTCGGGTTCGAGAACGGCGCCCGATTCGGGGCGGCGCGGGAACTGATCGGCTACCGGATGGGCGCGATCGCCACGGTGGTCGCGCTCGGCGACTCCTCGTCCGCCGACGTCGACGCCGCCCTCCTCGACTACGAGCGATCGGGCGTCGGCCACGACCTCGCCGCACTGCCGTTCGAGTCGAGCCCCGCCGTCGCCGCGGCGGCCGCCCGCACCGCGGTGGCGGGCGTCGCCGGGTCGCCGACGGCGGTCGTTCCGCCGCCCGCGGTCGAGCCGAGCGGCGGCTGACCGGTCAATCCCGGAAGTTCTCGAACTGCAGCGGGATGCCGAGGTCCTCGGCCTTGAGGACGGCGATCACGTCCTGCAGCGCGTCGCGCTTCTTCGCGCTCACCCTGATCGAATCGCCCTGGGTCTGACTCGACACGCCCTTGGCGCCCTTCTCCTTGATCAGCTTGTTGATCTGCTTGGACTTCTCCGAGGAGATGCCGACCGAGATCGTCGCCACTTGGCGAACCGTGTTCTGGCTCGCCTCCTGGACGTCGCCGAACTCGACGCCGCGCAGCGACACGCCGCGCTTGACGAGCTTCTCCTCGATCACGGTGCGCAGCGCCTTCAAGCGGTCCTCGCTCGCCGTGTGCATCGTGACGACGAGGTCGTTCAGCTCGATCGAGGAGTTGGTGTTCTTGAAGTCGAACCGGTTCGAGATCTCCCGCTGCGCCTGGTCGATGGCGTTGCGCACCTCTTGCCGGTCGACGTCGGAGACGATGTCGAAACTGGCCATGGGGCAACAGGGTACCGGGGCGCGTTCGGCGGGTGGCGGGCCGCGTGACCGGCGGTACGCTCATGCCGCCTCGCCGGCCGGAGACGGTCGGCGGCGTCAACGATCAGGGGTCGGTGTCCGAGCGGCCAAAGGAAGCAGACTGTAAATCTGCCGGCGTATGCCTTCGGAGGTTCAAATCCTCCCCGGCCCACTGTTTCGATTGGCTCGGCCGTTGGGTCGAGCCGTCACAGCATCAACTGCATCACCGCTTGCGTCCGGTCGAGCCGTCACAGCATCAACTGCATCACCGCGACGTCGAGCCAGCGGTTGAACTTGCGTCCGACCTCGCGCTCGACGCCGACCAGCCGGAACCCGGCCGCCGCGTGCAGCGCGCGCGACGACTCGCTCGACGCCTCGACCCGGGCGATGATCGAGTGGAACCCGGATTCGCGGGCGACGCCGACCAGGTGTTCCATCAGGGCCCGCCCGATGCCCTGGCCGTTGTGCTCGCGGGCGACGTACACCGAGTTCTCGACCGTCGTCCGGTACGCGGCGCGCTCCTTGTACGGCGACAGCGACGCGAACCCGACGACGGAGTCGGGGGCGTCGGCGCGGACGGCGACGACCGCCGAGAACGCCCCGGACCGATCGGTGATCCAGGCGCGTTGGGCGTCGAGCGTGCGCGGCACGAGATCGAATGTGCTCGTCTGCGTCTCGACCTCGTCGTTGTAGATCGCGCGGATCGCGGCGGCGTCGTCGAGCCGCGCGAGGCGGATCGTCACCGTCGTAGCTGGACCCGGCATCGGCTGGAAATCTAGTGCCCTGACCGGCCCCGGCGGGGCCGATGCCCGGCCGGCGATCGGCGGTCCGATCGTTGGTGGTTGTGCAGGTGGGCGCGGGTACACTCCCCCGCCTGGTCGCGGCATTGCCGCGCCTCGACGGGCGCTGCGGCGTCCGTCGCCAAGGCGCTGCGGCGCTGTCAACGTGCAGCGCGGTGCGCTGTGCCACATCGCCCTCTTAGCTCAGTCGGCAGAGCACAGCCATGGTAAGGCTGGTGTCGTGGGTTCGATTCCCACAGAGGGCTCGACCAAGTGGTCGAGGCAACTCGGCGACGAGCCAAACCCTGGCGGCGTAGCTCAGTTGGTCAGAGCATCCGGCTCATAATCGGAAGGTCATCGGTTCAAGTCCGATCGCCGCTACCAGCATCAGCAGATCCAAGACCCAGCAGTAAGACCTCAGGAGCAAGAGGAAAGACAATGAGCAAGCAGAAGTTTGAGCGGACGAAGCCGCATGTGAATATTGGGACGATGGGTCATATTGACCATGGGAAGACGACGTTGACGGCGGCGATCTCGAAGACGTTGTCGGAGCGTGGGTTGG
>JBFGCT010000246.1:0-3515 GCA_041581055.1 Ilumatobacteraceae bacterium | reverse complement strand
GCCCGCGGGAAACCGGGGGCCCCGGAGCAGTGGGAGGAGCCGAAGGATCTGGGGCCACCCCAACTGGCCTCGGTGAGGGCGGTTCCGATGGCACCAGGACCGATGGCTCGGGAGACCGGGTCAGCGTGAAACGGTGACAGCGGGCCGGAACCGGGCGACCGGATCAGGTCCGAAAAAAGGGCATCGCCCGCCGCGCCGCAAGGCGAGACGGGCGATGTGAATGATCGAGTCGAAGGTTAACGCCCGACATTCGATCGATGGTGGATATGTCCCGCCCTTGAGTGCCCCGGACGGTGCGACGGCGCAAGCCGCAGCACCGACCGGGGCTCTCTGCTTTTTCCGATGGGCGATCTCGATCGGGGCTGATCCAGCACCGCCCGCACTGTTATCGTCACGCATCGTGACGGGCAATCGGTCAGCCGACGATCGCTCGGCCGCCACGCCAGGGGCGCCGACGCCGGCGAGCGCGTCCCCCCGGCGCACCCCGCAGACCACACGTGAGCGATGGACCGAGGTGGCCGAGATCTCCCACGAGGGGTTGGCCCTGCTCGACGCCGACGGCCGGTTCGCGTTCGCCAGCGATCGCACCGCCGCATCGCTCGGGGCGGCCGGCGACGACCTCGTGGGGCTCGAGCTGGCGCGTGCCGTGCCCGAGCTCTCCGCGGCCGAACGGGCGGAGATCGAGTCGTCCGCGAAGTCGGGCGAGACGACGAGGTTGATGTGCACGCGCCGCGCGCCGGACGGCGGGATCCGGGCGTTGCGGCTGACCTTCGTCCCCCGTCGGGGCGACGACGGCGGCCCCGGCGGCATGATCATGCTGACGCACGACATCACCCCGCTGCGCGTCGTCCAAGACCAGCGCCGGCGCGCGCAACACCGGCTGACCGCCGTGGAGGACGAAGAACAGCGCCGCATCACCGGCGACGTCCACGACGGACCGATCCAGATTCTCGCCGCCCTCGTCCTGCGCCTCGGCATGGCGTCCAGCTCGGGAATCGGCCGGGCCGAGCTGCGCGATCTCGAGATCGAGGTGAACGCCGCCGGCCGCGAGCTGCGCGACATCGTCACCGCACCGACGCCCGCCGACGCCTCCCCCCACAGCCTGCTGAGGCAGTGGGCGGCCCCACTGATCGACGAGACCGACCTGGATCTCGAGGTCATCGACCGCGCGGCCCGGCCGCCGAACCGGGCGACGACGGAGGCCTTGTTCGTCTTCCTGCACGCGGCCATCAAGGGAGCGCTGCCGACGACGGTGCGGCGAACGATCAGGGCCGTGCTGTCCGAAGCGCGCGGCGGGCACCAACTTGTCCTGTCGATCCCGCAGGGTGACGCCCGGCGCCCCGAGCAGGGTGAGCCGGCGGGTGACCTCGCCGACCGCCGGTACGCGGCGTTGTTGGGCGGATCGTACGAACGCGAGACGGAGCGTGACATGGTCACGATCACCGCGGTGCTCCCGCCGCTCGACGAGCACGGCTGGTCGGCGTCTCCGCCGACCACGACCGGGGTCCCCGACCGCGGTGGCGCAGGCCCACGGGGCGGCCGCGTCATCCCCGACGCCGTCACGCTGTCCGACGCCGACCTCGAGGCGATCGCCCAAGCCTCGTACCACGGGCTGTTGGAACTCGACGCCCTCCTCCGCGTCGCCTACGTCAACGACTCGTACGCGCGCTCGGCCGGTCGGCCCGCGGCCGAGTTGATCGGTCTGGACTTCGAGGATCTCTTCCCACCAGAGGACTACGAACGGCTGCGGCCGCACGTCGAGCAGGTGCTGGCAGGCATGCCCGTGCGCTTCGAATGGCGGCGTCGACACGTCGGCGGCCAGCCGCGTTGGGTCCAGGTCGCCGGTTCGCCGCGGGTCGACCTCGCGGGCCGGTTCGACGGTGTGCTCCTGGTGACCCTCGACACGACGGAGCTGCACGTCGCCGAAGACCTGCGCGACGCGGTCCTGGACGACCTCGACAACGCCCGGCGGGCGGCGCGCCGGCGAGCGGCCGCACGGCTCGACGCCGGGCCGCTCCGGCGGCTGGAGGGCGTGCGCGACAAAGTGGCGGGGCTGGTCGTCGACACGCCCCACGACGACGCGATCAGCGTGATCCACGCCGAACTGGAGAGCCTGATCGCCGCGCTGCGCACGTCGATCCGCCGGCTCGCCGATCCCGCCATGGCCGAGCCTGCATGGGGCGTGGTGCTGCGATCGTCGCTCACCGAGTTGCTGCCACCCGGCGACGTCGAGTTGACCATCGACGACCGCACCGCCCGTGCGCCGCGGGGCGCGAACGCCGGGAATCTCGTCGAGATCGCCTGCGAGGAGGTGGCGCGCGCCGTGCGCGACCGCCGTGCCGAGCGGGTCACCGTCCGGCTGGACGACACCGCCGACCGCTATCGGATGCAGATCACCGACGACGGCGTCGGGGTCGATCCTGCCGGCGTTCGCCCGGCGCCGGGGCGGCTCGGGACCCGGTCGACGCGTGAGCGAGCGGCCGAACAGCATGGCACGTTCGCCGTCGAACCGCGGCCGGGCGGCGGATCGATCGTCACGGTGTCGATCCCGCGCGCCGCCGTCACCATCGTCGCGACCTGAGGCGCGGGTCTGGGAACCGACGCTCCGACGCGGCGGCGCGCTCGGCTACCGTCGCCCCGATGACACCGCGCATCGGAATGTGCTTCGACCGACAGCTTCCGGCGCGGTTCGTCGTCGAGGTCGCCGAGCGGCTCGACGCCGGCGGGGCCGACCAGCTCTGGATCATCGAGGACTGCTTCTACACCGCCGGAATCAGCCTCGCCGCGACCGCGCTCGCCCGCACGACCCGCCTCCAGGTCGGGCTGGGCATCCTCCCCGCGGTCGCCCGCAACCCGGCGATCACGGCGATGGAGATCGCAACGCTCGCCGAACTGGCGCCGGGCAGGTTGCTGGCCGGCATCGGGCACGGCGTCCAGGAGTGGATGGACCAGATGGGGGCTCGCACCACGTCTCCGCTGACCACGCTCGAGGAGGCGATCACGATCGTCCGCCGCCTGCTCGGCGGCGAGCGCGTCGACGTCGACGGCGCGGTGTACACGATGCGCGCCGTCGAGCTCGATCGACCGCCGGCGCAGGTCCCGCCGCTCCTCGCCGGCGTGCGCGGGCCGAAATCGCTGGCGCTCGCCGGCCGCCTCGCCGACGGCGTCGTCCTTGCGGAGGGCGCCGGCCCGACCTACGTGGCCCAGGCGATCGAGCAGGCGGGCGCGCCGGACGCGTTCCACGTGTCGGTGTTCACCGCGGTCGCCATCGAGGACGACGCCGCCCTCGCCCACCGGATCATGGCCCCCTTCGTCGCCGGGATCATGGGCTCGCCGAACCCCGGCCTCGACGCCCACCCGCACATCGACGAGATGCGCGAGCGGTTGGATGGCCGCGGTATCGACGGCCTGGCCGACATGCCCCGCGAGTGGTGGACCGAGCTCGGCGCCATCGGCACCTTCGACGACGCGATGACCCACATCGAGGCGTTGCACGCCGCCGGCGCCGACGACGT
>JBFGCT010000245.1:0-3563 GCA_041581055.1 Ilumatobacteraceae bacterium | reverse complement strand
TCGGTCACACAAACCGGGGGGCCTCGAATCTGTGTGACCGAACATGTCGACCGCGGCGATATTCGGTCACACAAACCGGGGGGCCTCGAATCTGTGTGACCGAACATGTCGACCGCGGCGATATTCGGTCACACAAACCGGGGGCGCGGGGCGCGGGTGCGGCGGGGGGTCAGGCGCGGCGGAGGGGTTCGAGGGCGATGGCGTAGTCGGCGAGGCGGGCGGCGATCTCCATCGAGGCGTCAGGGTCGTCGGGGTCGGGTACCTCCCAGACCTCCGAGATCCGGCGCCACCGGTCGGCCCCGATGAACTCGCCGGCCTCCGGCTCGGACCCCAGGATCGTGCGCCACGCCCGCTCGGCGGCGACGAGCTTGGAGAGCACCGCCTCGTTCTCCTCGGCCTTCGGATGCTCGGCGTGGAACCCGATCTCGAGGCCGACCCCGTCCTGGGTGCGGATGAGCTGCGCCTCGTAGTGCTCCCGCTTGGTGTCGCCGTACCACACCTTGATCCCGCGGCGATGCGAGCTGGAGTGCAGCTCCCCGTCGATCTCGTGGGCGAACCCCTCGAACGCGTCGAGCACCCACTCGAACAACGACCGCTCGACCATGTCCAGACGCTACCCAGCCCACGCCACGCCGCTGATCGGGGTGCGAGCTCCGACGGGCGGCTCTCCGATCGTCATCGTGGTTCGGAGTTGGGATCAGATCGTTCGAGGACAAGGAGGCGCTGAGGGACGTCGCCTTCGGGCGACGACCGAAGTCGCCGACGCCGTCATCGGGCGATCTGGACCAACTCCGCGATTTGGAGGGCGTTGAGGGCGGCGCCCTTTCGCAAGTTGTCGTTGCTGACGAACAGCGCCAGGCCGCGGCCGTCGGGGACGCCCTCGTCGGCGCGGATGCGGCCGACGAAGCACGGATCCTTGCCGGCGGCCTCGAGCGGGCTCGGGATGTCGGACAGCGCGACGCCGGGAGCGTCGGCCAGCAGCTCGGTGGCCCGCTCGACCGAGATCGGTCGCTCGAACTCGGCGTTGATCGAGAGCGAGTGGCCGGTGAAGACGGGAACGCGGACACACGTGCCCGACACGAGCAGCCCGGGGATGCCGAGGATCTTGCGGCTCTCGTGGCGCAGCTTCTGCTCCTCGTCGGTCTCGTGCGAGCCGTCGTCCTTGAGCGAGCCGGCCAGCGCGACCACGTTGAACGCGATCGGGCGGGCGAACTTCGACGGCGGCGGGAACGCGACCGCGTCGCCGGCGTGCGTCAGCTCGGCGGCGCGGTCGACGGTCTCGCGGACCTGCTTGTCGAGCTCGTCGACCCCGGTCAGGCCAGCCCCGGACACCGCCTGGTACGTCGAGGCGATCAGCCGCACGAGACCGGCCTCGTCGTGGAGCGGCTTGAGGACGGGCATGAACGCCATCGTCGTGCAGTTCGGGTTGGCGATGATCCCCTTGGTGGCGTTGGCGATCTGCTCGCCGTTGACCTCGGCGACGATCAGCGGCACGTCGGGGTCCATGCGGAACGCCGACGAGTTGTCGATCACGATCGCGCCGGCGGCGGCGAACTTCGGAGCGAGCGCCCGCGACCCGGTCGCCCCGGCCGAGAACAGGGCGACGTCGAGCCCGCTCGGGTCCGCCGTGTCGGCGTCCTCGACCGTGATGTCGGCGCCCTTCCAGGGCAGCGTCGTGCCGGCGGATCGCGCCGACGCGAAGAATCGGATCTCGTCGACCGGGAACTCCCGCTCGACGAGCAGGCGACGCATGACGCCGCCGACCTGTCCGGTTGCTCCGACCACTCCTACTCGCATGGCTGAAAAGACTAACGGCCGCCCGCTGAAAGGCGTGGTGGTTTGCGCCGCTGACGGCCCGAACATTCGCCGGGTCTGGCATGATCGGGGGCGATGCGACGACGACCTCAGCTCGTGCCCTGGAAGGCCGCGGGCCGGATCACCGAACAGCAATCGAGCGCGGACGACGTCGTCCGCGCCACCGGCTGGATCTTCAACAACGAGCGGGATCTGACGCTCGAGCAGTTCGTCGCGACCGGCGACCAGGAGGTTCCCGCTTACCTCACCGTGTTCGGCCTGCGCACCCCTGACATCGAGGACCAGACGCTGGTCGAGATCGGCTGCGGCATCGGACGGATGACGTGCGCGTTCACCCGCGAGTTCGGCAGCGTCATCGGATGCGACCTCGACCCCGGGTTCCTCGAGCGCTGCCACGAGACGGTGGGCCGGTTCGGGAAGGTCGACCGGCTCCAGACGCTGCCGGTCGCCGACGGCCACTCGCTCGAGCTGGCGCCGAACACGGCCGACGTCGCGTTCAGCTACATCACGTTCCAGCATTGCGACCGCGACGACGCGCTCGACCTCACGTCCGAGGCCGTGCGCATCACGCGCCCCGGAGGGAAGATCGTGCTGAACTACCGGGCCCGCAGCCGTGCCGACGTCGTGCTGCTTCCGCTCGGCGGGTTCGTACGGGCGTTGTTCCGGATCCCGGGATTCGGCCCGTGGTTGGCGCGGCATCGTCTCGCCACCCGTCTCGGCTGGCAGGCCAACCGGCTCCAGCCCGACGAGGTGATCGGGCCGCTGTCGCCGCTGCTGCGCGACGTCGAGATCTGGCGCAACCCGAAGAGCAAGGTCGAAGGCGGCGGCGCGATGGTCCGCACCTTCGATGGGATCAACCTCCACCACTACTGGATCGTCGCTGAGGTTCGTTGACCCCCGCTCGCCCCGCGGGGCGGCGGCCGGGCGGGGCCGGTCGGCTCCCGGACCCGCGACGCGGTGCTGCTGTCGTTCCGATTGCCGGCCCCCTGGAGCCACAGTACGCTCGCGGCGGATCCCCCACCTTCCGTGGCGCTGCGAACCGACCGGGTGATGCGACGCGAACGAGACAATTGCATTCGAGGGCTTCCTCCCCAAGTGGGCGCGGGTCCAGATGCACTACCGGGCGCGCCGCGATGACCGTCGTCGGCTGTGTTCCGGTCCTCCACGGAAGGGCGCTCGGCGCCGGTCTGCTCAGGGCCTCCAACGAGTTGCTCGTCAACGTGAGCGACGGTCGTGCGATCATGTTGGCCTGTAACCTCGAGCCCTGACGCCCCGGCGGGGCGCCCGGTCGTCGCCGACGGCCGTCGGCCGGGACCGGAGCGCGGCCGCTTCGGAACGGCTCAGCGGCGCTCGGGGAGGGGGGCGGAGTAGTCGGCGCCCGAGTCGAGGTCGAAGGCGGTGTGCAGGCCGCGCGCCGCGCGTTCCATGTCCGCCGACGCGACCACGACCGAGATGCGGATCGTCGACGTCGAGATCATCTCGATGTTGACCCCCTCGTCGGCCAGCACCCGGAACATCTTGGCGGCGACGCCCGGCGACGACTTCATGCCGGCGCCGACGATCGACACCTTGGCGATGTCGTTGTCGTGCGTGACGCCGGTGGCGCCGATCTCGCCGGCCACGCGGCGCACGATCAGCTCGGCGTCGTTCATGTCGGCCATCGGCATCGTGAAGCTGATGTCGGTCGCCCCGTCGATCGACGTGTTCTGCACGATCATGTCGACGTTGACGTTGGCCTCGGCAAGCGG
>JBFGCT010000244.1:0-3624 GCA_041581055.1 Ilumatobacteraceae bacterium | reverse complement strand
TGACCGAACATCGCGACATCGGACATGTTCGGTCACACAAATCCCAGGCGTCCTCCCGCGATCGCCTTCCCCTCCCGCCGGTTTGTGTGACCGAACATCGCGACATCGGACATGTTCGGTCACACAAATCGGGTGCCGGGCAGGGCGGCGCGGGACGCGGCCGGGGCGTTACTCGACGAGGCGGAGGCCGGACGGGGTCATCGAGGGTTCGTCCTGCGGCAGGTCGACGACGAACTCGGTGCGGTGGGCCGGGAACAGGTGCTCGCTGACGAGCACCGGGCGGCCGCCTCGATCGGTCGTCACCCGCTGGCAGCGGAGCAGCGGGGACCCGACCGGCACGCCGAGCAGCGCGGCGACGGCGGGTTCGGCGGAGTCGGCGCCGATGGTCTGCGTGGCGCCGTGCAGGTCGGCGTCGATCAGCTCGTAGAACGGGCGCCGCTCGACGTCACGGCGCGAGAGGTTCGCCCCCAGGTCGGAGGGGCACCAGACCGTGACGACCGCGAACGGCACGCCGTCGGCGAGGTTGAGCCGCTTGACGCGCAGCACCTGGTCGACGCCGAGCAGCTCGGCCACGCGCGGCGGCGGGCGCTCGAAGGCGAACTCCTCGACCTTGCGCTCTGACAGCTTGCCGACGCCCTCCACCTGCGACTCGATCGTGCCGAGCGAGCGCAAGCTCTGGCGCACCGGTTCGGTCGCCACGAACCATCCGAACCCTTGCCGGGCGGCGATCAACCCCTCCTCGCGGACGAGCTCCAACGCCCTGCGGATCGTCACCCGCGACGCGCCGAACTGCATCGACATCTCCGCCTCCGACGGCAGGACCGAGCCTCCCGGCGCCGCCCGAGCCATGCGCCGCAGCTCGTCGGCGATCTCCTGGTAGCGGATCTGCCTCACCCGCCGGCCTCGATCAGCTCGATGCGGTTGCCGAACGGGTCGAACACGTGGCATCGCTCGACGCCCTCGACCTCGTCGTTCCAGTTGGCGTCGAGGCCGGCCGCGAGAACGAACGCCCGCAGGCCGATCATCGAGATCGCAGGATGAGCCTTGCGCGCCGGGACGAAGGGGTCGTCGGCGCCGACGTGGATCCGAACCGCCCCCGACTCGAACCACGCGCCGCCACGGACGGCCATCGCGGCGGGCTTGGGGACCTCGGTCAGCCCGAGCCGGCCGACGTAGAACCCGCGGGCGACGTCTTCCGACCCGGCGGGGATGGCGACTTGGACGTGGTCGATCCCGACCCACCGCGGCGCCGGCGCCGCCAGCGCCTCACCTTGTGGCACCTCCATGGACTTGTATTATAGTTGTCTACATGCCCGTCAGCGCCACCACCCCCATCGAACTCGTCGAGCGCGTGTACGCCGGCCTCCGAGATCGCGTCGCGATCGGCCGGGAACGGCTCGGCCGGCCGCTCACGCTCACCGAGAAGATCCTGGTCAACCACCTCGTCGACCCCGCCACGCAGGACATGGAGCGCGGCGCGAGCTACGCCGACTTCAACCCGGACCGCGTCGCCATGCAGGACGCGACGGCCCAGATGGCGCTGCTCCAGTTCATGACCGCCGGCCTGCCCGAGGCGGCGGTGCCCTCGACCGTGCACTGCGACCACCTGATCCAGGCCAAGGTCGGCGCCACGATCGACCTCGGCGTCGCCGTCGACACCAACAAGGAGGTCTACGACTTCCTGCGCTCGGTGTCGGCGAGGTACGGACTCGGGTTCTGGGGCCCCGGGTCGGGCATCATCCATCAGGTCGTGCTCGAGAACTACGCGTTCCCCGGCGGGATGATGATCGGCACCGACAGCCACACGCCGAACGCCGGCGGGCTCGGCATGGTCGCCATCGGGGTCGGCGGCGCCGACGCGGTCGACGTGATGACCGGGTTCCCGTTCAACGTCCGGTGGCCGAAGGTGATCGGCGTCCGGCTCACCGGCTCGCTGTCGGGCTGGTCGAGCCCGAAGGACGTCATCCTCGACGTCGCCCGCCAGCTCACCGTCGAGGGCGGCACCGGCGCGATCGTCGAGTACTTCGGGCCGGGCGCCGAGTCGATCTCGGCCACGGGGAAGGCGACGATCTGCAACATGGGGGCCGAGATCGGCGCCACCACCTCGCACTTCCCCTACGACCACAACATGGCGGTCTACCTCAAGGCGACCGGCCGGGAGGCGATCGCCGACGCCGCCGACAACGTGGCCGACGACCTGCGCGCCGACGACGGGGCGAGCTACGACCAGGTCATCGAGGTCGACCTCGACGCGCTGAAGCCGCTGATCAACGGCCCACACTCCCCCGACCGCGCCCACCGGGTCGGGCGCGACGGCGTCGGCGCCGCGGCCCGCGAGCACGGGTGGCCGCTCGAGCCGTCGGCCTGCCTCATCGGGTCGTGCACCAACTCGTCGTACGAGGACATCACCCGCGTCGCCTCGATCGCCCGCCAGGCGGCGGCCCGCGGCCTGACCGCGAAGTGCGAGCTGCTGATCACCCCCGGGTCCGAGCAGGTGCGGGCGACGATCGAGCGCGACGGGCTGCTCGCCGACCTCGAGGCGATCGGGGCGACCGTGCTCGCCAACGCCTGCGGCCCGTGCATCGGCCAGTGGTCGCGCCCCGAGTCGATCACCGGCGAGCCGAACACGATCGTCAACTCGTTCAACCGCAACTTCCCGAAGCGCAACGACGGCTCGGCGCTGACGCTGAGCTTCGTCACCTCTCCCGACACCGTTCTGGCGATCGCGCTGGCCGGCCGGCTCGACTTCGACCCGGCCACCGAGACGATCACCGCGCCCGACGGGAGCGAGGTCACCCTCGACGCGCCGGTCGGCGAGGTGCTCCCGAGCCGGGGCTACGACGCCGGCGTCGACACGTTCACACCCCCGCCGGCCGACGGCGCCGACGTCGAGATCGTCGTCTCGCCGACCAGCGACCGGCTCCAGCTCCTCACGCCGTTCCCGGCGTGGGACGGCGACGACTACCACTCGCTCCCGGTGTTGCTGAAGGCCCAGGGCAAGTGCACGACCGATCACATCTCGGCGGCCGGCCCGTGGCTCAAGTACCGCGGCCACCTCGAGAACATCTCGGGCAACCTGTTCGCCGGCGCGGTCAACGCGTTCACCGGCGAAGCCGGCACCGGCAAGGACATCACCGACGGCCAGACCCGCCCGTACCCCGAGATCGCCAAGCGCTACCACGCGGCCGGCATCCACTGGGTCGCCATCGGCGACCGCAACTACGGCGAGGGCTCGTCGCGCGAGCACGCCGCGATGGAGCCCCGCTTCCGCAACGGCTTGGTGATCTTCGCCCGCTCGTTCGCCCGGATCCACGAGACCAACGCCAAGAAGCAGGGCCTCGTGCCGCTGACGTTCGCCGACCCCGCCACGTACGACCTGATCGGCGAGGACGACCGGATCGACGTGACGGGCCTCCCCCCGGTGCCCGGCGAGCCCGTGCGATGCCGGATCCGCAAGCCCGACGGGACGGTCATCGAGTTCGAGGCCACGCACACGTTCAGTCCCGAACAGGTCGAGTGGTTCAAGGCCGGCTCGGCGCTGAACATCGTCCGCCAAAAGGTCGCCGCCGGCGACGCCTGACCGCACGTCCCCACCCGTCGCCCACCCGGCCCCCGGCCCCCCCG
>JBFGCT010000243.1:0-3678 GCA_041581055.1 Ilumatobacteraceae bacterium | reverse complement strand
GCTGCGCGACGACCCGAGCCTCATGCGCAACTTCATCGAGGAGGTGCTGCGCTTCGACTCGCCGGTCGCCGGGCTGTGGCGGGTCGCGACCTGCCCCCGCACGTTGCGCGGCGTCGAGATCGAATCAGGGGACGCGGTCATGGCTCGCTACGCGGCCGCCAACCGAGACGCCGACCAGTTCCCCGAGCCGCACCGGTTCGACATCGAGCGAGCGAACGCCGGAACCCATGTCGCGTTCGGCGTCGGCAACCACTTCTGCATCGGCGCGGCCCTCGCCCGCCAGGAGATGATGAGCGCGTTCACCGCGGTCGTCGACCGCATGGACGACCTGGCGCTGGCCCGCCCCCTCGACGAGCTGCCCCACGAACCGAGCTTCTTCCTGAGGCCGATGAAGGAGCTACCGATCTCGTTCCGCGCCGCCTGACGACGGCAGAAATGGGATGCGGGATGGGATGACCCGAACGGGTCCGCTGCCTCCAACTGAAGAAGCGGCTCTGGAAGATGCGTCCGACCGACCAGGTTCAGCGTGACGTTACGACTCCGTCTTGCATCTGGAGCACGCGGTCGCAGTGCTCGATGACGCGCGGGTCGTGTGTCGCCACGAGCACACCCGTGCCCGTCTGGGCCGCCTCGTGGAGCGCCACGACCACTCGTTCGACGTTGAGTTCGTCTTGGTGGCTGGTCGGCTCGTCGGCGACGAGCAGCCGCGGTGCGGTCACCAGCGCCCTGGCCACTGCGGTCCGCTGTTGCTCGCCGAGAGAAACCTCGTCCGGTGCCCGGTCGGCGAGGGCTGCGATCCCGAGCTGGGTCATCACCGTGTCGGTGTCGAGCGGCACAGGGATGCCGAGGCGGCGGGGCAGTTCGACGTTCTCTCCGATCGTCAGCTCCGGCAACAGGCCGAGTGCCTGGGGGACCACGGCGAGTTCGGCCCAGGTCGGCTGGTCGGGCAGCCCGGTGACAGTGCCGTCGTCGGGCTGCTCCCCGCCGACGACGATGTCCAGGAGCGTGGTCTTCCCCGAACCCGACGGCCCGACCAGTCCGGTGATATCGCCGGCCGACACCTCGAACGACGCGGCGTCGACGGCGGTGACGATCTCGCCGCCGCGCCGGTACCGCTTCGTGAGCTTGTCGACCCGGACGATGCTCATGGCTCCTCCACGGTGAAGATGCGCCGCTCGGCATCCCAGGAGATCCGTGCCCGGCGGTCGGGGAAGTGGTCGCGCACGTGCGGCGGGAGCTGGATCCGGCCGGCGTGATCGATCACTGCGAGCTCCGTCCCGCTGTCGGTGACCGAGGCGATCGAGCCGTCGCGAAGCATGATCACCTCGTTGACCCGCCCGAGCACCCGGGGGTCGTGGGTGGCGATCAGCACGGTGATGCCGTGCTGGGAGAGACGGTCGATGGCGTCGAGGACCCGATCGGTGCTGGCGGTGTCGAGCTCGGCGGTCGGTTCGTCGGCGACGATCAGGGCCGGCCCCCCGACCGCGCCGCGGGCGAAGGCCAACCGTTGCTGCTCGCCGCCTGACATCTGGTCCGGGAGGTGGGCCGCCCGGCCTCCGAGACCGAGCTCGTCGAGCATCTCCAACGACTCGCTGATCCCCGAGCCGCGACGGCGCGCGACGTGCATCACCTGATCGAGCGCGGTGAGGTGCGGGAGCAGGTTGTCGGTCGGGCGCTGATGGACATTGGCGATCAACCGGGCCCGCATCCGCCGTCGGGCCCCTCGCGAGAGCCGAGTGAGGTTGACGCCGTCGATAAACACCTCGCCCGCCGAGGGCTCGTCGAGCCCACCGATCATCCGCAGCAACGTGGTCTTGCCGCTCCCGGACGGGCCGACGACCGCCGCGGTCCGTCCAGACTCGATCGCCAGGTCGACGCCACGCACGGCCTGAACGCGGCCGCTCGCCGACTCGAACACCCGCAACAGGCCGGTGCACTCGATCACCGCTCGGCGGTCAGATCCCACGGAGCACCTTCCCGTACGACTGTCGCGCAGCGATGCGATGGTTGGCGAGCGCGGCGACCACCACGGCACCGATCCCGAGCGCAGCGATCGCGGCCAGGAGGGGCCAGGACATCTCGAGTCCGACGTCGGGAGGGACGCGCGGGTCGGGCTCGAACCGGTCGAAGACCCGGTGTGCGAGCAGCACCGCTGTCGACGCGCCGGCGAGGTAGGCGACGATCACGAGTCCGAGCAGCTCGAGCACCTCGGCGGCGGCATCGGCGAGCGGTCGCATCCCCATCCGTCGTGACATGATCGAGGAGAGTCGGCGGGCCGTGCGCTGTTCGGACAGGTAGAACAGCATCGTCCCGATCGCCGCGAGCCCCGCGACCGCGGCGAGCAGTCCGAGGTAGCCGAAGGCCCACTGTGCGGCCCTCATCGACACGAGCCGGTCGCGATCGGCAACCGTCGTGATCTCGCGCACCTCGACATCGTTCGCCGCGAGGAAGGCTGCAAGGGTGGTCTCGTCGAGCTGCGAGATGATCTGCCCGGCCCTGATCGACGGCGGGCGGAACGATGCGGCCCAGTCCTCCGGGTCGACATCGGGCGGCCGCTGCGCTTCGTGTCGGCGGCGGGCGACATCGACCATCTGGTCCCAGCTGACGATGATCGTCGGATACACCTCGGAGACGAGCGGGGCCGAGGCAACCGTTCCGACGATCTCGTAGGTCATGACGTTCGTCGTTCCGAACCCGCCATCGGGCGGGATCGTGCGGCCACCGGCGACAACGACGGCGACGTCGGCCTCGGTCGGCGTACCCAACGCCTCGACCACGTCCTCGGCCGAGCCGCCGAAGAGCGGGTGCCACGAAACCCCCTCGGCGTAGGTGTCGGGATCGACGGCGAGAACGGCGACCGTGCGGTCGCCGATCGTCAGCCGGGTTGTCCGGGTGCGCACGAGGGTCGTCGATTCGGGCAGTTCGCCGTTGTAGGGGGCGAACAGCTGGGCCTGCGTCCTTCCGCCGACGACGGCCGTCGTCTTGGCGTCCGTGGCTCGCTCCAGCGAGTCGACCAGTGTGGTGGAGAACACGATCAACCCGAGCGCGACACCCATCGCAGCCGACAGGAGCACCGCGCCGGACTCGGCGCTGGTGATCCGGCGCCAGGCGAAGAACAGCGCCGGCGGCAGCGACGCACCGGTGCGGTGGACGCGTCGCATCAACCAGCGGACGGCGATGACGACCAGTCCGACGCCGGCGAGCAGCCCAACCAAGGGGAATGCGACGACGAGCGGGTCGACCTCGCCGCGGTCCGCCGCCGAGCCGACCTGGATCCACGCCGCGACTGCGACGCCGACGACCGGGAGGAACCAGCCCAGACTCAACCCCGCGACCGCGGCCTGGCGTGTGTACAGCAGCCGGCGCGCCGCGAACGCGGTGACCGCAGCGGCAACGAGCAGCCCGACCGTCACCGTCCAGACGATCGGTGCGATGTCGATCACGTCCCACCGGCTGCGATCGGCATCACCCGGAATGACGATGAGGGCCCAACCGGCGACGACACCGAGGCTGCCGCCGACCACCGCCGCCGGCAAGTACTGCACGATCGCCCGCACGGCGAACCGCCATGAGGCGTCACCGTCGGCCCGCAACAGGCGCATCTCGGTCGCCCGCCGGCGAACGGCGAACGCCGCGCCCGCCGCAGTCACCACCAGCCCGAGCACGATCCCGGCGAAG
>JBFGCT010000242.1:0-3884 GCA_041581055.1 Ilumatobacteraceae bacterium | reverse complement strand
GTCACGATGTCGGCCTCGGCCGGGAGCACGCCGAGGGCGACGGCGTCGGCGATCGGGTCGAACCCGCCGTCCTCGACGTAGATCACGACGCCCTCGGCATTCGTGAACTTGGTGAAACGGGCGATCGAGGCGCCGGTCGACCACACGACGACCGTTCCGTCGGCCGAGACGGCGGGCGTCGCGGACGGCGCAGCGTCGGCCAGCGTGTGCAGGAGCACGCCGCCGGCGAGCGGCCCGGCCGGCGCGGCGCACCGGTCGACCGCCCGCAGCTCGACCGCGGGGGCCGACGAGGCGTCGGCCGGGTCGGCGGGCACCGCGACGAGGTAGGCGATGACGCAACCGTCGCCGCTCACGGCGGGGTGCGAGCTGGCCGGCTCGGCGACGAGCAGGGTCGTCTCGGCGGCCCGGTCGCGGATCGCGACGTGCTCGACGGAGTCGATCACGGTGACGAAGGCGACGACGCCGGCGTCATCGGAGATCGACGGCGACGTGTTGGCGGGAGGCGTGCCGAGCGGCTCACCGGTGGCGGACTGGGAGATCGCTTCCGCCGCCGGCTCGAGCTCGGCGCTGACCGGCGCGACGAACCGATCGGCGCCGACTGCGGCGACGACGACGAATCCGATGGCGCCCGCCCGAGCCCACCACGAACTCCGATCTTCAGACGTGCTGAGCAGGATACTCGCTCCGGATGCTCCGTCGTTCAGCGGCCGGCGCCCGCTACCTGGTCACGCCGCTCATCACGATGGCGACGCGCTCGGTCGAGGCGACCTCGTGGCGCGCCGCGAGCAGGCCGGCGAGCCCCGCCGCGCCGGTCTCGCTGGCGTCGAACCCCGCACGGTGGGCCATCGCGTGGGCGTCGATCAGCCGGCGCTCGCCGACCACCACCGGATCGCCTCCGCCGGCCCGCATCGCCTCGACGACGCCGATCCAGTCGTAGGTCTCGTCGTCGAGGATGCCGTCGGCGACCGAGTGCGGGTCGTCCCACACGGTCATGACGTCGGCCCAGGCCGCGCCGAGGTCGTCACGCCCGTCGAGCCGCTCCCACGCCCGGGCCAGCGGGGCGCACCCTGCCGCCTGCACCGCGTGGAGGCGTACCGTGCCGCAACGTTCCCGGTAGCCGGCGCCGAGCGACGAGGCGAACGCGCCCCCGCCGACTTGGACGAACGCCCGATCGAGCATCCCGGCCCCACCCGCCCGCGACTGCTCGCAGATCTCCCAGCCGATCGTCCGGCCGCCGTCGAGGCACAGCGCGTTCTCCGGCCCCTGGACGGTGAAGGGGATCGCCCCGCGGGCGACCGCCTCGCGGAATCGGAGCATCGCCGGGTCGCCGGCCGGGTCGGCGGCGCGCCGGTCGCAACGGTGGGTCGTCGCCCCCAGCGCGTCCAGGCGCCGCCCGAACCCGTCGGACATCCACGTCGGCACGTACACGTCGAGCGGCCAGGCCGCGGCGCGCGCCAACGTCGCCGCGGCGAGCGCCGCGTTGCCGCACGACGCGATCGCCAGTGGCGGGCGATCGGTCAGATGGCCCAGCTCCTCCGCGGCGCGCAGGTGCAGGAGGATCGTCAACAGGTGTCTGGCCTTCTGGCTGCCGGCGACCCCGCCCGTCTCGTCCTTGACCCACACCCCGCCACCGCCGCCGAAGCCGAGCTCGTCGGACAGCGCTTCCGAGCGCCCGAACGGCGTGTGGGCGAACCCGACGCCGACGACCTCTCGAACGGCGGTGTCCAGCTCGGTGACCAGCCGGCGCCGCGCGTCGGCGGTCAGCCCGTTCGCCGCGGCATAGGCCGACCAGGCGAAATCCCGGTCGTGGTCGAGGTAGCTGTGGCCGCCGTGAGGCTCGTCGTCGGGTTCCGGAGCGCCGACGACCTGGAGGAGGTGGCGGCGATCGGCCTCCGTCGCGTTCGGGCAGCGCCAGGGAAACGGCTGGGCGACGTCGACGGTCGCGTCGCACGCGGCGCAGCGCCAGCCGGTGACGCTCAGCGCGGACGCGCCGTCAGCCGGCGACACGGGCGTTGAAGTCCTCGATCATCTCGTCCCAGACGCGGACGTACCGCCGCAGCCCGCGCCAGAAGTCTTGTGAGCGGCGGGCCTCGAAGAGCTCGAACGGCGTGTCCTGCTGTTCGACCCACGTGTAGTACCCGAGGTTGAAGATGCGCCGCTTGTCGGCCTCGGTGCACTCGATCATGTGGTTGGTGTCGACCGCCCCGAGGTGCTCGCCGAACGCCTCGGCCGCGTCGGCCGCGGCGAAGTCGCCGCCGAACCGGGTCGCCAGCAGCTTGGCCCGCGCGCTCGGGTACAGCGCGGCGCCGTCGGTGGCCACCGTGATCAGCGCGTCGTCGGGCCCGAGGTCGAGCAGCTTGGCGGTCTTGATCGCCGCCAACACGTTGCAGATCGACGAGAAGCCGAAGTGTACGAGCTGGGCCACGATCCGCTCGGGAACGCCCTTGCGGGCGAGGTGCGCCCGGCCGGCCTCGCTGTTGAACACGAGGTCGAGCTCGTCGGTCGCCTTGTCGGAGACGGCGACGACGACGTCGGTGTTCATCACGTTGTGGATCAGCGGGATGTGCTTGTCGCCGATGCCCTGGATGTTGTGCTCGCCGAACCCGTTCTCCAGCATCGTCGGGCACTCGAGCGCCTCGACCGCCACGGTCTTGGCGCCGTACTCCTCCTTCAACCGGTCGCCGGCGGCGATCGTGCCCGCCGAGCCGGTCGCCGACGTGAACGCGGCGAGGGCCAGGTCGCGGCCCGACTCGGCGCGGACGTGCTCGAAGACGTGGCCGAGCGCCCGCCCGGTGATGTCGTAATGGCCGACGTGGTTGCCGAACTCGGAGAACTGGTTGAGGACGAAGTTGCCCGGATCCCGCGCCAGCTCGTTGCAGGCGTCGTAGATCTCCTTGACGTTCGACTCGGTGCCGAACGTCTTGATCACGTCCTCCTCCGGGTTGGCGCACCAGCGATTGAGCCAGTCGAAGCGCTCCTGGCTCATGCCCTCCGGGAGGATCGCCACGCCGCGGCTGGCCATGATCCGGCTGATCGCGATCCCGCCGCGCGCGTAGTTGCCGGTCGACGGCCAGATCGCCCGGTGGCGCGTCGGGTCGAACTGTCCCGTGACGACACGGGGAGCGAGGCACAAGTACGCGGCGAGCACCTTGTGGGCGCTGACCATCGGGAAACGGTCGCCGAACACGGCGATGATCGGGCTCTCGACGCCGGTCAGGCTCGGTGGGAGCACGACGTGGTCGGGAACCTGGACCCGGCCGCCCGCCAGGTCGTTGTACCAGTGCACGCGCCACAGGTTGCGGGCGTCGGGCCCCTGCGGATCGGCGTCGCCGACGCGGGCGGCGTGGTCGAACGACGTCGGGTCGGCGAGCTGGCCGAACGTCGGCAGCGTGATCCCCTGCTCGCGGAACCGCCCGACGCTGTTGGCCAGCGCCTCCTCGTCGACGACCCGGTCGGCGAGGCCGAACTGGTTCTCGAGCGCGTCGCGGGTCGCAGCGGCGGTGTCGGTGACGGTCACATTTACATTCTGTCAAAGACTCCGACCGGAACCGGCATGGCGCCCCGGTTCACCCGTCACTCCCCCCAGCCCCTCCCCGGTTTTCTGTGACCGAACATCACCGATGTCGACCTGTTCGCTCACACAAACCTCGCCAGGCCCCGTCGTGGCACGCCCCGTTTGTGTGACCGAACACCACAAATGTCGACCTCTTCGGTCACACAAACCGGGGGGCTCGGCCACCGGCCCCGTTTGTGTGACCGAACACCACAAATGTCGACCTGTTCGGTCACACAAACCGGGGGGCTCGGCCACCGGCCCCGTTTGTGTGACCGAATATCACCGATGTCGACCTGTTCGGTCACACAGACCGTGGCGGGGCGGGCGG
>JBFGCT010000241.1:0-3915 GCA_041581055.1 Ilumatobacteraceae bacterium | reverse complement strand
CGCGGCGCCGGTGCGCCCTGACGGTTCTCCGCCAGGTGACGCACCGGCGCCGTCGCGTCGGCCGGTCGTGGCGGCCGGTCGTGTCGGCTACCTTGTGATCGCGATGAACCGGCACCCGATGTTCGAGCACAGTCGTTACCTCGGCGACAAGCGAACCCAACTGGTCTACGACCTCGATCACTGGGACGACGACGCCACGATCAGCGAGTTCGTCGACGCCGGTGTCGCGCTCAGCTTCGCCCCGGACTCGCTGGCCGAGGCGCGCAACCGCGGATACACGCTGGCCACCGCCGGAGCATCGCGCCTCAAGCGCGCGCCCCGCGCCTGAGCGGAGTACGGGCCATGTCGGGCATGGACGATCGCTTCACCTCCAACGGGCGCTCGCTCGCCTGCCACATCGGCCGCCCACCGGCCGACGTCAGCGCCGGCCCCGGGGTCATCCTCTGCCACGGCTTTCCGATCGGCCCGCTCGACGCCCGTCGCTCGGCCGGCACGTTCCCCGAGCTGATGGACCGCGCCGCCCGCGAGCTGGGTTGCGTGACGATGACGTTCAACTTCCGGGGGTGTGGTGACAGCGAGGGGAACTTCTCGCTCCAAGGTTGGGTGAGCGACCTGCGCAACGCGATCTCCCACCTGATCTCGGTCGGCTCGGCGCGCGACGTGATCCTCGTCGGCACGAACACCGGCGGGTCGATCGCCATCTGCGTCGGCGCCGACGACCCGCGCGTCGCGGCCGCCGCCTTGCTCAGCCCGCGCGCCGACTTCGACGACTGGGCCGCCCACCCCCGCCGCTTCCTCGAGCACGCGCGGGAGATCGGCGCGATCCACGACCCGTTGTTCCCCCCGTCGATCGACGAGTGGGCCAGGGAGTTCCAGCGGTTCCGGCCCCTCGGCTCGGCCCGGCGATTCGCGCCGCGGCCGATGCTCGTGATGCACGGCGACGACGACGACAGCGTGCCGGTCTCCGACGCCCGCCAGCTCGTCAACGCCCACGGCGCGGCCGAGCTCAGCCTGTTCTCCGGCGCCGGGCACCGGTTGCGGCACGACCCGCGGGCGATCGCCGTGCTGCTCGGTTGGCTCGACCGCGTCCGGTCGCTCGACACCGCCCCCGAAATCCGCTGACCGGCCCGGT
This sequence comes from Ilumatobacteraceae bacterium, assembly GCA_041581055.1. Lineage (GTDB taxonomy): Bacteria > Actinomycetota > Acidimicrobiia > Acidimicrobiales > Ilumatobacteraceae > JBFGCT01. The sequence continues at coordinate 2,783 of JBFGCT010000241.1, read as the reverse complement.
CGGCGGCTGGGTCGGCGGCCCGGGAGACGGGCCGGGGAGATGCGCCGGGGTCAGCGCTCGACCTGCGCGCGATGCCAGCGGTAGGCGCTCTCGACGATCGCGTCGAGACCGTGCTCGGCGCGCCAGCCGAGCGTCGCCGCCGCGAAACTCGGGTCGGCGTAGGTGGCGACCGGATCGCCGGCCCGGCGGCCGGCGACCTCGTAGGGAACCTCGGCGCCGGTCACCCGCGCCACGCTGTCGATCACGTCGAGGACGGACGACCCGACACCGGTCCCGACGTTGACGGCGACCGTCTCCCCGCCGCCCGCCAGATAGTCGAGCGCGCAGACGTGGGCCGCCGCCAGGTCATCGACGTGGATGTAGTCGCGGATGCAGGTGCCGTCGGGGGTGTCGTAGTCGTCGCCGAACACCTCGAGCTTGCGGTCGCCGAGGAGCAGCGCCTTCAGGGCCAATGGGATCAGGTTCTGGGAGTGCGTCCAGTCCTCGCCGATCCGCCCGTCCAGGCTGGCCCCGGCGGCGTTGAAGTAGCGCAGGTTGACCGAGCGCAGGCCGCCGGTCGACCCATACCAGCCGAGGATCCGCTCGACGATCGCCTTGGTCTCGGCATAGACGCTCTCGGGCCCGATCGGAGACCGCTCGGTCACCGGGACCTGGTCGGGCGTGCCGTAGACCGAGCACGACGAGGAGAACACGATGCCGGTCACGCCGGCCTCGACGCACGCCTCGGCCAGCTCGACCGACCCGCCGACGTTGTTGCGCCAGTACCTGCCGGGCTGCACCATCGACTCGCCGACCGCCTTGTACGCGGCGAAGTGGACGACCTGTGTGACGCCGTACTCGCGGCACGTCGTGGTCACCAGCCGGCGGTCGGCGACATCACCGACGACGAGGGGAGCGTCGATGACGGCGCCCCGCGTGCCGAACTCGAGTGAGTCGAGCACGACGACGTCGTGCCCGGCGGCGTGCAGGGCACGAACCGTGTGCGACCCGATGTAGCCGGCCCCGCCGGTGACGAGAATCATGATGTCCGCTTTCTCCGACGTTCGGCAGCGGCCGATCGTATCCCGGATCGCCACGGTCGCGCCGCTGACCGGCGAGCGAGCGCGCACCCGATCGGCGGCCGCCGCGCCGCTACGGTGGTGCGGTCATGATCGCACTCGAAGCGCTGTCGGCGCCTGCGGCCCCGGACGTCGGTCGTCGACGATCCTTCCGGCAGTGGCTCGCGCTCGCCGCGCTCGCCGTGACGTTTCTGCTCGTCACCGGGGGACCGCTGTTCTGGATCCGCCTGGAGGCCGCGCCGCTGACGGAGGGGTTTCTGGAGGACGTGTGGATCCAGTCCGCCTTCGTCACGGCGTCGGCGCTCGTCCTCGCCCTCGCCGCCCCCGCGGCCAGGTTGATCTGGGCCGATCGGCTGGTCACCACGGTCTTCGCCGTGTTCCTGGTGACCGTGCTCGCGTCGAGCCTCTGGTCGATCACGCCGTCGCGCACCGTCGAGCAGTCGGCGATGTTCCTGTTGAGCAGCGCGGCCGCGCTCGTCGCCGGGGCCTACCTCAAACCGTTCCACGTGCTGGCCGCGCTGTGGTTGGCGATGCAGGTCGGAGTCGGCGCCAGCATCTTCGCCTGGAGTCGTGACTGGCCGCGGACGGTCGACCTCACGGGAGGCTTCGCCGGCATCTACTTCAACAAGAACTCGCTCGGCCCGGTGACGGTGATCGGCGCGGCGGCGTCGCTGGCGTTGGCGTTGGCCGCGCTGCGACGTGGTTACTGGTGGCTGGTCCCCATCGCCGTCGGCGCCGGCGGCGTCGACGGGTTCGTCTGGACGCGCGCGAGATCGTTCACGTCGATCGTGGCCGTGTCGTTCGCAGTCGTCGTCGTCGTGCTGTACATCCTCTTGGTGCCCGGGCGGTTGGCGCGACTGCGGCGGTCGGCGGGCGCGGTGTATGGCGCCGCCCTTGCGGCGGGAATCGTGATCGCGATCGCCAACCCATCGGATTTCACCGCGCGACTCGGCCGCCAGCGCACGTGGGAGAGCCGCAATCTGATCTGGGGTGTCGTGTTCGACTACGCAGGCGAACGCTCGGCCCGCGGGTGGGGCTTCATGTCGCTCTGGACCAAGCCGGACATCATCGAGAGCCTGGTGGAAGCCGGCACCGCGCCCGTGTTCGACGCGCACTCGGGCTACTTCGAAGTCCTGCTGGGCGTCGGGATCGTCGGCCTCGTGCTCTTGTTCATCGTCCTCGCGACGGTCGTCTTCCGGGTGTGGGTGGCGATGTGGCGGGCTCCGAGCGTCCTGTCGGGCTGGGCGGTCGGCGTTGTCGCCTACGTGCTGGCGGCCAACATCCCCGAGACGTTCATCGGCCCCAACGTGCTGCCTTGGGTCCTGCTCTGTGTGGTGACCGGGCAGGCCGTCGCCGCCCGACAACGGTCGCGCGCCCTCGACGAACCCGACGATGTCGGCGACGCCGGCGACGCCGGCGATGCCGCGGGCCCGGACGACGAGACCCCCCGGCGACCGGCCGCGCTGCCCGCCGCGTTGCTCGACACCGAGCTCAACAGGCCGTTCGACGGACCGCTCGACTTCTCCCTCGAGTCGCTCAACGGCGAGCCGGCCGACCGGAGCGATGTCTCCACGATGCCCGGCGACGTCCTGTTCGACGACTCCGACGACGAGTTCGGCGCCCGCCGATGAGCACGGCCGACGGCTCGAACGAGCCGGCCGAGCCCGACGTGCCCGACGTGCCCGACGTGCCCGACGTGCCCGACGTGCCCGACGTGCCCGACGT
>JBFGCT010000240.1:0-4087 GCA_041581055.1 Ilumatobacteraceae bacterium | reverse complement strand
GCCGTCCGGCCCGACGACGACCGCCGCCGCGGCGTGGTCCTGGGTCGAGAAGATGTTGCATCTAGCCCAGCGCACCGCGGCGCCGAGGTCGGTGAGCGTCTCGATCAGCACCGCGGTCTGGACCGTCATGTGCAGCGAGCCCGAGACGCGGGCGCCGGCGAGCGGCTTGGACTCGCCGTACTCCTTGCGCAGCGCCATCAGGCCGGGCATCTCGTGCTCGGCGAGCAGCATCTCCTTGCGCCCGAACGGGGCGAGGCTGAGGTCGGCGACGCGGTAGTCCTTCGTCGCCGCGAGGCGCGACGGGCTGGGGGACGTGACGGTGTCGGTCATGGAGTTCCTCCTGAAGAGCGGCTGGCGGTGGTTCGTGGTGGCGAACCGGGCCGGGGCCATCAGGCGCCGATCGAATCAGCCCGGCGATTCGTGGAACCGAGCCTACCGCCTGAGGGCGAAGCGGCCCCGTGGCCGGGTCAGGTCAACGGATTGCCGCAGTAGTCGTGCGTGGCGTCGGGGTCTGACGGCGCTGGGACTTCCAGAGCGGGTTCGTCGGAGAGCACGATGGCGAACACGTCGAGGATGTAGTGCAGGCTGCCGTTCTGGTTGTACGCCCTGACCATGTACGGGTCGACGGCGTTGCCGAAGTCGGGCAAGGCGTCGGAATCGCCGTAGGCCAGCATCGCCATGTTCGGCACGTCCATGTTCGGGTACATGTTGATGTTCGACGTGATCGGGCGGTCGGGGCTGCGCGGGTACAGCTTGAGGAACGTGTCGTTGGGCAGGTGCGGCTGAAGACGGTCGAAGAGCGTGCCGGTCACGTTGCCGAGGAGCGCCGACTGCTTGTTGACCGGCTGCGCGTTGACCGTGATCGAGTCGGCGAAGCACCAGAAGCTCCAGTCCTCCTGCTCGCCGAAGCCGAGCGGGATGTTCCCGAAGAGGTTCTGCCGGGTGTCGAAGGCGCGGAACGGGTACTCGAGCGGGATGATCCGCCCCGCGTAGGTCGCCTCGTTGTGGCCCTTCTCGAGGTAGCCGAACACGTCGACGATGAGCTGGGCGTTGCCGGCGCTGTTGTAGAAGTGGATGTGCCCGTCGGGTCCGATCGGGACGAAGGCCAGGTTGGCCTTGACGAGGCCGGCGGGAACGTTGGTCGTCGACGTCCGCGGCACCCCGGCCGGCGGTGTCGAGAGCGCGGACACGAAGGTGTTCTGGTGGCCGAAGGCCGGCTGGCTGTTGTCGGCGGTGAGGTTGATGACCACCCCGGTGACGTTCTCGCTGGCGGGGACGCCCCCCGAACCGCGGATCTTCAGTGCGATCGTCTGGCCCGGTCCGACCGCCTGGCCGACCGGCCGCTGGTCGAGGAACCGGACCGGGGTGCCGAGCGCCACGAGCCGCGCCCCGGTGTCGGCGGCGTCGACGTAGCCGGTCTTGGACACCCAGCCGAAGACGTCGACCAGGACGTGGACGGAACCGTTGGCGGCGCCCGGTGTCTGGGGCCGGAACGTGATCGACCCGTCGTTGCCGACGCCGACGATCACCATGTTGGGCACGTCGGCGCCGGGGCGGAAGTTGATCAGCGATGACTGCGGGTTGGCCCGGAAGCCCTTCGGATACACCTCGGCGAAGCCGGCGTTGCTGACCCCGGTGACGGTGATGTTCGCGGCGATCGCCAACACCTCGGCGGGGTCGGCGGGCACACCCGCCTTGTCCAGCACCTGGATGTGCACGTCCTGGCCGTGCACCTTCGGCCCGGGGGTCGGATCGCCGATCGGGCTCGTGGGGCGGCTGTCGAAGATCCGGGTCTCGACCGGGATCGTGTGGTACTCGCCGCCCGCGCCGGGCCCGGTCGCCGCGCTCACGCTCGGCGCGCCGGGGATCGACGACGGGATCGCGCCGACCGAGGCGGTGGCGAGCGCGGCGATGCCGAGGACGCCGCGGATCCAACGCTTCGAAGTCATTGGCCGGGATTGTAACAAGTTCGTCATATTGATCGGTGCACCCCTCGCGCACGAAGCTGCCGGGCGGATATCGGCGCCGACGGACCCGCCAACTCTGTATCGGTTCGCCCGGCCGGCACTTGAACACGGCCGGGAGCCTGGCCGGCGCCGCGCCGGCGGCGCTCAGTCGGCGAACGTCGGCTCGACCCCGAGCGTCGCGACAAGACCGGCGAGGCGGTCGTACTCTGCGTCGTCGAGGGCGGTGGCCTCGTCGATCAACATCACCGGGATGTCATCGCGGATCGAGTAGGCGCGCCGGAGCCTCGGGTTGAACAACAGCTGCTCGTCCTCGAGGTAGTACAGCGGCCCCTTGTCCTCGGGACAGGCGAGGATCGACAACAGTTCTGGCGCGAGGGTCATGGCGTTTCCTGAATCGGTTCTGGGCGGGCGGCGCGGTGGTCTGGTGGTCGGGCGGGCGGGTCGTCAGCTCGTGATCAGCGAGAGCAGCTCGGCGACGTGGTCGTCGCACGCCGAGCGGGTCGCGGCCTCGAGGTTGAGCCGGAGCAGCGGCTCGGTGTTGGACGGGCGCAGGTTGAACCACCACGGGCCGCAATCGACGGTCAACCCGTCGAGGCGGTCCTGGTCGTGCTCGGCGAACTCGGCGCTGATGCGCTCCAGGACGGCGGCGGCGTCGTCGACCTGGGTGTTGATCTCGCCGCTCGACGAATAGCGCTCGAGCGGCTTGCGCACCACCGACAGCGCCTGCGACGCCCGCCCGGCCTCCTCCATCACCATCAGCGACGCGATCAACCCGCTGTCGGCGTTGTAGTTGCGGGCGAAGTAGTAGTGGGCGGAGTGCTCGCCGCCGAACACCGCGCCCGTCTCGGCCATCACCTGCTTGATGAATGAGTGCCCGACTCGCGTCCGGATCGGCAGCCCGCCGTGCTCGATGATCACCTCGGGGACCGCCTTGGAGCAGATCAGGTTGTGCAGGATCGTCGCGCCGGGATGCCGCCGGAGCACGGCGGTCGCCAGCAGGGCGGTCGTCGACGACCCGCTCAGGCCCTCCCCCGCCTCGTCGACGACGAACACCCGGTCGGCGTCGCCGTCGAAGGCCAGGCCGAGGTCGAAGCCGCCGGCGAGCACCCGGGCCCGCAGGTCGCGCTGGTTCGCCGGCTGCAGCGGATCGGCGGGGTGGTTGGGGAACGTCCCGTCGAGCTCGCCGTACATCACTTCGAGCTCGATCTGGTCGAGCCGCTCCAGCAGCGCCGGGACGACCAGGCCGCCCATCCCGTTCGCCGTGTCGGCGACGACCTTCATCGGGCCGATCGCCGAGCTGTCGACGAACGTCAAGACGTGGTCGATGAAGTCGCTCAGGAGATCGCGCTCGGACCGCGCGCCGGCGCGCGCCGCCGGCGCCGGCGCGTCGCCGTCGAGGACGCGTTGCGCGACGCGCTGGACGTCGCCGAGCCCGCTCTCGACGCCGACCGGCCGCGCCCCCGACCGGCACAGCTTGACGCCGTTGTAGCCCGCCGGATTGTGCGAGGCGGTGAACATCGCGCCGGGGACGTCGAGCACGCCCGACGCGTAGTAGACGAGGTCGGTCGACGCGAGGCCGATGTCGACGACGTCGACTCCGTGCTTCATCAGCCCGTCGCTGAACGCGTCGACGAGGGCGGGGCCCGACGGGCGCATGTCGCGCCCGACGACGACACGGTCGGCGTTGACGAAGGAGGCGAACCCGACTCCGAGCGCGTGCGCGACCTCGGCATCGAGTTGGTCGGGCACCGTGCCTCGGATGTCGTACGCCTTGACGATCTGGTCGAGGACAGACTGGTCGAGGACAGACATGGCAGCTTGAGGCTAGCGGCGCCGACGGGGGGCGGGAACGGGTCTCCCCGGATTGGACGGCATCGTCACTCCGACTGTCAATAGTCGGCCGGCGACGCGAACAGTGGTTTGTCGTCGCCGTAGCGCTCGTCGCCCCGGCGGCGGAGCAGGACGCACAGGCCGATCCCGAGCGCCGTCAGCGCGTACGACAGCCAGTCGAGCGACGACCGGCCGTAGGTCAGCGTCACCGAGCGCGAGGTCGGGACGACCACCATGTGGTTCGGCGACACGCGGTACGGCCCGTCGGCCCCCTCGACGTTCCAGTTGGG
>JBFGCT010000239.1:0-4262 GCA_041581055.1 Ilumatobacteraceae bacterium | reverse complement strand
CGTCGATCTCTTCGCCACCCTTGATGGTGATGCCGTGCGCCGGCTCGACATCGATCGGTGAGGGCAGGAAGTCGATGACGGCGTCGAGCATCGGCTGGACGCCCTTGTTCTTGAACGCCGAGCCGCACAGGATGGGCACGAAGTCGTTGTTGAGGGTGCCCTGGCGGATCGCCTTCTTGATCATGTCGACCGGTACGTCCTCGCCGCCGAGGTACAGCTCCATCAGCTCCTCGGACTCCGTGGCGATCGTCTCCATCAGGTGCTCGCGGTACTCGGCAGCCTGATCCTTCATGTTGTCGGGGATCTCGACCTCGTCCCACTTCGCGCCGAGCTCCTCGTCACGCCAGATCAGCGCCTTCATCTTGATGAGGTCGACGAGTCCGATGAACGGTTCGTTCGACTCGGGGCCGCCGGCACCGACGGGGAGCTGCAGGACCAGCGGGTTGGCCTCGAGACGATCCTTGACCATCTGGACGGTGCGGTAGAAGTTGGCACCGATGCGGTCCATCTTGTTGACGAAGCAGAACCGCGGCACGTTGTACTTGTTCGCCTGACGCCAGACCGTCTCGGTCTGCGGCTCGACGCCGGCGACCGAGTCGAACACGGTGACCGCGCCGTCGAGCACACGCAGCGAGCGCTCGACCTCGATCGTGAAGTCGACGTGTCCGGGTGTGTCGATGATGTTGATCCGGTGGTTGTTCCACACGCAGGTGGTCGCGGCCGACGTGATCGTGATGCCCCGCTCCTGCTCCTGGGCCATGTGGTCCATCGTGGCGGCGCCGTCGTGGACCTCGCCGATCTTGTAGCTCTTGCCGGTGTAGTAGAGGATGCGCTCGGTCGTCGTGGTCTTGCCGGCATCGATGTGGGCCATGATGCCGATGTTGCGGGTGCGCTCCAGGGGGAACTCTCGCTTGGCCATCTCTCTACTCTCCGTCTCAAAGGGCAACCGTGCGGGGGATCTGCCGGCCCGTAGCGGGCCGCAGGCACGGGCACCGAGTGTACCGGCCGAATCGGCCACCCAACCTGGCGTGACGTGTTTCCCGGAGAGGTCAGGCGGCGAGCGCCCCAGGCCATCGCCGGTCGACGTCGAAGTTCACGGGGTCGGTTCGGAGACCGGGCCGATCTGGATGCGTCCCGATCCGACGGCCGACGGGGGCGACCAACTGACGTGGTCGGCGACCTCGTCGACGACGCGCGCCGCGGCCAGCGCCCCCGACGCCGTGACGAGCCGCCCGCCGTCGGCGCGGGCGACGCGGGTCGACGAGACGTGGGCCCCGAGTCGGGCGAGGTCGTCCTCGGCCAGCCAGTGACCGGTCGCGTCGAGGCCGTCGAGCACGCCGACCTTGGCCAGCAACAGGCTGCCGGTGGAGATCGAGAGGATGGCCCGCGCCGACGCCGCGGTCTCGGCGAGCCAGCGGGCCAGCTCGGCCTCTTCGGCGACCTGGCGCCATCCGAGACCGCCGGGCACGACGAGAACATCGGCCCGCACGCCGTCACCGGGGCCGGCGTCGGCGATCACCATCCGGGACGGCTCGACACCCGGGATCGGGCCCGGCCGGGCGCCGACGAGCACGATGTCGGCGCCGATCCGGTCGGCGAGCCGCACGACCGGCCCCTCGACCTCGACGGTCGTGACCCCGCGGTACACCAGCACGGCGATCGTCTCCCGCGGATCGGCGAGGCGGCGACCCGTGATCGGCTCCAGCTCCCATCCCCGACGCGGCGGCGTTCGGCGGCGGGACGGGAGCTTGATCATCGCCCGCTCAGGCCGTGCTCGGCGGCGGGCTCACGCCCGGCCCAACGCGCAGTGGCGGGCTCACGCCCGGCCCTGGATGTAGTCGTACAACTGGTCGTTCTCGGCCTGGAGGTGCGCCAGCCGCGCCTTCACCACGTCGCCGATCGAGATGATCCCCGCCAGCGCGGCGTCGTCGTCGACGACCGGAAGGTGGCGGATCCGGCGCTCGCTCATCATCGCCATCAACTCGTCGACCGAGTCGCCCATCGCGCAGGTGACCACCTTGTCGGACATCGCCGTCGAGACGGTCCGGCCGAGCGTCGACCCACCGTGGGCCGCCAGGGCCCGAACCACATCGCGTTCGGAGAGGATCCCCTCGATCGCCGAGCCGTCGGTGCTGACGACGAGTGCGCCGATGCCGTGGTCGCGCAGCGACGCGGTGGCGTCGCCGAGCGACGCGTCCGGGGCGATCGTCGCGACGGAGGATCCCTTGATGGACAGAATCGATTTGACGTTCATCGAGTACCCCTCTGCTAGACCGGTCTCCCGAACCTGATCCTAGTGCACTCGTGAACGACTCAGCCAGGCGCCGGCCCGGCCCCGCTCACCAGCGGTAGTGGGCGAAGGCCTTGTTGGACTCGGCCATCTTCTGCATGTCGTCGCGGCGCTTCATCGCCGCGCCCAGGCCGTTGGCGGCGTCCATCAACTCGTTGGCGAGGCACTCCGCCATCGTCTTCTCCCGCCGCTGGCGGGCGAAGTCGACGATCCAGCGGATCGCCAGGGTGGTCGAGCGCCGGGGCCGGACTTCGACGGGCACCTGGTAGGTCGCGCCGCCCACGCGGCGGCTGCGCACCTCGAGCGGCGGCTTGACGTTGTCGATCGCCCGCTTGACGACGTCGATCGCCTGCTCCTCGGCGTCGAGCCGACTCTGGACGAGCTCCATCGCGTCGTAGACGATCTTCTCTGCGACGTTGCGCTTTCCGTGGAGCATCACCTTGTTGATCAGCTGGGTGACGACGACCGACCGGTGGATCGGGTCGGCGACGAGTTCACGCCTCGGGGCGGGGCCTTTACGCGGCATGGCTCAGCTCACTTCTCTTTCTTCGCGCCGTAGCGGCTGCGGGCCTGCTTGCGGTTCTTGACGCCGACGGCGTCGAGCGCGCCCCGGATGATCTTGTAGCGCACGCCGGGCAGGTCGCGGACGCGGCCGCCGCGGACGAGCACGATCGAGTGCTCCTGCAGGTTGTGGCCCTCGCCCGGGATGTAGGCGGTCACCTCGACGCCGGAGTTGAGCCGCACGCGGGCGACCTTGCGCAGCGCCGAGTTCGGCTTCTTCGGCGTCGTGGTGTAGACCCGGGTGCAGACGCCACGGCGCTGGGGCGAGCCCTTGAGCGCGGGCGTCTTGCTCTTGGTGACTTTCGAGCTCCGGCCCTGACGGACCAGCTGCTGAATGGTGGGCACGAAATCAACCTCGTTCGATGGCACGTTTGGTCGCCGGACCTTCCGGTGACACGACCCGGTAAGGCTATGGGCGGTGGTACAGGTCGGCAACCTGTCGCGACCTTCTACGAAGCCTCAAGGCCCCTGCGTCGGACGCCGATGATCTCTTGTGCCTCTCATAGTACTCGCCGGCGTCGCCGTCTGCGTCACGTTGATCCTCCGCTGGAGACTGGAGTCCCTGGCGCATCGTCGACGCGTCGACGGTCTCGACTGGCGTATCCACGTCAACGGGATCCGCGGCAAGTCGACCGTGGCCCGCATCATCGCGGGGATGCTCCGGGAACACGGTCTGGTGACCGTCGCCAAGTCGACGGGCACGTTTGCGGCGGTGATCAACAGTGACGGTGTCGACGAACCCATCAACCGCAAGGGACCTGCGACGATTCTCGAGCAGATCGAGATCGCCCGCAAGTACGTGACGCCCGAGGTCGACGCGCTCGTGATCGAGTGCATGGCCCTCAAGCCCGAGTACCAGGAGGTGTCCGAGCGGATGATCGTCCGCTCGAACATCGGCGTGCTGACCAACGTCCGCGAGGACCACCAGGACGTGATGGGCGAGACGCTCCCCGAGATCGCCCGGTCGCTGCTGTCGACCTGCCCGTACAACGGCATCCTCGTCACGTCCGAGCAGAACCCCGAGATCGTCGAGATCATGGAGGAGGTTGCGGCCAGCAAGGGGTCCCGGCTGATCGTCGGCGACCCGGAGCGGGTGACCGACGAGGAGGTCGCGGCGTTCGACTACATCGCCTTCAAGGAGAACATCACGATCGCGCTGACCGTCGCCGACATCGTCGGGATCCCGCGCGATGTCGCGATGCGCGGCATGGTCGACGCCCCGCCCGACCCCGGGGTGCTGCGGATGAAGGAGCTGCGGATCGGCGACAAGAAGGTGACCTGGGCCAACCTGTTCGCGGTGAACGACCGCGAGTCGATGGTCGCGGCGATGACCAAGCTCGACCCGTTCATGACCGACGAGACGATCGTCGTCGGCATCTTGAACAACCGGTCCGACCGCGAGCGCCGGGCG
>JBFGCT010000238.1:0-4263 GCA_041581055.1 Ilumatobacteraceae bacterium | reverse complement strand
GGTGGCGGTGCTCGCGGGTGTGCAGGCCCATCGCGTGCTCGGCGATCTTGCGGCCCTGCACCGAGGCGACCGAAGAGAGCGGGAGCTTGCCGGAGATGTCACCGGCGGCGTAGATGTGCGGCACATTGGTGACGCAGTGGTGGTTGATCGGGACGTATCCGCCGTCGTCGACGTCGACACCGGCCGCGTCGAGCCCGATGTCGGCGGTGTTCGGCACCGAGCCGATCGCCAGGACGGCGTGGGTGGAACGCACCCGGCGGCCGTCGTCGCAGACGACGATGACCTCCTCGCCGTCTTCGGACCGTTCGATCGCCTCGGCGCGGGCGCCCATCACCAGCTTGACCCCGCGCCGCATGAACTCCGCCTCGAGGACGGCGGCGACCTCGGGATCCTTGCCGGGCAGCACCTGCTGGCGGCTGACGACCAACGTCACCCTGGCGCCGAACGAGGAGAACATGTGGACGAACTCGACGCCGGTCACGCCCGAGCCGATGACCGTGACGCTCTCGGGGAACACCTTCGGCGGGTAGCAGTCGCGCGTCGTGAGGACGCGGTCGCCGTCGGGCTCGCACCAATCAGGGATCCGCGGCCGCGAGCCGGTCGACACCAGCGCCGCGTCGAACTCGATCGTCTCGGCGCCGTCGACGCCGTCGACCTCGGCCGTGTGCGGTCCGGTGAAGCGCCCGCTGCCGCGCACGATCCGCACGCCCTGGCTCTCCAGGATCTGCGTCTTGTTGTCGCGCATCTTGTTCTTGATGTCCTCGATGCGTTCGGTCAGCGCGCCGACGTCGACCGAGGTGATCGTCTGGGAGAGGCCCATGCCGTTGATGCGGTCGGCGAAGCTGATCGCCCCGCCGGTGGCGATCATCGTCTTGGACGGGATGCAGTCCCAGAGGTGGGCGGCGCCGCCGACCAGGTCGCGCTCGACCATGGTCACCTTCGCGCCCAGCCGGGCCGCGTACGTCGCCGCCGTGTTGCCGGCCGGCCCGGCGCCGATGATCAGGAATCGAGTGGTCACGGTGCCAGGCTACGCCCCTCGCCGCCTCAGTCCCCGAGATCGCCGCCGGGATCGAGCCCATCGTGGGCGAAGATGGTCGCCCGCGCCGTCTCGCCGACCGGACGGGCGCCGTCGTCGGGGCGAGACCCGGACGCGGTGTTCGGGCAGTAGCGCGACGGGTACTCGAACCGGTCGCGCGGCTCGCCGACCCACTCGAAGTGCATGCCGTCGGGCGTGAGGAAGTTCCCGCCCCAGGCGAAGCCGTGCTTGCGGAAGATGCGCACCAGGTCGCACCCGCGGGGATGCGTCACGAAGTCCGGCGGCGCGCATCCCTGACACGAGCCGAGCGTGTTGGTGTCGACCGCCATCCCCCACGTGTGGCGCGAGAGGAATCCGATCGAGCTGTTCGGCGTCAGCCGGTTGAACCGGCGGACGTAGCAACCGCCGGCGGTGTTGGCGTGGCCGTAGTCGATCGAGTCGGCGACGCCGGCTTCGATCGCCTCGTCCATCGCCGCCGCGAGCGAGGCGCGGACCGTCCGGTGACAGCCGGTCGGCAGGGTGAGTCGGTACGGGGACTGGCCCACCGAGCCGTAGATGATGTTGGCCGACTCCCACGCGCTGTCGACGAAGACCGAGCCGTTGCTGCTGACCCGGTAGGCGAACTCGCCGAGCGCCTGCTTGGTGCGGGCGTACCCGAGCGTGAGGTCGGGGTCGAACGCGTCCCAACTGCGGCGCACGCGGATCGACGTCGTGATCAGCCCCCGGGCGGCGAGTGCCTGATCGAGCGCGGAGCGCGACTCGAAGCCCCAGATCACCACCTGGCTCAGCCGGTTGATGCCGAGCCGGTCGGCCGCGGCGGGCGACATCAGCAGCTCGGTGCCCCCGGTGACCGCGTCGTCGACGACGGCCCCGATCGTCATTGTGACGATCGCGCCCCCGGCGACCACGACCTCGATCGTGTCGCCGGCCTGCGCGCCGCGCAAGCCCGCGGTCAGCGCGCTCATCACGATCGTGCTCGGGCTCAGCACCGCCGACACGTCGCGCCCCATCACCCTGCCGACCACGCCGTTGGGCAGCACGGTGGTCGACATCGGATAGGCGTAGCCGCTCGGGGCCTGCTGCACGACTGCCGCCCCGCGCAGCACGCGGCGCATCGGGACGGCCGCCGAGCGGCTGATCGCCGCGGTGCCGCCGGCGTCGCGCGCGGCGGCGAACGCCGCGGCGGCGACCGAGTCGTCGAGCGGACCCGAGTTGTAGACCGAGACGACGTCGGCGGCGAGCGGCGACGCCGGGACGGCGGTGTCGAGCGCGACGGCCGGCGCGTCGATCTCGTCCGGTCCGGCGGCGAGCACCGGCACGGCGATCGCCACGACCGCGGCGATCGCGGCCAGGGGGAGGATCCGGCGCGGCATCGCCGTCATGTTACGGAACGATGACATCGATGGCGCGGCACAGACGGGATATCGGCCGCAGATCGACGACCTGAAACCCGGGGCGCGGCCGAGGGCGCGGAACCCGCCGGCGTTCGATACGGTCCGTTCCGACATGGCACGGATGGCATGGGGCGCGGGCCTCGCGACGATCGCCGCCGACGGCGCCACGCTCGACACGTGGTATCGCTGGCTCGGGTGGGGCGAGTACGGCGCCGACGACTCCGTGGCCGACGAGATCGAGTCGCAGCTCGGCCTGCGCGAGCGCCGCGACGAGGCGCGCGACGTCACGATCCGCCCGGTGCGGATCTCGGTCGACGTCGACCAGCCGCCGGCCTCGCCCGAAGACGCCTACCTCCGCCTGCACCTGCTCTCGCACCGGCTCGCGGCGCCCCGCACGATCAACATGGACGGCACGTTCGGCGTGCTGCACAACGTCGCCTGGACCAACCTCGGGCCGGTCGCCGTCGGCAGCCTCGACGACGTGCGCCTGCGGGTGAAGCTCGGCGCCGTCGACGGTTGCACCGTCCTGACCGTGCACGGGCTCGACAAGTTCCCGCGCATGACCGACTACGTGGTGCCCTCCGGCGTGCGCGTCGCCGACGCCGACCGGGTGCGCCTCGGCGCGCACCTCGCAGAGGGCACCACGGTGATGCACGAGGGGTTCTGCAACTTCAACGCCGGCACGCTCGGCACGTCGATGGTCGAGGGCCGGATCTCCAACGGCGTCGTCGTCGGCGACGGCTCCGACGTCGGCGGCGGGGCGTCAATCATGGGCACGCTGTCGGGCGGCGGCAGCGAGGTGATCTCGATCGGCGAGCGCTGCCTGCTCGGCGCCAACTCCGGCATCGGGATCAGCCTGGGCGACGACTGCGTGGTCGAGGCCGGCCTGTACGTCACGGCGGCGACGCCGGTGATGACGCCCGACGGCGTGCAGAAGGCGCGGGAGCTGTCGGGGATCAGCGGCGTGATGTTCATCCGCGACGGCCAGACCGGCCAGGTCATCGTCCGCCCCCGCAGCCGCGCCTGGGGCGAGCTGAACGACGAGCTCCACGCCGACCAGTAGCCGACGCGCGGTAGGTTCGGGCGATGGCCAAGGCCGACGAGTTCGGGGCGCCGGTCGAGATCGACGCCGGCGACCGCACGGTCGAGATCACCAACCCGGCCAAGGTGATGTTCCCGTCGGTCGGCCCGGCCAAGGCGGCGCGCACCAAGCTCGACCTCGCCCGCTACTACGTCGCGGTCGGCGAGGCGATCATGCCGACGCTGTACGACCGGCCGGTGCTGCTCGAGCGGTACCCGAACGGCGTGCGCGGGAAGTCGTTCTTCCAGAAGCGGATTCCCGAGTCCGCGCCCGACTGGCTGACGACGACGACGGTGATGACGATCAACGGGACGCCGTCGCGCGCCCTGGTGATCGCCGATCTGGCGCATGTGCTCTGGGCGGCCAACATGGGCGTGCTCGGCCTGCACGTCTGGCAGTACAGGGCGTCGAACCCCGACGAGGCCGACGAGCTGCGGATCGACCTCGACCCGGCCAACGGCGCCTCGTTCGAGATGGTGCGCGAGTCGGCCGCCATCGTCCGCGACTACCTCGCCGAGCTCGGGATGGTCGGGTTCCCGAAGACGACCGGCTCGAAGGGGATCCACGTCTTCGTGCGCGTCGAGCCCGGCTGGGACTCCTTCGCCATCCGCGGCGCGTGCGTGGCGCTGGGGCGCGAGCTGGCGACCCGCCACCCGGACCTGATCACCGACCGCTGGTGGAAGGAGGAGCGCGGCGAGCGGGTGTTCGTCGACTACAACCAGAACGCCCCGCACAAGAACCTGTTCGGCGCC
>JBFGCT010000237.1:0-4356 GCA_041581055.1 Ilumatobacteraceae bacterium | reverse complement strand
GTGACGACTTCGAAGGACCGCGACCCGACGGTGACCGGCGCTCCCGGCCCCGGGTACACGGCGCGCAGGTCGTCGGTGTAGGCGCCGACCCCGACGCGAATCGTCCGGGTGATCGTTCCCTCCCGTTGCGTCAACGGATCGGGATCGTCGTCGAATGTCACCGCGAGCTGGGTGAACTCCTCGTCGGCGAACGCGACGCCGAGATCCGGCGTGAGGCTTTCGACCGCCACCAGATCCCAGCCGGTCGCCGCTCGCGGCAGCCCGAACGCGGGTTCCGCCGACGGCTCGACGGGTACGGCGGCGACCGCCGCGGCCGCTTCCTGCGTTGTGGCGGCCCCGGACGCGGTCGGGACGTCGTCGGCGCCGCGGCTCGGAACGAGCGCGATCGCGGCCACGCCCACCACGGTCAGGCTGACGACGGCAAACGTGATCGCGCTGACCCGGCGCCGAAGTGGCCGGCGGTCCAGGTCACCGACGTCGGGACGGGCATCGGCGGTGGCGATCTCGAGTGAGTCACGAGCCGCGCTGAGTCGGTTGTCGAGGTTCATGGTGTGTCCTCTTCTCGGAGTAGGTGGGCGAGCCGTGCTCGTCCGCGGCGGAGGTGGGTCCGGACCGTCTCCGCGCCGCACCCGAGCACGGCGGCGGCGTCGTCGACGGGGAGATCCTGAATGACGACCATGACCACGACCTGCGCCTGGCGACGCGGCAGCGAGGCGATCGCCTGCCACACCTCGTCGGCCGGTACACCGATCTCGGCGCTCAGCGGACGCTCCCGGCGGAGCCGGCCGAGCGCGGCCGCCTCGCGCGTGAGCCGCCGGAAGCGGGACACCGAGCGATTGCTGACGACACGGCGCACCCAGAGGTCCGGCCGGTCGTAGCCACCGACGCGATCCCAGCTGTCGCGCGCGGCCAGGAACGCGTCTTGCGTGAGATCCTCCGCCGCGGCGACATCCCGGGTCAACGCGACCGCCGTCTGCAACACCGAGCGGTAATGGTCGCGGTAGAAGCCGTCGAAGGTCCGCAGCGTCAGCGGCCAGGAATCGTCATCGCTGTCGTTGCCTCGTGTCGCCACCGTCCGGGCCCCAATCGTCGTCACACTCCCTACTCGCCACAGCCTCCTGGAACTGGTACACCGGCGCCACGGTTCGGCGCGCTCTCCTCGTTCGCTGCGGCGAGACGGTGTTCCCGACCGACGGCCCGGCAAATCGGTGGAGCTGACGTCGCCAGCCGGCGAGCCGGTCGTCGAGCGACAGCGTCGCCCGCCGCACGACCCGGACGGCGTCGACGAATGTGGTCAGCCGCCGACCATGCGCAGGTTGTCGGCGCCGGTGATCGATGTGCCTCCGAAGGTCTGGCCGGTCAGTGTTCCCCCGGTCGAAGCGCACGTCAGGTTGGTGTCGGCGAGGCGGAAGTGGAAAACGAGATCGTCGTCACCGTCGTTGTCCACGTCGTCGACGTGGCGGCGCGGGAGCCCGGTCGTCTTCGAGACGTGGGTTTCGCCCGCGCCCTCGAAGCTCACCGTCGTCTCGTCCACGGTCGTGGCGTCGAAGTTGGAGTCGGTGAGGACGCCGACGGATATGACGCCTCGTGCGTTGTTGCAGTTGACGCTGTTCGGATCACTGCCCGGCTTGATGTCGATGGCGATCTGCTGGCTTGTCGAGTTCGCCTCCAGGTCGAAGAACACGTCGCCTTTCGAGTCGGTGATGCCCGAGGTGAACGCGAGGTAGGCGGTGGTGGCGTCGACCTCGAGCCCGAGGTACTCGCCGAGCCAGGGGCTTCCGGCGAGGTCGGTCGGGGTGGCGAAGCTCTGGTCGGTGACGCGCCGGTTGATCCCGAAGCTCGCCCCGCCGTCGGTGCTGTTGGCGAAGTAGACGTCCCACCGATCGTCGTTGGCGGCGTTGCGCTTGTCGTACCACGCCAGGTCGATCGTGCCATCGGCCTTGACCGCGATCGCCGGGTGGATCTGGTCGTTGCTCGTTCCGTCGTCGTTGACGGTGAGCGGCGCGCTCCACGTCGCGCCGCCGTCGGTCGACGTGATGAAGAAGATGTCGGCCTCGTCGGCGCCGGGCGGATCGGCGGCGTAGGCCATGTACACCGTCTGGCTGTTCGCGGGATCGACCGCGATCACGGGGTAGCTCCCGGCGCGCGCGTCGTCGAACGTTCCGGCCCCGGCGGCCGTCGACACCCACTTGGAGAGCGCCGCGATGCCGGCAACCGTCACGTCCGGGCCAAACGTGGCGCCCGCGGTGACCGAGCTGTCGATCTTCAAGGTCCCCGGCTGGGGAAGCGGGTTGGTGACGTTCACGTCGATCCACGCCACGTACACCGTCCCGTCCGGGGCCACCGCGACATCGGGCGCGTTCGCCTGGTCGAGGCCGCTGAGATCACTGACCGTCAACGGGGCCACACTGCCCGCCCCGACACCGGTGAAATCGAGCCCGGTCGGGTTGCCCGGCCCGGGCGGGCCCGGCGGCGGCGACTTGGCGAAGTGGATGTCGCTGGTCGGCAGGCCGACGCCGACGTCCTTGATCCAGGTCACGTACACGTCGTCGTTGCCGTCGACGGTCATGTCCGACCGGTCGTTGAACCGGTAGGTGGGGTCGAAGGGCCCGAGCGCGGCGGGGTTGAAATCGATCGTCGTCGGGCCGCTCCACGTCGCGCCGCCGTCGGTCGAGGACTCGATGTAGATGCCGCTCGCGCCGTTGGCGACGGCGCTGTCGGCGGCGATGTAGCCGGCGTAGATCGTGCCCTGCGAATCCGAATCGATGAACGGGTCGAAGATCCGGCTGAGCGGCGTCAAGAACAGCGGGTGGAGCGGGATGCCGAGCTGCCGATCAGACCACGTCGCCCCGGCGTCGTTGGAGAAGCTGACTCCGAGCGGGCTCGACAGCGAACCGACCGAGTCGTTGTAGGCGACCACCAGGTTGGTCGGGTTGGCGGCGTTCTGGGTGATGCGGATCTCGTTCTGCACCGTCCCCGGCGGATCGGCGTTGATCTGGACGTCGGTCCCCGCGGCAGCCGCGACCGCAGCGATTCCCAGCGCCAGCGCGGCTCCGGCGAGCGGCACGAATCTCCCCGAACGTATCGCTGCCATGGTCCCCTCCCAGCAGTCGTCGGTGATCGGCTTGCCACGTTACCAAACGACGCAGACCGACGAATCCGGGCGACCTCGGGTTGCTTCCGCGCAATCAATCGAACCATGGTCAGGGCCGCGGTGGCGGACGGCGTGCACCATCGTTCGATGGTCGGTTGTGGCGCCGCCTGCCGATCGTGTACTCGGCGTCGCACCCGATCGATGCGTCGCTGATGCATCGAGCTCCGTCGACCTGGTGGAGACGATGGGAATCGAACCCACGACCCCCTGCTTGCAAAGCAATTCCGGCCCAAAACGACTACCTGCGAGGATGTGCCTTGAGCTGGGGAAACACACACGGCGTCGTGGTCGCAACTGTCCGACTCCGCCCGTTGTTGACCGCTGCTACTGGCACGTGAATGGCACGGCCGATTGAGCTCGATCGGATTCGCCGACGAAACCTCGATCGGAGCGATACCGAGCACGCGGTGCGCACTATGAAGCTCGTAGGGATGTCAAGGGGTCGGATCGGCTGTCGACGTCATGCTGGCGACGTCGGACGACCTGCGCTTCGCCAACGTGGACGAGCACTCCAGCCGCACCCTGGCGCGCAAGACCGTTGCTGCCGACGCGCTGATCGACACCGTGCGCTTCGCGATCGAAGCCACCGGCGGCATCGGATACACACGCCGCTCCGATCTCGAACGGCTCTACCGCGACGTCCACGGCTGCCTCTTCCACCCCCTCGCCCGCGCCAAGCAGACCCGCTTCTCCGGTCGAGTCGCCGTCGGCCTCACCCCGATCGGCTGATCCGGCCGAGGATCTCGGCTCGTTGCCGGGGTTCGGTCGAACGCGGCGTCGACGGCATCGGCCCTTCGATCACGAAGATCCGGGGGCGGGCCGGGCCTCGCCGGGTCGGGGAAGGTTTCGGGAAGGGAGCTGCCGCATCGTGTCGTCCATGACCGAACACACGCCATCGGACGCGACATCCGACAGGACGTCCGACCAGCACTTCGGCGGGTCGTCCGACGCCGAGTCGCCCGTCGATCGGGACGAGTTGCGCAACGAGGTGCGGGCCAAGTACGCCGCCGTTGCGACCGACCCGGACACCGAGTTCCACTTCCATACCGGACGGGTGATCGCCGAGCGGTGCCGCTACGACATGCGAGCCGTCGACCAGCTCCCGACCGTCGCCGTCGAATCCTTCGCCGGCGTGGCCAACCCGTTCGAACACCGGGCATTGCAGCCCGGCGAGCGGGTCATCGACCTCGGCTCGGGCGCCG
>JBFGCT010000236.1:0-4358 GCA_041581055.1 Ilumatobacteraceae bacterium | reverse complement strand
TGAGCGACACGGCGCCGACATTCGACGGCGGCAGCCCGCCCCGTCCGAGCACGTTGAACCGGAACGGGCCCGCCAACCCGTCGGCCGAACCCACCTTCACCCCGCCGGGCCGGGTGTCCTCCAACCGGAACGGCCTCAACGGGACGAACGACGGTCCGACGTCGATCTCGACCGATGCCATCGCCGTGTTCGTGTTGGCGGCGTCGTCGGTCACGCGCAGCGTTACGAACCCGCTGAACGGCGCACCGTAGGTGGATGACGCGGTCGAGCTCGCCGACGAGAAGTCGAACGTGCCGTCGCTCTCGAAGTCCCATTCGTACATGACGATCGTGCCGTCGGCGTCGAACGAGTCGCCGCCGTCGAAGTTCACCGGCACTCCGACGGTTCCCGAGTACGGACCGCCGGCGTCGGCGACGAGCGACACGGAGGCGCTGATCGCGCCGATGATCGCGTCGACCACGTCGGATGCCGTCGCCGCCGTGAACAGCTCGCCCTCGGTGGAGTCGGCCAGCGCCTGGAACGCCTGCCGCGTCTCGGTGTCCGATCCGATGTGGATCGGGTACACGTTCGCCGGGTCGACGGCGAAGGCAGCAGCGGCAACGCTGGGGAGCGTGAACCCGGTCACGGGCTCGGGATCCTTCGGCGGGGCGTCGCCCATCAGGATGATCGACTTCTTGACACCGTCGCGCCACGGGAACCCGATGGCCGTCATCAGCCCGGAGTACACCGACTCGGCGAAGTCGCCACCGCCGCTCACGCTCAGGCCGTCGATCGCCGAGATGATCGACGGCACGTCGGTGGAGAAGTTCAGCTCGATCCGTGACGGATAGTCGCCCGAGCCGCCGCCCGACACCGGGTGGTCCTTGTACGTGACGAGTCCGATCCGGAAGTCACCGCCGGCTCCTCCGACGGCGTTGACGATCTCGGTCGCCGCCGCCTGCACTGCGTCGATGTCGTCCCACATGCTCCCGGTGGCGTCGATGGCGAAGATCAGATCGAGCTCGCCCTGCACGAGCTGTCGGTCACAGCTCACGTACGGGCCGGTCGCCGGGGCCGAGGTCTGGCGTCCCCGGACGACCCAGTTGACCAGCGGGCCGGCACCGTCACGGATCTTGTCCCAGTCGGCCTGGCTCGGCGTGTACGTCGTGACCGACTGCTCGGCCGAGGCGTGCACGAGGGTGCTCCAGCTAGCGTTGTAGAACTCGACGATGAACCGGTCGTTGCGGAACGCCGGCCCGCCGCCGTTCGCCGTCCATTCGAACGTGGGCGGGGTCGCCGCCACCAGAGCGTTGTCGGCCGGTGCGGTCGGCTCGGGTGCGATGTTGTGCTCGCCGACGATGCAGCCGATCCTCGCGATGTCGCGGCTCGTGCGCCCGGCGACGATGGCGGAGTACCCGGCGGAGAACGTCGTGGCGTTCGCTCCGTCGAGCAGGTTCCAGATCGCGCCGTGGTCGATCGACACGCCGTCGTCGCCGGCGTCGTCGGCGCCGTCGTACATGTCCCACAAGATGCGTTGGACCGACAGCTCGTTGTCCTCCCCGGCGCTCGTCCCACCGGTTGTCGTCTCGAGGCTGTACTCGATCGAGGCGTCCTCCGTGTCCTGGTAGCTGATGTCGCCTGCGTTCGGGATCCCGATCGCGGCGGTGTTGCGCACCTGCTGGGCAACGGTGCCGAAGTAGGTCGGCCAGCCCTCGCCCCAGGCGAGGCGGGTTCCCTGGCTCTTGTTCCGCCCCGGGTCCTCGGAGAGGTTGGAGTTGAGGCCGTGGTCGCCCCCCGGGCTGTTCGAGATGCCGAGCTGGCTCTGTACGTAGTGCCCGAACTCGTGGTGGACGACGTCCCAGTCCCAACGGTCCAGTTGCAGGATGTGCAGGCGGGTGCCGTCGAACAGCGACGTGTGTCGCGTCGTCGGGAACACGACCTCGATCGCCGGGAGGGCCGATCCGTTGACCGCGGTCGTGTACCGCACGATCTCGACCAGCGCGTCGGCGACCGAGAACGCGGTGTTGTTGTCGGCGCTGTTGGTCGCGGTCAGCGTGGCGTTGACGAGCGCCCCGTCCGGGACGTCGTCGGCGACCCCGGTCTGGATGAAGTGAGCGCTGTCGCCGGCCGACGGCACGACGCTGAACCCGGTCGAGACGGTGCGGGCGCGGACGAAGATGTCACGACCGCCCTGGAGGATTCCGTCGTCGTTGTCGACCACCGCCTGGAAAACGCCGCTGTTGTTCGTCCGCACGGTCGCCACGAGGTCGCTGCCGACGAGCTCCTCGTCACGTATCTGAACCTCGACGTCGCGGGCCGGGTGGGTTGCGCCGGTGCGGTCGGTCCAGCGGACCGTTCCACTGATCGTCAGGACGCCCCGGGCCTCGCCGTCGGACGCATCCGGCCCGCCTCGGGCGGTCACTCCGAGATCGGAACTCGCGCCGGCCCCGCGAATCGCGTCGACGTCGCCGACGCCGTCGCGCTGCGCGCGCTCGACGCGCAACGCCAGCGGACCGGCCACGCCATCGAGCACCTCGGCGCCGTCGGCCAGCACGAACAACTTCGCCGCCCGTGTGGCGACGATCGCACCGGAGGCATCGAGCGCCTCGGCGGTCGCCACCAGCTCGCCCTCGCCGTCGTTCACTTGGTAGCCGACCGCGAACGCAGCGTCGCCCGCCACGGCGTCGACGACGACTGGCCCAGCGCCATCGGCGACGGCCGCCGCTCCCCCGGCGGTCAGCGAGACGCGCCACTGCACGACGTCGTCGCTGCCGGCCAGCGTCAGCGTGGCCTCCGACGCCGAACCCGGCGTCGAGGCGTCGGACGGTACCCACGCCGCCCGCAGCTCGCTGCCCGGCTTGACCGCCTCGCCGGATGGGGTCGGCGGCGCCTCGGCCGCGGATCCCGTCGGGGCGGTTACGAGGAGCGCTCCCATCATGGACGCTGTCAGTAACACCGAATTCACGTTGTGTCGTCGGCCCATGGCTCCCCCCAAACCCAACACCTCCGGCTGATACGCGGTCGGTTATTAGCGTTACTGCCAATCCGAGGGAACCGGTAGGGTCTTTTGTACGTCCGAGCAGATGTGGATGATCCGCTGGTGCCAGAGAAATCGATCGTCGGACCGCTCGTTGGGCCGATCCTCGTCGCTGGGCTGACCCTCGCGGCATGCGGTTCGGACGCCAACGTGGTTTTCGACGAGGGCACCGGCGTGGTCGCGACCGACCCG
Source organism: Ilumatobacteraceae bacterium (assembly GCA_041581055.1). Lineage (GTDB taxonomy): Bacteria > Actinomycetota > Acidimicrobiia > Acidimicrobiales > Ilumatobacteraceae > JBFGCT01. Next base: position 1,150 of record JBFGCT010000236.1, on the reverse strand, counting down.
GAAGTTGTCGCGGACGACGGGGGCGACAAGGTGACCCCGCCGGCGACGGTCAGGCTCGATCTGGGCGACGGTCAACGGACGATTGGCGACTCGATGACGTTCGTCGTGGCCGTGTCGGCCCCGGGCGAGCTCGACGACGACGCGAGCTACTCCCTCATCCTCGACGGCACGGGCGTCGCTCGCGTCGCCGAGCAGCAGCACGCCGTCGACCCGACGTCGATCGCCCATGGTGGCGTTCAATCCATCGACCACGACGTCGTCATCACTGGCGGTGGTGTTGGTGAGATCGTTGCCCGACTGGTGGCGGTGGCGGCGGACGGAAGCGAGCTGTGGGCGACGGCCGACCATCTCCAGATACTGGCTGATGCGGACGACGTGTTCGTCGGGCGTGCAGGTCTGCTCGCGCTCCGGGAGCAGCAGCTGCGCCGTGATCTCGAGCAGGGGCGAGTGACCCCGGAGGAGTTCGACGACCTGCTCACCGAGTTACGCGGCGGCGGTGCGACCAGCGAGATCACGGTCGTGGGGGGCTGATTGTTCGTCGTTCGCCGTGTCGACCGTCGGAGCCCAGCCCCAGGGGTCACCTGCCCCTGCTCGACGGTGTCTCACCTGAGGATCTTCATCCGGACGTTCTCTGCGGCGGACGTGCCGGTGCTCGTTCGGTCGACATCTCCGCCGAATGTCGCGGAGAATCGTCAATTCAGGCCGAGCACGGTCACGAGTGCGTCGTCGACGGACCACATCTCATCAGGAGTGAGGTCCCCAACTCGATCGCCGAGGCGTTGAGCATCGACCGCACCAAGCTGCTCGACAAGCACCCGGGACGTGTATTCAGCGACGGATACTTCTGGCCGGAACGACGCCGGCCGTGCGCTACGAGAGGTTGGGGCGACGATCACGACAGAGCGCGGCAGGAACTCGTCGGCTTGCACCACGACGCCGTAGCGCGCACCGTGTTGTTCGTGGCCGACGCCCTTGGGGATCCGGAAACGGTAGACCTCACCCCGGCGCACGGGGACGCGCATTATGGGATGGTCCCGAGCGCTCGAACGTGCCTGATTCGAACTGGGCGGGTCGCGGGGTCTCTACGAAGGAGCGATATGCGTGTGTGTTGTGACGCACCCGCTCGGGCGCTTGTCCACGAGATCTCCGA
>JBFGCT010000235.1:0-4453 GCA_041581055.1 Ilumatobacteraceae bacterium | reverse complement strand
GGGCGACGGCCGAGGCCAGCGCCACCGCCGGCCCGGCGGCGCTGGTCGCCGCCGATCTGTCGATGGCGACGCCGGCGTTCGCCGGGGCCGACCAGTTCGGCACCTACCTCGACGTGCTCGAGCCGGGCGTCGTCCACCTCGCCGTGCCGTTCGACGAGCACTGGAATCTGACGTCGAACGGGTCGAGCGTCCCCGCCCGCCGCGCGTTCGGGTTGACCACCGCGTTCGACGTCGCCGAACCGGGTCCGGCCGAGCTGACGTACTCGACGCCGTCGAGCCGCCCGTTCCTGCTCGTGCTGTCGATGCTCATGTGGTTGGCCGTGTTGTTCTCGGCGGCCCGCGTCAGCGTCCCGCTGGCCCGCCGTCGCGGCCCGCTGGTCGGCGACGAGACCCTGATCGACCTCGACGAGCTCGCCGCGCTGGCCGACGCGCCCGTCCTGGTCGCGTCCGGCCTCGACCCCGGGCTCGACCTGACCGGGGAGATCGCGCGGACGGCGGAGCGGTCGTCGCCCGACGTCGAGCTCGTCGACGACCCGGGGGAGGAGCGGACGTGAGCCGGCGGGCGGCCCCGGGGGCGCTGGTGATCACGGTCGGACTCGTCGGCGTCGCGCTGCTGGGCCGGCAGACGCCGCCGGTCACCGACGCGGTGTTCGCGCCGTCCTCGGTCCCGTGGATGCCGTCGGTGTCGGAGGTCGAGCGGCTCACCGAGACGTGGTTCTGCCCCGGTGTGCCGGCCAGCGGCGAGGCCGGCATCGGTGGCGAGGTGGTCGTCTCCAACCGGGGCGGCGACGAGCTCGTCGGCCGGTTCGAGATCCTGACCGCCGACGGGGTCGGCGCCGAGCAGGGCTTCACGGTCGGCGCGTGGTCGCAGCGCTCGATCGACGTCGACGCGTTCGTCACCGCCGATTTCGCCAGCGCGCTGGTCGAGATCGACGGCGGCGGGGCGGTCGTCGAGCAGATCGCGATCCACCCGGACGGCCAGGCGGTCGCGCCGTGTTCAAACGAGACTTCCGCCGAGTGGTTCCTCGCCGACGGGTATACGGTCGACGGCAGCGTCGAAACCCTGATCCTGACCAATCCCTACGGTGACACGGCGGTCGCCAACCTGTCGTTCGCCACCGAGAACGGCCCGACGACCCCCACCGCCTTCCAGGGCTTCGCCATCCCGCCGCAGTCGGTCAAGACGATCCGCATCGCCGAGCTCGGCGCCCGCGACGAGCCGGTGATCGCGGTCAGCGTGTCGCTGGAGAGCGGGCGGGTCGTGCTCGGGCGGGCCCAGCAGTACCTCGGCGGGGAGCGCAACGGGTACGGCGTGTCGCTCGCCGCCCCGGCGCTGCGCGACCAGTGGTGGTTCGCCGACGGCGAGTTGGGCGAGGGAATCACCGAGACGTTCTCGGTCTACAACCCGACGGCGGACGACGTCGAGGTCGACGTCGTCTTCCTCGGCCTGCCGGTCACCTCCGAGTTCGGCTACGACGAGCCGATCACCGTGCCGGCGGGCGAGGTCTTCGTGTTCCGGCCGGCCGAGATCGACCTCGTGCCGGAAGGGCGCCACGCGGTCGTGTTCTCGACCCTCGCCGAGCCCTCGATCGTCGTCGAGCGGGTGCTCAACCGGCCGATCGACGACCCGTCGCTGGCCCCCGACGATCGGATCTACACGACGGTCGTCCTCGGGGCGACCGGGCGCACCGACGGGTATGTCGCGTCGCGGTGGTACATCGGGGTCGGGCCGTCGACGCCCACGCCCGAGGCGCTCGTCGTCTACAACACCAACAACGTCGAGGGGACGGTCACGGTCGAGGCGGTCGGCCCGGCCGGCCCGTCGGCGGTGCCCAGTCTCACCGACATCCCGCTCGCCGCCGGCGCGGTGTTGCTGATCGACCTCGAGGCCGACGCCGTGCTCGACCAGGAGCTGATCGTGACGTCGACCAACCGCGTGTTCGTCGAGCGCCGGCTGTCGCGGGGCGGCGGGCTGGCGGGGCGGTCGGGATCGTGGGCGCTGCCCCTCGACCTCTGATGGACCGGGAACCGATGGACCTGCTGGACCGGCCGAACCGGCCGGGCCCGCTGAACCGATGGGGCGGTTGAGCCGGTGGACCGGCTGATCGTCACCGCCGTGATCGTCGCCGTGGTGGTGGCGATCGCGGCCGTCGTCCGTCATCGGCGGTCGGCCGACGCTCCGACGCAGCGCCGCCACAACGTGCCCGAGCAAGTCGACCGTGGCGATTTCACCCGCCCCGAGACCCCGTGGCTGGTCGCCGTGTTCACGTCGGCGAACTGCGCCGCGTGCCGCGGCGTGGTCGAGCGCGCCAACGTGCTCGAGTCCGGCGAGGTCGCCGTCGCCGAGATCGAGTTCACCGCCCACCGCCCGCTGCACGCGAAGTACCACATCGACGCCGTGCCGACGCTCGTCGTCTGCGACGCCGCCGGCGTCACGCGGGCCAGCTTCCTCGGCCCGGTCAACGCCACCGACCTGTGGGCCGCGGTCGCCGAAGCCCGCGACCCGGGCTCAAGCCCCGAACCCGACCTCGGCCAGCGGCCCTGACGACCGCGACGACGGCCGCGCCGCGCCGCTCGACCAACGTCGCAACCTCCAATGCGCCGGCACGGTCGCCGACGCCCGGCCACCGGCCCGCGCCCGGCTCACGGATCCCGCCCGGTTGTTCGACCCGGTCGGCGCGCCGCTCGATCTCGGGGTGGCCGGACGCCGTCGGGCGCCCGGTCGACCGTCGAGCCGATGTGGGCTCGGCTGCCGTCGGGCCGGGTCCATGTGGCGATGCGGTCGGGGGTCATGGTCAGCTGCCAGCCGCCCTCGTGGACGAGGTGGTGGTGCCGCTCGCACAACGGGAGCAGGTTGTCGATGTCGGTGGGGCCGGTGTGCCGCCACCACCAGCGGATGTGGTGGATCCGGCAGTCGGCGAAGGTCACCCGGCAGTCCGGGTGGGCGCACGTGCGGTGCATCGCCCGCAGCGCCCGGCGCTGGGCCCGGCTGGCGGTCCGTCGTGACCGGCCCTCGTCGAGCACCTCCCCGTTGCCGCCCAAGACCACCGGCAGCACCTCGCAGTCGCACAGCAGGCGGCGCATGGTCGACAGTGGGATCGGGGTGCCGTCTTCGAGCTCGCACATGGTGCGGTCGTGGAAGCCGTCGACGAGGGTGGTGAGGTCGATGAGCAGCGTGGCTTCGGGAACCCGGTCGAGCGCGTCGCCGGGCGCGGCGTCGGTCGCGTCGCCGGGCGCGGCGTCGGTCGCGGTGCCGGGCGCGGTGCCGGTCGCGGTGCCGGGCGCGTTGCCGGTCGTGGCCGTTGCGGCGAGCGTGCCGACGGCGCCGACGAACGCGTCGACCTTGAGCTGCTGCCACGGGATTCCGGCGTTGCCGTCGGCCGCTCGGTTGCGAGCCAGCCGGGCGTTGACGGCCGACCAGAGCGCGGCGTGGCGCAGCGGGTCGAGCTCGAGGTGGGTGTGGCACATGCCGGTGATCTTGTCGACCCACCACTTCGCGTTCGATTGGGCACGTTGCCGGTCGAGCTCGTCGGCGTCGGACCCAGCTCGCTTGGCGGCGAGCCGCCGAGCCGCTTCCGAACACCGCCGCTCGAAGGTCTCGACCCGCTCCCGCTGCGCGGCGGCGAGCAGCTCGGCCTCCGTCGCCACGAACTCGGCGCGCGTCGATTCGTCGAGCCGCCCCGCGGCTCTGGCGAGGGCGTCGACATGGCCCGCTGAGACCGCTCCGGACCCGAGCGCCTCCTCGAAGCTGGGCATCGACTCGCACACCGCTTCGCGGCTGGTGACGGCGGCGGCCTCCCTCCCCGAACGTCGTCCACGGTTGGTCAGGGTCGACTCGGGCGCCGCCGCTTGGCCCGTGGAAGCCAACTCGCGGGACCGGCGGGCGCAGCGCACGTCGAAGCCGTCGAGCCAGGCGCGCACCCGGCCCGAGGTCGCGACCGCGGCGTCGAGGTCGGCTCGTTCGAACGCGTTGACATCGGCCTCGGCCAACCGGCCCAGCTCGACGCTCACGTCGTGCGTGTTCACTTGTTGCCTCCGATCGACTGTCAAGAAATCATCAAGAACGATCGGGGGAGTCGGTACCAACCATCATCGCAGGGGGGTGTGACACTCCTCGCTTGGCGCTTTGACCAGGGCAATCGTGGTGCGCAACGGCATGTGTCGGCGCGCTTCGTGAGCAGTTGCTACGAGTGGACGCTGCTCGTTGCCGCGTCGGAATCCGCCGAAGCAGCTCGAAGGCAGCTGGGCAGGGGGTCGCCCTTCGAGGATCTGAACTCTCGCGCGGTGGAGGTTGGCCTCGTGGAGTGCGTGTTCGACTAGGAGCCACTCGGTAGCGGCACCATTGAGCGCGGTTTCCGAAGGGTCGTACTTGCGGAGTACGAGGTTGTCGAGGTCGGTTGGGCCGTACGCGTCGCGGTAACAGGACGCCGAGAACCGACGGTCCGTCGCTGCC
>JBFGCT010000234.1:0-4529 GCA_041581055.1 Ilumatobacteraceae bacterium | reverse complement strand
TCGTTGAACGAGCCGCGAACCTTGGTGACCATGGCGTGGCGGGCGACGAACCCGATGCGGCTGTGGGCCGGGTCGATCGCGTAGGTCCCGGTCAGGCTGGCGGTGGGGGTGATGGTGGGCATGTCGTGCTCCTTGAGGGATAGTTGATCTATCATCTATAGTAGCGACTAAAAGATGATATGTCAACATGTCGATGCTATCGTGGAAGCATGACATCGGTCCGCTGGCTCGACGAGCGCGAGGCGCGCGCCTGGCGCGGCCTCCAGCTGATGCAGTTGCGCGTCGACGGCGAGCTGGCCCGCCGGCTCGCCGCCGAGTCCAGCCTGTCCTACCCCGACTACACCGTGCTCGTCGCGCTGACCGCGCAGCCCGAGGGGCGGGTCCGGTCGTTCGAGCTGTGCCACGTGCTCGGCTGGGAGAAGAGTCGGCTGTCGCACCACGTCAAGCGGATGGAGGCGCGCGGCCTGGTCGCCAGGGAGGCGTGCGACGCCGACCGGCGAGGCGCCTACGTGGTCGTCACCGACGACGGGCGCCGCGAGATCGAGGCGGCCGCGCCGGGCCACGTGCGCGCCGTGCGGGAGCTGTTCCTCGAGCACCTCACGGAAGAGCAGCTCGATGCCGTCGCCGACGCGGCGGAAACCGTGCTCCGCGCGCTCGACGTCGACTGCTCACGCTGACCCGGCGCGGTCGTGCGTCAGGCCCGTGCGCGGCGGGCTCGGCCGATCAGCTTGCGCACCTCGTCGACGGCGAGGACCGTGGTCGCGAGCCCGGCGCAGATCGCCCATCGGCCGAGGTCGAGCGGCACCGTGTCGAACGCCTCGTTCATGACGGGCACGTGCACGACGAGGATCTGCAGCACGACGGTGAGCGCCACGGCGCCCCACAGCAGCCGGTTCTCGAACGGGCGAACGAACGCGCTGACCGTGTCGGAGCGGGCGTTGAACGCGTTGAAGATCTGCGCCAGCACGATCGTGGTGAACACCATCGTCCGCGCCGTGACGACGTCGCCGGTGCCCTCGATCAGCCCGCCCGGCAATTCGATGTCGAGCGCGAGCAGGCCGGCCAGCGCGCTGGCGACGCCGATCAGCGCGATCGTCGTCACCATCGAGCCGTCGACGATCCGCTCGTCGAGCCGCCGGACCGGTCGGTCCATCACATCCTCCACCGCCGGGTCGAGGCCGAGCGCCAGCGCCAACGCGCCGTCGGTCAACAGGTTGATCCACAGGATCTGTGTCGCCAGCAGGGGCACCTCGAGCCCGTCCGAGGCGGCCGACAGGCCGAGCCAACCGGCGGCGAGCACGCCGACGAACACGACCAGGACCTCGCCGGCGTTGGAGGCCAACAGATAGCGGACGGACTTGCGGATGTCGTCGAAGATCTCCCGGCCCTCGCGGACCGCCTGGACGATCGTGGCGAAGTTGTCGTCGGCGAGGATCATGTTCGAGGCGTCCTTGGACACCTCGGTGCCGTTGACGCCCATCGCCACGCCGATGTCGGCCTGCTTGAGCGCGGGTGCGTCGTTGACGCCGTCGCCCGTCATCGCCACGACCTGGCCGTCGCGTTGCAGCGCTTCGACGATGCGCAGCTTGTGTCCGGGGGCCACGCGGGCGAACACGTCGTTGCACCGGGCCGCCTCGCGGAACTCGTCGTCGGCGAGGGCGTCGAGCTCGCGGCCCGTCATCGCGTCCGAGTCGCCACCGCCGATCCCGAGCTGACCGCCGATCCGCGCCGCGGTTCGAGGATGGTCGCCGGTGATCATGATGACGCGGACGCCGGCCCGCCGGGCGTCCCGCACGGCCGCGTACACCTCGTCACGAGGAGGATCGACGATGCCGACCACGCCGAGGTGGATGAGGCCGCGCTCCTCGCCCTCGTCGATCGTCGCGACGTCGTCGCCCATCGGCCGGTAGGCGACGCCGAGCGTGCGCAGCGCGTGATCGGCGAGACGATCGACCGACTCGAGGATCTCGCGCCGACGCGCGTCGGTCAGCGCGACGAGCCGTCCCTCGACGCGCTCGTGGTCGCACCGCTCGAGCAGCACGTCGGGCGCCCCTTTGGTGAACATCATCAGCTCGGCGCGGGTGGTGTCGCGTCGCTCAGACGCACGATCGCGATCGAACTCGGCGTCGCGATCGAGCGTCGACATCAGCTTGCGATCCGACGTGAACGGGACTTCGGCGACGCGGCTGAACCGCCGAACCCGCCGCTCGGTCAGCCCGACCTTCTGTTCGGCGACGAGGAACGCCGCCTCGGTCGGGTCGCCGATGACCTGCCAGCGCCCGTCGCCACCGTCCGGATCGGCGGGGGTGAACGACGCGTTGTTCGCCAGGCTGCCCGCGCCGAGCACGAGCTCGATCGCCTCGAGCAGCGCCCCGTCGGCCACCGGATCGCCATCGACGAGGACGCGTCCGACCGGCTCGTACCCGGCGCCGGTCACGTCGGCGCCGCCCGACGCGGTCTCGACGCGGACGATCGTCATCTCGTCGCGGGTGAGCGTGCCGGTCTTGTCGGTGCACACGACGGACGCCGCGCCGAGCGTCTCGACCGAGGACAGTTGCTTGACGATCGCGTTCCGGCGGGCCATCCGCTGGACGCCGAGTGCGAGGACGACCGACATGATCGCGGGGAGCCCCTCGGGGACGGCGGCGACGGCCAACGACACGCCGACGAGCAGCGCGTCGATCACGTCGGCGGTCGACGTCAGGTCCGACGTCAGCGCGATCGTCCCGACGACGATCGCCGCCAACACCACGACGACGACCCCGAGCATCTTGCCCAACCACTGGACCTGCCGTTGGAGCGGCGTCGGCTCGTCGGCCGCCTGCTCCAGGAGCGAGGCGATCACCCCGATCTCGGTGCTCATCGCCGTCGCGACGACCACCGCGGTCGCCCGCCCACTCGCCACGGCCGTACCGCGGAAGACCATGTTGGCGCGATCGGCCAGGTCGGTGTCGGTGTCGAGCACGGCGAGCGCCTTGCTGACCGGCGCGCTCTCCCCGGTCAGCGGCGCTTCGGAGACGCGCAGGTTGGCGACCTCGATCAACCGGCAGTCGGCGCCCACGGCGTCGCCCTCCTCGAGCAGGACGATGTCGCCCGGGACGAGGTCGTCGTTGAGGATCGACGACACGCGGCCGTCGCGGCGAACGGCGACGTGCGCCGCCGTCATCTCGCGCAACGCGGCGACCGCGTCGAGCGCCTTGCTCTCCTGCCAGTACCCGAGCGCCGCGTTCAACACGACGATCGCAATGATGACGAGCGCGTCGATCGGTGTTTCCGCCGCTCCGTCGACGGCCCACGCCAGCAGCGAGACGGCCACGGCCAGGAGGAGCAGCAGCACGAGCGGGTCGCGGAACTGGGCGAGCAGGCGACGCCATCTCGGCGTCGCCGTCGACGTGGCGATCTCGTTCGGGCCGAACCGGTCGAGGCGAATCCGCACCTCGGCCGACGACAGACCGGTGTCGGCCGACGCGCCGACGTGCTCGATGACCGTCGAAGGTTCGAGTGCCCACGGCGTCTCGATCGTGGGGTGGCCGGTGGGGGGACGGCGGCCGTCGGCGGCCCGCGGTGCTCGGTCGACGGTCACCCGGCCATTCAATCGTCGTGGCCGACGGCCTCAGCCGGTGTCGCGTCGCCGTTCAGCGGCTCGGCCGGCGGTGCAGCAGCCACATCGCCAGCAGCGCCGCGCAGGAGAGGAGCACTACGATCTCCGGGAAGACGGACAGCGCCGCCTCCGGGGAGGGGTTCAGGCCCGGTCCGTCCTGGAACCCCATCCACCCGGTGCTCGTCCGCGACAGCCAGAACGCGAGCAGCGACGTCGCCGCCCAGCCGACGCCGAGCGCAGGCGCCCCGTGTCGCAGCCAGTGCGGCGACGAGGTGAGGAAGATCGGCGCGAGCAGCGCCCCGGCGATCACGACGGCGGTCAGCGCGTTCAGCAGGAATTGGGCGCCGATGTTCCCGACCGGGACGTCCTTGTAGCCGTCGTTGTAGAGCTTGAGGTGGGCGTAGCCGGCGATCAAGGCCGAGACGGCGGCGACGACTCGGAGCGTTCTGGTGATGGTCATGTCATGAGTTCGCAGCCCGCCCCTCGCTGGATCACCGTAGACGCGAATCTGCCACCGTCGGCGACGGTGGCAGATTCGTTCTCGGGGGAGCGTGTCCGGCGAGCCGTTGGCCCGCTACGCGGTCAGCCGGTGGCCTCGATGATGCCGGTCGACAGCAGGAGTGCCGCCTTGGGCATGTGCTGGCCGGCCATCCGCAGCAGCGTGAACTGCTCCGCGCCGCCGGCGACCATCGCGTCGATCGCGGCGGTCAGTGTGGCGACGTGCTCCTCGAGACCGGGGATCAGCGCGTCGGGCGTGATCGCCCCGCCGGTGATCTCCTCGAAGAATGCGCCGGCGGCCTGCTGGTAGCCCTCGAGGTCGGTCAGGGCCTGGTCCTTCTTGGCCTGGTCGCCGGTCGCCTCGCCGAGCGTGTAGTCGACGAAGAAGCCGATGTGCTGGCGCCACAGGCCGAGGAAGGCGTCACCGTTG
>JBFGCT010000233.1:0-4538 GCA_041581055.1 Ilumatobacteraceae bacterium | reverse complement strand
GCGAAGTGGTCGAGCATCGCGCCGAGCTGGGTGGCTGCGCGATCGAGCTCGTCGGGGCCCAGCGTGAGCCGGGCCAGCCGCGCCACCTTGGCCACGACGTCGGGGGTGAGGCGGTCGGACACGCCTGGCGAGGCTACCGGCGCCTCCGCCGCCCGTCCGCGCCCGTCCGGCCCGATTTCCGCCTTCCCGACGATCTCGGTGCGAATCGTCCCGGAAGGCGGGATCACACCCGACCGAGATCGTCGGCGAGGGGCGAGGTCCGACGGCGGGTCAGACGGCGGTGACGCGGAATAGGACGGCGGACTCTGGGTGCAGCGTCGGCGGCTGGACGCCGTGCGCCGCGAGCTGGCGGCCGGTCAGCTCGACGCCGTCGGCGAGCCACGACGGCTGCGTCCGGCCCGCGCCCCACGTCTCGTACGGGATCCCGAGGTGCTCGACGCGGTAGCGGCGGTCGGAGTCGAGGCCCGGCAGCCGCAGCGGCGGCGGCGTCTGGCTCGGCGCCGAGACGAGCTGGGCGAAGGACACGACGCCCACGGTCCGGTCCGGCGAGTAGACGCCGTGGGCGACGTACGCCGGATCGGAGTCGAAGCGCACGCTGTCACCGCCGTGCAGCAGCCCGCGGTGCTCCTTGTGCATCGCGATGGCGGCCCGCAGCGCGATCCGCTCCTCGTCGGTGATGCGGGTGATGTCCCACTCGACGCCGAGGTGCCCGAAGAACGCGGTCGCGGCGCGAAACGACAGCGTCTGGGTTCGACCGGTCGTGTGCGCCGTCCGTGGACCGATGTGGGCGCCCATCACCTCCGGCGGAATCAGCATCGAGGCGCCGCGCTGGATCGTCTGTCGCTCGAGCGCGTCGTTGCAGTCGCTCGTCCACACCCGCTCGACGCGCCGCAGGATCTCGTGGTCGATCCGACCGCCCCCGCTGGCACACGACTCGAACTCGACGGCGGGGTGCGCCGCCCGCAGCTCGTCGAGCAGCCGATACAGCGCGACCGTTTGCCCGTGTGTGCCGGCCGCGCCGGACGAGTTGGACCCCTGGATGTGGTCGCGGTTCATGTCCCACTTGACGTAGGAGATGTCGTGGTCGCGCAGCAGGGCGTCGAGGTGCTCGAAGATGAACGCGTACGCGTCGGGATTGCCGAGATCGAGGACGAGCTGCTGCCGGCCGAGCAGCGGGTCGTAGCCGTCGGTCGTCAGCGCCCAGTCGGGATGGGCGCGGTAGACGTCGCTGTCCGGGTTGACCATCTCCGGCTCGACCCAGATCCCGAACGTCATGCCGAGACCGGTGACGTGGTCGATCAGCGGCCCGAGACCGTCCGGATAGACATTGTCCGACACCCACCAGTCGCCGAGCCCGCTCGTGTCGTCCCGCCGCGAGCCGAACCACCCGTCGTCGAGCACGAAGCGCTCGATCCCGAGGTCGGCGGCGACGTCGGCCAACGCGTTGAGCCGCTCCGCTCCGTGGTCGAAGTAGACCGCCTCCCATGTGTTGAGCAGCACGGGACGCGGCGTCGTCGGATGGTTCGGCCGCTCCCGCACCGCGCGGTGGAAGCCCCACGTCGCCGGCGTGAGGCCCTCCGCCGAGTAGACGCCGAGCACCTCGGGCGTCGAGTAGGTCTCGCCCGCCTCGAGCACGATCTCGCCGGGGTGCAACAGCTCGCCGCACTGCACGTAGCGTCGGCCGTCCGGGAGCCGCTCGGCGAAGGTGGTGTGGTTGCCGCTCCACGCCACATGGGCGCCCCAGACCTCCCCGCCCCACTCGTCGAACCCGCGCTGACCGGCGAACAGCAGCGGCGGGTACTCGTGCGACGTCCGGCCCCGGCGGTTCTCCACGAGCTGTGAGCCGCCCGCCCACTCGCGACGCGCCGGGTGGAACTCCCGCGACCACCGCCCCGCGAACGTCAGCAGCTCGCCGGCCTGCTCGCCGAGCGGCAATGTGACGGTGAGCGCGTCGAGCGAGTAGCGCCGACGGCTCGTGTTGGTCAGCGTCACGGCGGCTCGCAGCACATGACCGAGCGCGATGGTCGTCCGCAGCGCGAGCCCGGCGGTCTCGTCGACCGCGTCGACGGCCAGTCCGCCATCCGCGAGCTCGTGCCCGACCGTGACGAAACGGGGCGACCAGTCCGCGCCGCCGCCGCGGCGGCCGAGCAGCCCCGGCCGCCCCGTGAAGCCCGACCCGTGCTCCGGCACGACCGAGACCGGGGCGATCGCGTCGAACGTCCCGCCGACCTTCGGGCGATCGAGGGCCGAGACGATCGAGCTCAGGTCGGCGCTCTCGCCGAGCGGCGCTCCCCAGTGCACGATCGTCGGCGCACCCGTCGACACGTCGACCACCACGTCGGCCGACTCGTTCGACAACCGCACCAGCTCACTCACGCCACCCACCTCGCTCGAACCTCACAGACCGGAACACTGCCACGTACACTCCCGCACCCCCGCCACCGCGCCCCCGCCCCCGCCCGATTTGTGTGACCGAACACGTCCGATGTCGCGATCTTCGGTCACAGAAATCCTGGCCGCCGGCTCGCCACCCGGTTTGTGTGACCGAATACGCCCGATGTCGCGATGTTCGGTCACACAAATCCGGGAGGGGGGTGTCCTGGGGTTGGATCCGGGTCGGGCGGGATCAGCCCTTCGTGGCGCCCAACGTCAGGCCGGAGATGAACTGCTTCTGGAGCATCATGTAGACGACGAGGGTCGGCATCGCGATCATCATCGACGCCGCGGCGATCAGGTTGAAGTCGGTCGCGTACTGCCCGTTGAGCACCGCGATCGAGGACGTGATCGGCCGCTGGTCGCCCTGGTTGAGGAGCACCGCCCCCCAGAAGAAGTCGTTGTACAGCCACGTGAACTGCAGGGTGCCGAGCGCGGCCAGCGCCGGCCGGGTCAGCGGGAGGACCACCTGGAAGAACTGCCGCAGGACACCGGCGCCATCGACCGAGGCCGCCTCGCCGAGCTCTTTGGGGATCGTCTTCATGTAGTTGGCCAGCACGAACGTGCAGAACCCGGTCTGGAAGGCGATGTGGATGAGAATCACCGACGCCTGCGTGCCGAACAGTTCGCCGGTGCCCTCGCCACCGGACAGGAACGCCGGCCAGGGAACCCGCTGATAGATCTGAACCAGCGGCTGGAACAGCACCTGCTGCGGCATCAGGTTGCCGGCGGTGAACAGCACCAGGAACGCGATGTTGAAGCGCCAGCTGAACCGCGTGCACGCGAAGGCCAACATCGACGACAGCAGCAGCGTGAGGAGGAGCGCCGGGATGACGATGACCGCGGTGTTGACGAACGTCGTCCCCATCTCGCCGACGCGCCACGCGTCCTGGTAGTTCTCGGTCGTGAGTCGCTCGGCCGGCGCGAACGGGCCGTTCGGGAGCGTGTCGGCCTCGTAGAAGCGGAAGGAGTTGTAGACCGCGGTGAGGATCGGGACGAGCCACACCAGGGCGACCATCACCAGGAACGCCTGGAGCACCACGCGCGCCGGCCGCAGCTTGGGCTTGTTGCGCTCGGCGACCTCGTCGGCGAGCGCGGCGAACTCCTCGTCGGTGAGCGGCGCGACCGATCGCTCGGCGACGGCGGTCATATCTCACTCTCCCGGTAGTGGTTGATCACGTACCAGATGATGAACCCGAGGCACAGCACGAGCAGGACGACGCCATAGGCGGAGCCGATGCCGACCCGGCCACCTCCCTCACCGGTGAGCGACTTCGTGACGAGCGTGCCCATCACCTCGGTCCCGCGGGGCTCGTTGAGCGCGGCGATGATGTCGTAGGCCCGCAGCGCCTCGATCACGGTGATCACGACGACGACGACGTTGATCGGCTTGAGCGACGGGAACACGACGTTGCGGAAGCTCTGCCACTCGTTGCACCCGTCGATCGACGAGGCCTCGCGCAGGGCTTGGTCGACCGCCTTCAGCCCGGCGAGGTACATCACCATGATGTAGCCGATGTGGCGCCACGCCATCGCCACCATCAGGGCGGCGAAGTTGCGCGACAGCCCGAGCGGGAAGTCGAGCAACGGCAGCTGGACTTCGAACAGCTTCGTGCCGTCACCGACGAAGTCGATCGGCTCCCCCGGCCACAGGATGTTCAACAGCCCGGTGTCGCGGGAGAACATCGTGCTCTTCCAGATGAACCCGACGACCGCCAGCGACAGCACCACCGGGAAGTAGTAGATGCTCTGGTAGACCCGACTGCCCCGGATGCTCTTGTCGAGCAGGTACGCCAGCCCCATGCCCATCGCCGAGCAGAACGTCAGCCAGAAGATCAGCATGAAGTTGTTGAACAGCGCCGGGAACAACAGGTTGTCGAAGATGGTGAAGATGATCCAGTAGTTCTGGAACCCCACCATCTGGGCGTCGCCCAGCGGCGCGAGGTTGTCCCACTCGAAGAACGACAACACCGTCGTGGCCGTCGCCGGCACCCACACGAGCACGACGTGCAGGAAGGTGGGGACACCGACCATCAACGCCAACCACCCCTTGTCGCCGCGCGACAGCATCGAGAAGCGGCGGCGCCCGGGATCGGGCGCCGCCT
>JBFGCT010000232.1:0-4539 GCA_041581055.1 Ilumatobacteraceae bacterium | reverse complement strand
TCTGCAGGCCGCCTTCGGCAACTACACAGGCCTCCTCCGAGCCATGGGCCGCGACGCCGCCCAGATCGAGGCAGCACTGTCGGCACTCACCACCGACCTCTACCCCCCTCCCGACCCCTGACCGCGCCGAAGCGAGGAGTGGCCGCGAGGACGGGTTCGGTAGCGAGCCGCCGATTCAGGGTCCTGCGGCGCTGAGGTGGTGGTGAGCGCAAGGCGCGCAGTGAGGAAGCTGGCGCCGGCCAGCGACGAACCTGCGGAACGCCGCGATCGCCGCCAGATCAGCGCCGCAGTGCTGAGCGCAAGGCGCGCAGTGAGGAAGCTGGCGCCGGCCAGCGACGAACCTGCGGAACGCCGCGATCGCCGCCAGCTCAGCGTCGCAGTGGTGAGCGCAAGGCGCGCAGTGACAAAGCTGGCTCCGGCCAGCGACGAAACCTGCGGAACGCCGCGATCGCCGCCGGATCAGCGCCGCAAGCCGAGGTCGGCGATGATCTTGCGGTACCGCTCGATGTCGATCGAGCGCACGTAGTCGAGCATCCGCCGGCGGCGGCCGACGAGCATCAGCAGGCCACGGCGGCTGTGGTGGTCCTTCTGGTGCGACTGGAGGTGCTGGGTCAGGTGGGTGATGCGCTCGGTGAGGAGCGCGATCTGCACCTCGGGCGAGCCGGTGTCGGACTCGTGGGTCCGGTGCTGCTCGATGGTCTGGGCCTTGTTCGGCATCGATGCCTTCCAATTCGTGTGCGGCGCGTCGCCGCGTGATGGAGGTCGCAGTCGCCCCGGCGGGACGTGCTGCATCACGCCCGCGCCGAGCGTGTGCTCAGCCCAGACGGACTCTGCAATGCTACGGGCTGAGTCGCGGGGTGCAACAGGGTGTAGCGATCAGCTACATCCCGCGACGTTACGCTCGCCCGCGTGTCGGCACCGATCGAACTCCACGGCGTCACCAAGACGTTCGGCGCGCTGCGCGCCCTCGACCCGATCACTCTCGACGTCGAGGCCGGCGAGATCGTCACGCTCCTCGGCCCGTCGGGATGCGGCAAGACGACCGTGCTGCGCCTGATCGCCGGCCTGGAGTCGCCGACCGCCGGCTCGATCCTGGTCGACGGCGGCACACCCGACGCGGCACGCCACGCCAAGCGGATCGGATTCGTGCCGCAATCGCCGGCGCTGCTTCCGTGGCGCACGGTCGAGGCCAACGCCCGGCTGCTGCTCGACATCAACCGCGCCGCCTCCCCGACCCAGCCGTCGGCGTCGGTCGACGAGTTGCTCGCCGAGGTCGGGCT
Organism: Ilumatobacteraceae bacterium; assembly: GCA_041581055.1. Lineage (GTDB taxonomy): Bacteria > Actinomycetota > Acidimicrobiia > Acidimicrobiales > Ilumatobacteraceae > JBFGCT01. The sequence continues at coordinate 3,259 of JBFGCT010000232.1, read as the reverse complement.
CGACGAGTTCCGCGACGCCTACCCGCACGAGCTCTCCGGCGGCATGCAGCAGCGGGTCGGCCTCGTTCGGGCGTTCGCCCTCGACGCCCCGATCCTGCTGATGGACGAGCCGTTCGCCGCGCTCGACGAGCTGACCCGCACCGACATGCGCCACCTCCTCGGCCGGCTCTGCGAGCCGCTGGGCACGACGATCGTCTACGTCACGCACTCGATCGCCGAGGCGGCGTTCCTCTCCGACCGCGTCGCCGTCATGTCCAGCCGCCCGGGCCGCGTCGCCGAGGCGGTGACGATCCCGCTGGGCCATCCCCGCGCCCCCGAACTGGAGGACAGCGAGGAGTTCTTCCACGTCGAGACGACGTTGCGCGCCGCGCTGCGGGCGGGGAGCGACCGATGAGGTTCCTGCGCAGCATCGCCGCGCCGATGATCGGCCTCGTCGCCTTCGGGCTGGCGTGGGAGGCGGTGGTCCGGATCTTCGACATCCGGCGGTTCGTGCTGCTCGCCCCGACGGCGATCGTCGCCGAGTTCCTCGACGCGCCGTCGTTCTACCTCGAGAACATGCTGGTCACCGCGCGCCACATGGTGTTGGGCCTGACGACCTCGCTCGCGGTCGCGATCCTGGTCGGCGCGGTGATGGCGTCATCCCGATTCGTCGAGGAGGCGGTGCAACCGGTCCTCATCCTGATCCTGGTGACACCGTGGGTCGCCTACATCACGTCGGTCGTCGTGTGGTTGGGGTTCGGCGAGCAGCCGATCCTGTTCATGGTCGCGTTCACGTCCTTCCCGGTGTTCGCGTTCGGCGTCGTCGGCGGGATGAAGTCCGCGGACCCCGCGGCGCGCGAGCTGCTCGCCAGTGTCAGCGCCAACCGCCGAGAGGTGTTCTGGCGGCTGCGCCTTCCCGCCGCGCTGCCCTCGATCTTCACCACGGCCCGATTCGCGCTCGGCCTCGGGTTGGCCGCGGCCTATTTCGCCGAAGGTCGAGCACTCGAGATCACCGGTCTGGGCGCGATCGGGCAGCGGGCGGCCCTCGACCAGACGACCGGGGCCGAGGTGCTGTGGACGACGATCGTGTGCGCAGCGGTCCTCGGGATCGCCGGGCTCGCCGCGATCTCGGTCGCCGAGCGGCTGTTGCTCCGCTGGCATTCCTCCCAGCGGGGGTGACGGCCAGCGGGTCCGGCGGGGCCGGCTCGGTGGCGGGCCCGATCGCCGTCGGTACCCTGGCGACGCCCGACCGACCGCCGCGTGCCGTACCGTCGGTCTACCCCACGAACCGCACAGGAACTCGATGCACCTCCGCCGCCTCTCCGCCGTCGCCGCCACCGCCGCCCTCGTCCTGGCGGCGTGCGGCAACGACGACGACCCCACCCTCGACTCCGGGCCCCCGCCGACCGAGACAGGCGTCGACGCCCCGGAGGCGACCGGCGGCGCGGGGGCGCTCGGCGTCGCCGTCGGAGAGCCGTTTCCCGACGAGCGATGCGCCGCCAACCAGGGCGCCGGCACGATCACGTACCTCACCGGATTCGACTACGCCGCGGCGGCCTCGATCGTCGACGTGATCGTCGCCGACGACAAGGGGTACTACGACGAGCTCTGCCTCGACGTGGAGATCCGGCCGAGTTTCTCGACCGCCAACTACCCGCTGATCGCCTCCAACGACGCGCAGTTCTCGTCGGGTGGGTCGTTCAGCGAGGTGGTCGCGTTCGCCGACGCGAACGACGCCGAGTTCGTGGTCATGGCCGTCGAGGGCCGCACCCCGATCGACACCCTGATCACCAAGGAGGGCGAGGTCTCGCGCCTCGACGACCTGCGGGGAACGACGATCGGCGTGAAGGGCAAGCTGCCGGCCAGCATCGCGGTGATGCTCCTCCGAGCCGGGCTCACCGAGGGCGAGGACTTCCAGACCGTGCTGCTCGACGGGTTCGACCCGACCGCCCACATCGCGATCGACCCGATCGTCGGATTCCCCGGCTGGAAGAGCAACGAGCCGGGGGCGCTCGCCCGCGCCGGCATCGGGTACACGCTGTTCGACCCGCTCGACTCGGGGGTCCCGGGGTCGTTCGGCGTGATCTACACCAACCGGAGCTTCGTCGCCGATCACCCGACCGCCGCCGAGGACTTCATGCGGGCGACGATGCGCGGCCTCGATGACGCGATCGCCGACCCCGAGGCCGCGGCGAACACCGCGGTCGCGCTGATCAACGCCGGCGGCAACCCGAACTTCCTCTCGCCGGAGGGCGAGGTGTTCCGCTGGGAGACCGACGCCCGGCTGGTGACGGCCACCACCCCGAACGACACCGGATACGGCGTGCCCGACCCCGTCACCCTGCAGGCCGAGCTCGACGCCTACGCCGAGGTCGGCCTGTTCGGCGAGGGCGTCACGCCCGACGCCGCGTCCCGCCTCGGGCTCGACATCATGGACGCCATCTACGACGCCAACGGCCGGGTGATCTGGCCGTCGTAGTCGATCGGCCCACCGGCGCGCCCGATCTGGGGGCCTGGGCTCAGGACGGCAGCAGGCTCGCCGGGTCGGCCTTGAGCAGGAACAGCTCGAGCTGGATGTTGTCGGGGTCGCGGAAGACCAGCACGTCCCAGGGGTCCTCCTCGGTGACGCCCGTGTGCGCGATATCGCGCTCGTCGAGCCGGCGCACCCACGCGTCGAGCTCGTCACGGGACGACACGTTGAACGCCAGGTGGTCGAGCCCGACACGGCGCTCGTCGAACGCCGTCCCCGGATTGGCGTCGTGCTGCTCGAGGCCGATCACGACACCGGACTCGGGTTCGAGCAGGTACTGGGCGTCGTAGCCGTAGGCGTCGTTGCGCCCACCGAACAGCGGGACGCACTCGAACAGCTCGGTGTACCACGCGACGCTGGCCGCCAGGTCGGTGACGCTGAGGTCGACGTGGGAGATTCCGGTGATCGATGGCATGACGCGCTCCTTGGGTGAGGCGCCATTCTCGCCCGCCACCCGCACGATGTCGATGACGTCGCGGGTCAAGACGGGGGAAACTACGAACATGTTTCTTGTTCTTGGTTGTTATTCGAACGACTGTTCGTTATCCTCTCTCCATGGGTTCGGCCAAGACCGCCGGAGACGAGGTGGGCGACACGCTCGACGCCGCCGTCGACGCGGTCGGGTCGCTCGACCTCGACGCGCTGGACCCGGCCCAGACCGCCCGGCTGCTGGTCCGGCTGGGCCGCACGATCGACCGGCTGGAGGGCGAGACGGCCCGCCTCGCCGCCGCCGTCGACCGCTCCGAGGTG
>JBFGCT010000231.1:0-4743 GCA_041581055.1 Ilumatobacteraceae bacterium | reverse complement strand
GCTCGGGGGTGCGCCGGCCGTCCATCGGGGGCGGCCGGCGCACGGTCGACGTTCGGCGTCGAGTCCGGCGATTCAGCCCGAGGGGTTGTTGCCGTAGATCCGCTGCGGGGTGATCAAGACGGCGGTCCGCTCGTCCTCGGCCATCGCCCGGTCGAACTCGTCGTAGTCGTCGTGCTCGCCGCCGGCGGCCCGGTAGATGTCGCGCAGGAGCTGGGGGAGCGCGTCGGCGGGCACGGCGGGTGGGCGTCGTTCCATTGTTGTCGAGCGCCGTCGGTCCCGCACGATCGCGGCCCACGACGCGCGGCGCCGAACGATGGCCTAGCGTGCGGCAGGCGATGATTGTGGGATCGACGACGACCGGTCGGGTTGGCACGCGAATCCTCGTGCTGGTCTCGGTCGCGTTGCTCGCCGGCGGTTCGGCGTGCGACCCCCGGTCCGATGAGACGGGCACGAGTGATCCGACGGTGGCGCCCACATCGACCACGACCACACCGCCGTCGACGTCATCGTCGTCGACGACGACCACCACCACCGTCCCGGTCGACCTCCTCGCGTCGTGCGTCGAGCACGCCAAGTTCCAGGCCTTCACCGGGAACCAGTTCTGGGCGTCGATCTGGGACGACGCCGGGCGAACCGATGCCGGAATGCGCGGCGCCTGCGAGTTCCTGGCGTCGGGCCAACCCGGATGGTTGGAGGAGGTCCACGCCGACTGGCAGGAGATCCAGGGCCTCGCGTCCTCCGCGTCGACGACCACATCCACGCCCACGTCGACGTCGACGTCGACGTCGACGTCGGTTGGCCCCTGAGGTCGTCAGCCTCCGCTGCCGTAGGGGCGGGTGATGATCTCGAGCAGGTGGCCGTCCGGGTCGGGGAAGTACACGCCCCGGCCGCCGTCGTTGTGGTTGATCTCGCCGGCCCGCCGTCGAGCGGGATCGGCCCAGTGGTCGAGGCCCTGGTCGACGATCCGCCCGTAGATCGCGGTGAAGTCGTCCTCGCCGACGAGAAAGGCGTAATGCCCTGGCGTGACCGGACCGTCGATCTCGTCGTAGTCGAGCGCCACCCCGTCGTCCAGCTCGACGTTCTTGAAGACGCTGAAGTCGGTGGCGGGAGGCAGCCCGAACAACTCGGTGATGAACGTCGCCGATCGCTCCTTGTCGCTGCAGAACACGATCAGGTGATTGAGCTCGACGGACATGCGACGAGCGTACGCGCCGCGGCGCGGGCGCGCCCGCGCCGCGCCGCGCCAGGGCTACCGTGCCGACGATGCCCGACTTCGAGAAGCAGCGCGTGCGGACCCGGCTGGAGGCGCTGCTGCTCGACGCCGGCGCGGGCGCCACGCACGAGCGGTACGGCGAGATGAAGGCGGCGGCGATCGGTGCGATGACCGGCACCGTGGTCGAGCTCGGGCCGGGAACCGGGGCCAACATGCGCTACTACGCGCCCGGAACGACCGTGATCGGCGTCGAGCCCAATCCGGGAATGCACGGCCGCCTGGTGGCGAGCGCCGCCGAGCACGGGGTCGACCTCGAGATCCGCACGGTGCGCGGCGAGTCGGTCGACGTCGACGACGAGTCGGCCGACGGCGTGGTCGGCACGTTGCTCCTGTGCGGCGTCGACGACCCGGGTCGGGTGACCTCCGAGATCCGCCGCGTGCTCAAGCCGGGCGGCACGTACTTCTTCATCGAGCACGTGATCGCCCCGGCGGGCACCGCGACGCGGCGCGTCCAGCAGGTGGTGAGGCGTCCCCACCGATGGCTCCTCAACGGATGCGAGCCGACCCGCGACACGGCGAGCGTGCTGCGCGCCGCTGGGTTCGGCGAACTGTGCATCGAGGAGGTCGACGAGGGCGCGCGGGGGCTGCACGTCAGGCACCGCATCGTCGGCACGGCGACGAAGTAGCCCCCGGTCGGCGATCGTCGAACGACCCGCGCAGAGCCCGCGCTCGGCGTGACGCGCACCCGTCGACGCGCCGCCTGGGGGCAGACTGGTGCGATGCCCGGCCCGCACGCCCGCGATCGCTACTCGTTCACCGCCCAACCGTCCGACCCGCCGACGATCGTGCGGGCCGAGGGCGTCGAGCTGATCACCAGCGACGGCCGGCGGATCATCGACGCCGCCGGCGGCGCGGTCGTCAGCAACATCGGGCACGGCCGCGCCGAGGTGGCCGACGCCGTCGGCGCGGCGCTGCGCCAGCTCGGCTACGTCGTGCCGATCTGGCCGACGCCGAACCGCTTGGAGCTCGCCGACGTCCTCGTCGAGCGTTGGCTCCCGACGGGCTTCGAGCACGTCTTTTTCGCCGGCGGCGGGAGCGAGGCCAACGACACCGCCGTGCGGCTGGCGCGGATCCACCACGTCGCGCGCGGCGAGGAGCGGCGGCACAAGGTGATCGGGCGGACGCCGAGCTACCACGGCTCGACCCTGGCGACGCTCGCGATCGGAGGCCACGCGGCGCGCCGGGCCGGGCTCGAGCCGTTGCTCCAGGAGTACCCCAAGGTGCGGTGGGACGACGCCGGCGCACTCGCCGGCGCGATCGAAAGCGCCGGGCCGGGCTCGGTCGCGGCGTTCATCGCCGAGCCGGTGATCGGGGCGTCGGGCGCCGCGCTGATCGCCCCGCCCGACTACTGGGCGGAGGTCGGCGAGGTATGCCGGGAGTACGGCGTGCTGGTCATCGCCGACGAGGTGATGACCGGCTTCGGTCGGACCGGACTGCGCTGGGGCCACGAGCACGACGGGTGGGCGCCCGACATCATCGTGGCCGGCAAGGGGCTGGGCGGCGGCTACTCGCCGCTGTCGCTCGTCACCGCCTCGAACGCCGTGGTCGACCCGATCACCGAGGCGGGGCGCAACGTGATGTTCTTCACGTACTCCGGGCACGACGCGAGTTGCGCCGGCGCGCTGGCGGTGCTCGACATCGTCGAGCGCGAGGGTCTCGTCGAACGGGCGGCGGTGCAGGGGCGGGCGTTGCTCGAAGCGCTTCGACGCGAGCTGAAGGAGCATCCCGACGTGGTCGAGGTGCGCGGCCGGGGGCTGATGGTCGGCGTCGAGCTGGCCGGGATCGCGTCGGCCGCGGTCGTCGCCGAGGCGCTCGACCGCGACGTGTGGATCTACCCGGGCGGCTCGGGTCCGGCGGTCAACGACGGTCTGCTGTTCGCCCCGCCGATGACGGTCGAAAACCACCACCTCGACCGCATCGTCGACGTCACGCGCCAGTCGATCGACGCCGCCGCCGGCCGCTGAGCACACCGCTGACCGCGCTGGGCGGAGGTTCTGGGTGCGGCGATGGTCCCGACGCGCGATCATGTCCGCCGAGGCGCGCCGCATCGGGGCGGCGGGCCAGGAGGGGAGTTCCCATGCGCATGTCTCGTTCGAACCGTCGAGTGCTTTCGGTCATCGCCACGCTCGGCATGCTGTCTGGGGCGGTGCTCGCCAGCCCGGTCGACGCGAAGGGTGGCGGCGGACCGGGGGCCGGCGCGTCCAAGACCGTCCGTTTCGCGACGTTCAACGCCTCGCTCAACCGGTTCAGCGCCGGCGCGCTGGCGACGGAACTGTCGGCGCCGGGCAGCGCCCAGCCCGATGTGATCGCCGAGATCATCCAGCGCAACCGGCCCGACGTCTTGCTGATCAACGAGTTCGACTTCGACGCCGGCAACGTCGCGCTCGACGGGTTCCACGACAACTACCTGGCCGTGCCACACGGTTCGGCGCTCCCGATCGCCTACCCGTACCGGTACACGGCCCCGTCCAACACGGGCATCCCGTCGGGGTTCGACCTCGACAACAACAACATGGTCGGCGGGCCGAACGACGCGTTCGGGTTCGGCTTCTTCCCCGGCCAGTTCGGGATGGCGGTGTACTCCAGGTATCCGATCGACTTCTCCGGCATCCGCACGTTCCAGAACTTCTTGTGGAAGGACATGCCGGGAGCGCTGCTGCCCGAGGATCCGCCGGGCACGCCGTGGTATTCGCCGGCCGAGCTCGATGTGTTCCGTCTCTCCTCGAAGTCCCATTGGGACGTCCCGATCGAGATCGGCAAGAAGGCGGTGCACTTCCTCGTCAGCCACCCGACGCCGCCGGTGTTCGACGGCCCCGAGGACCGCAACGGCACCCGCAACCACGACGAGATCCGGTTCTGGGCCGACTACGTGGGCCCCGGCAAGAGCGTCGGCAGCTACATCTACGACGACGACGGGAACGTCGGCGGGTTGAAGCCGGGCTCGATGTTCGTCATCGCCGGCGACCAGAACTCCGACCCGCTCGACGGTGACAGCATCCCCGGTTCGATCCAGCAGCTGCTCGACAACCCGCGGGTCAACGCGAAGGTCACCCCGGCGAGCCCCGGCGGCGCCGAGCAGTCGGCGCTGCAGGGCAACGCCAACACGCTGCACGTCGGCGACCCGGCGTTCGACACCGCCGACTTCTTCGACGGGTTCCCGCCGGCCCCCTTCGGCGGCGCCCCGGGCAACCTGCGCGCCGACTACGTGCTGCCGAGCAAGAACCTGCAGATCACCGGCGCCGGCGTCTTCTGGCCGCTGGCGTCCGACCCGCTGTTCCCGCTGGTCGGGACGTTCCCGTTCCCCAGCTCGGACCACCGACTCGTCTTCGTCGACGTCCGGCACGGCGCGTTCAAGTAGTCCGTCCCGCGCCGCCGCGGCGCCGGTCGCGTACAGTTCGTCGACGTCCGGCACGGCGCGTTCAAGTGGTCCGTCCCGCGCCGCCGCGGCGCCGGTCGCGTACAGTTCGTCG
>JBFGCT010000230.1:0-4941 GCA_041581055.1 Ilumatobacteraceae bacterium | reverse complement strand
GTCGGGCTGACGGTCGCCGGCGGCGCGGTCAGTTGGGGTCGCGGGCGAGCCGGACGCCGGCGAGGTGCCAACGGGTGTGCGGGGGGAAGAAGTTGCGGTAGGTGGCGCGGGTGTGGCCGTCGGGCGTGAGCGCGCCGCCCCCGCGCAAGACCTGCTGTCCCGACATGAACTTGCCGTTGTACTCGCCGATCGCGCCGGCGATCGGCCGGAACCCCGGGTACGGCTGGTACGCCGAGGCGGTCCACTCCCAGCAGTCGCCGAAGAGCTGGCGGAGATCGCCCGTCGGCCCGCCGGCGCCGCCGGGGTGGTAGTTGAACGTCGGATCGCGCTCGTCGAGAAAACGGCCGGTGGGCGCCCGGCCGACGGCGGCGTGCTCCCACTCGAACTCGGTCGGGAGTCGGGCGCCCGCCCACGCGGCGAAGGCGTCGGCCTCGAAGTACGACACGTGCGCGACCGGCTCGTGGGGGTCGACGTCGCGCAGGCCGGTCAGCGTGTGGACCCACCACTCGGTCGGCCGATCGGGATTGCGCCGCCAATACGCCGGCGACTCCCACCCCTCGACCTGCGCCCGGTGCCAGCCGTCGGACAGCCACAGCTCCGGGCGCCGGTACCCGCCGTCGGCCATGAACTCCAGCCACTCGGCGGCGGTCACCAGCCGGTCGGCGAGCGCGAAGTCGTAGAGCCGCACGTCGTGACACGGGCCCTCGTTGTCGAACGCGAACCCGTTCGCCGCCCCGTGGCCGATCGGCACGGTGCCACCGGGGAACTCGATCCACCCGGTCGCGCCCGGGTCGGGGGTCGGGGCGGGCGCGAGGTCGGCGTACGCCGGCCCGATCGCCGGGTTCAGCGAGAAGACGTGCTTGATGTCGATCAGCATCAGCTCCTGATGCTGCTCCTCGTGGTGCGTGCCGAGCTCGACGACCTCGGCGACCGACTCCTCGGCGCCGGCGGCGAGGAGCTCGTCGACCTCCTTGTCGACCTGGGCGCGGTACTCCGCGACCGCGGCGAGCGAGGGCCGGGTGACGAGCCCGCGCGCGGGACGGGGATGACGGGCGCCGACCGCCTCGTAGTAGCTGTTGTACAGGAAGCGGTACTCGGGGCGATCCCAGACGCGGGCGCTCGTGCCGTCGGCGCCGAGGACGAACTCGGCGAAGAACCACGTCGTGTGCGCCCGATGCCACTTGGTCGGGCTGGCGTCCGCCATCGACTGCACGACCTGGTCCTCGGCCGACAGCGGGGCGGCCAGACGCTCGGTGCGGGCGCGCACGTCCCGAAAACGATCACTCAGCGGATGCATGCACCTACTCAACATGACCTGGGCGTTCCCTGTTCCGCTGCCGGGGGAAACATTGAATGAACAGTGCGACGACCGGGCTCAGGCGCCCGACAACTCGTCGACGACCGGGGTTCGCGCGATCCGATCAGGACGAAGGGCGACTCGTCGACACCCGAACGTTCCGGCCAGGGCACTAGGTTCGCCGTCATGCACATCGGCGTCGAGATCTTCCCGACCGACCAGACGATCGATCCGCTCGAGCTCGCCCGCGAGGCCGAGGCGCACGGATTCGAGTCGCTGTGGTTCCCAGAGCACTCGCACATCCCGACGAGCCGGGCCACCCCGTGGGGAGGTCGGGAGGGGGCGCCACCGTTGCCGGGGTTCTACAGCCGCACGCTCGACCCGTTCGTCGCCCTCGGCGCCGCCGCCGCGGTCACGTCGACGATCAAGTTGGCGACCGGCATCTGCCTCGTCGCCCAGCGTGACCCGATCCACACGGCCAAGGAGGTCGCCAGCGTCGACCGCGTCGCCGACGGGCGATTCCTGTTCGGCGTCGGATACGGGTGGAACAAGGAGGAGATGGGCCAACACGGCACCGCGTACGGCGAGCGGCGGGCGATCCTGCGCGAGAACATCCTCGCGATGAAGGAGCTCTGGACCGAGGACGAGGCGTCGTTCTCCGGCGACCACGTGCGGATCGAGCCGAGCTGGGCGTGGCCCAAGCCGACGCAGGCCGGCGGCCCGCCGATCATCCTCGGCGGCGACGCCGGGCCGAAGACCGCCGCGCACATCGCCGAGTTCTGCGACGGGTGGATGCCGATCGGCGGCCGGCACCCGCTCGACAAGTGGGGCGAGGTCGAGCGGGCGTGCGAGCAGATCGGTCGCGATCCGGCGTCCGTCGAGCTCGGTGTGTTCGGGGCGCGGCCCGACGAGGAGGAGCTGACCAAGCTCGCCGGCAAGGGCGTGCGCCGTGCCGTGTTCATGCTTCCCCAGGGCCCGCGCGACGAGGTGCTGGAGGCGCTCGACAAGATGGCCCCGCTGGTTGACGCGCTGCGCGCCGCCTGATCGGGCCCAGCCGCGACCTCAGCCCGCCGGGCGGCGCCCGAGGAAGACCCGGCGCGGCGGCCGGTCGTCGTCGGTCTCCTCGGTGACGACGTCGGGCTCGAACCCGGCCTCGGCGAGCAGGCGTAGCCACGTCTCCTCGTGGAACAGGCCGGTGCGGTGCGACTCGTGCTCGACGTCGGTCGTGCCGTCGGCGTGACGGAACACGAAGACGTAGTCGGTCGTCACCCAGTGGTCGGTCGGATCGGGATCCCACGTCCACTCGAGGTAGCGGGCGCCACGGCCGTCGGGCGCGTCGGATCCGCCGTGTTCGGACGATGCCATGAACGTCTCGGCGGTGTGGTCGGGCATGAACACCGCCACGCCGCCCGGCCGCAGATGGGTCCACGCGGTCTCGATCGCCTCGCCGAGCTCCCAGTCGGTGACCATGTACTCGATCGCGTCGTGCACGAAGACAGCGTCGAAGTCCCGGTCGAGGCGGAGCGTCCGCATGTCCTCGCAGACGTGCTCGCACTCGGGGTTGAGCGCCGCCGACACGTCGAGCATCTCCGGCGAGCGATCGACCAGGGTCAGCGCAAAACGCCGCTTGAGGTGGGCCGCGTTGTTCCCGCCGCCGCTGCCGAGCTCGAGCACGTCGTGGACGGCGATCGTGCCCGAAGCGAGCAGGCCGGCGGCGAACGCCGCCTCCTGCTCCGAGTCGGCGACCGGCGAGATCAACGGCCACCAGGCCGCGAACTCCCGGTAGAAGCGGTGCTCGTCGGCCGGCATCGCGACGATCGTAGGTTGCGGGGGCAGGCTCAGCGGCGGGCGGACGACGCGGCGCCGCCGCGATTCCGCTGATCGGCGGGCTGCGCGACGCGCCCGCACAGGGCGCGAGCGCGACCGCGACGCGGCCCGCACGTGCCACTTGGTCGCTCTGGTACGGTCCCGGCGAAACCAGCGGAGGGGACACGCCATGAGCGAGCTGCAAACGACGACGACGGTCAATGTCATACAAATGTCCGCCGATCAGATCACGGCGACGTATCTGACGTTGCCCGGCAACCAACCCGTCGCCTATGGGAACTTCGCGACGTGGTGGCAGGGCACGCAGATCGTGCCGTGGGAGCAGGGCATCATCAATCCGACGGCGACACCGTCCTCGAACACGCAGGTGGGAACGCTGGTCATGGCGGGCGCGTTCGAGATCACCCCGACGATCGTGGGCTGGGGGGTCGGGCCGGGCATCGAGAATGTCGTCGCCACGTGCTCTCTGCCGTCGCCGAACGACCAGCCGGTGGTCTTCGAGCCCGAACTGAAGATCACCGCCGTCACGACGGACTCGGTGATCTGCAGCTACCGAATGCCGGTTGGCTGCGACCCCGGCGGGTACGGCCATTCGGTCGGGCTGTGGCCGGGCTTGGTCGCGCGGTATACGACGCCGCCGATCGCGATGACGTCCGTGACGGGCAACTCGTCGGAGGGGTCCGCCGTGATGTCGGCCCAGCTCGAGCGGGGCGCCACCTACACCGCCGGCTACATCGCCGGTCGAGAGCAGACCTGCCTCGCGGCGACCGCCCGACTCGCGCTCTAGTTCCCTGATCGCGGTTGGCGGCGCGGGCCGCCGGTCCGCTGACCGCGCCCCGCTTCCGGGCGCGGTGGATCGTTCTGCAACGCTGTGGTCATGACGACCGAGCCCCTCCCCAAGCAGCACGCCGACGTGACCGTCGACGGCACGACCAAGTCGATGGCGTATTTCGATTCCGGTCCTGTCGACGGGACCAACCGGGCGATCGTGTTCCTGCACGGCAACCCGACGTCGTCGTACCTCTGGCGCAACATCGTCCCGCATGTCGCCGCGCTCGGCCGGTGCGTCGCGCCCGACCTCATCGGGCAGGGCGACAGCGACAAGCTCGACGACTCGGGCCCGGGTTCGTACACCTTCGTCGAGCACCGGGCCTGGCTCGACGGGCTGCTCGACCAACTCGACCTCGGTGACGAGATCGTGTTCGTCATTCACGACTGGGGCTCGGCGCTCGGGTTCCACTGGGCGCACCGCCACCCGGCCCGGGTCGCCGGGATCGCGTACATGGAGGCGATCGTCCGCCCGGTCGGGTCGTGGGACGACTGGCCGGAGAACGCGCGCGGCATCTTCCAGGCCTTCCGCTCACCCGCCGGCGAGGAGATGGTGCTCGAGAAGAACCTGTTCGTCGAGGCGGTTCTGCCGAGCGCGATTATCCGCGACCTCGCCCCGGAGGAGCACGACGAGTACCGGCGGCCGTTCGCCACACCGGGCGAGAGCCGGCGGCCGACGCTGACCTGGCCGCGCCAGATCCCGATCGAGGGCGAGCCGGCCGACGTCACCGCGATCGTGCAGGCCTACGCCGAGTGGTTGCGCGGCAGCGACGTGCCCAAGTTGTTCGTCAACGCCGACCCGGGGGCGATCCTGATCGGCGCGCAGCGCGAGTTCTGCCGCTCCTGGCCGAACCAGTCCGAGGTCACCGTCGCCGGGACCCACTTCATCCCGGAGGACAGCGCCGACGAGATCGGCGCGGCGATCGCCGCCTGGCTGTCCTCCGGTGAGAGGTGAGACCACCTGTCGGTCTCACCTCTCACCGGAGAGT
>JBFGCT010000229.1:0-4988 GCA_041581055.1 Ilumatobacteraceae bacterium | reverse complement strand
GCGGTATGCACCTCGGCTGGCGCCATCTCTGGCATTACCCGCCCCGGAGGGCGGACCAACGGTCTGCGGCGAGCGACCTGTTCAGTTGTGACTGGAAAGGCTAGGGCCGCAGGCGGGGCGATCCACTGCGCGTGGCGTCGGTGGCGGCAAAATCGTTGCCTATCCTGAGCGGCGATTTCGCGCCGGCGATCGCTGCGACACATCGTGTCGCCTCGCCGGCTCGGCTGGAGCCCCGTCATGACCCTCGAACACACCCTCGACGACATCGGGCGGGGGGCGACCGAGCAGCCGGCGGTCGGCGCGACGTCGCCGCACAAGCGCTCGATCATCGCGGCGATCGCCACCGAGGCCGCCCGCCGCTGGAAGGTCACGATCGGGCTGTTGACCGTCGTCCTGATCGCCGGCGCGTCGGCCTTCGGCTTCGGGCTCGACCGCGAGGGGTTTCCACCGATCAACACTCCGATCTCGGTCGTGTCCGGCACGTACTTCGTCGACGACGCGGCCGTCGTCGACGCCGAGGTCGTCCGCCCGCTCGAGGAGGCGTTCGGCGGCGTCGACGGTGTCGTGTCGACCGCCGCGACCGCCCGCCCGAGCTCGTTCTCGATCGTCGTCGAGTTCGAGAGCGGAATCGACTCCGACGTCGGCACGCAACTGCTGCTCGACCTCGCCCTCGACGTGCCCGACGGCGTGGAGATCTTCTACAACCCGGTCAACGCCGCCAAGCTCGTCGGCAGGTTCGACGCGTTGGTCTCGATCATCGGGCCGCCGGGCGCGCCGCCCGAGAAGCTGCAGGAGCAGGCGAGCCTGCTGAGCAGCGTCCTCGAAGCCGAGGCCGACGTCGCCGAGGCCGACGTCCGCGAGCTCCTCACCGAGTCGATCGACCCGGTCACCGGCGCCGACGAGGTCCGCCTCACCCGGTTCACGCGCGTCGCGCTCGACAGTTCGGGGTACCAGGACGCGATCGCCATCGGGCTGGTCCGGTCCACCACGTCCGATCTCGACGTGCTCGGCTTCAGCGACATGATCGAGGACCGCCTGACACCGGAGCGGGCGGGGCTCGACGACGGCTTCTCGGCGGCGATCACCGCCGACTTCGCGGTCGGCGTGCGCCAGCAGCTCTCCTCGCTGACCACCAACCTGCTGACCGGCTTGCTGGCCGTCGCCTTCGTCAGCCTGCTGCTGATCGGTTGGCGCGCCGCGGTGATCACCGCCGGCTTCATGGCGGTCGTGCTGATGGGCGCGCTGATCGGATTGTGGGTGTTCGGCTACTCGCTGAACACGATCACGCTGTTCGGCCTGATCCTCACGCTCGGCCTTTTGGTCGACGACGCGATCGTGATCTCCGAGTCGATCGACTCCCACCGTGACGAACCGGACGAGATCGAGCCGACGCGCGAGCTCGGGGTGGTCCGCACCGCCCTGGAGCGTGTCGGGTCGGCGTCGCTCGCCGGCACCCTGACCACCGTCGTCGTGTTCTCGCCGATGCTGTTCATCGGCGGGATCCTCGGCGAGTTCATCCGCTCGATCCCCTCGACGGTGATTATCACCTTGCTCCTCTCGTTCGCCTTCTCGATCGTGTTCATCCCCGCGGTCGCCCGTGTCTTCCTGCTGCGGACCGGGCCGAGCCGCAACCCGGTCGTGCGCGCCGAGAAGCAGATCGCCGGCGCGGTCGGCCGACTCGCCGCCTACCCGTGGCGCAACGGTTGGAGGGGCCGGTTCGCCGGCTTCGGCCTCGTCGGGCTGGCGCTGGTGGCGATCATGGCCGGCGGCCGGATCGCCGGCTCGCTGCCGTTCTCGATCTTCCCGACGGGCAAGGATTCGACCGGACTCCAGATCTCCGCCGAGTTCCCGCCCGGCACCACGATCGAGCAGTCGCAGGCCATCTCCGACGAGATCGACGCGGTGGTCACCGGCGTGCTCGGCGACGAGCTCGAGCGCTCCCAGTACGTGCGCGGCAACGAGCGGGTGACCGAGACGTTCCTCGACCTCTCGCCGATCGACTCCCGCTCGACCAAGGCGCCGACGTTCGTCGAACGCATCGAAGCGGGCGTCGCGCCGATCCAAGGCGTCAGGGTCACCGTCGGCCAGTTGGAGAACGGTCCGCCGGTGCTCGAGTTCCCGTTCGCCACCCAGATCGAGGTCGGCGATCCCTCGGCGGTGGCCGCCGCCCAGCAGCTCGCCGAGGACATTCGCGACTCGCTGCTGGGGTCGCAGGTCGAGTCCGGCGGACAGACGGCCACGGTGATCGACGCGATCGTGTCGACCGACGGCGAGATCGCCCGCGTCGACGGCCAGCGGATCATCGAGGTGCGCGCCAAGTACGACGAGGATCAGGGCCTGACCGGCATCTTGAACAGCACGCAAGCGGTCGTCGAAGACGAGTTCCCGCCGGCGGTCGTCGAAGCGCGCGGTGTGCCGGCCGACGCGCTCGGATTCGACTTCGGGCTGGAGTCGGACAACCAGGACGACTTCGCCGCCCTTGGCGTCGCCGGCGTGGTGGCGCTGTTCCTGATGCTGCTGTTGATCACGATCCAGTTCCGATCGCTGGCGCAGTCGATATTGATCTTCCTGGCGATCCCGTTCAGCTTCCTCGGCGTGTTCGGGATCCTCGCGGCGACCGACAACCCGCTGTCGTTCCTCGCCGTCGTCGGCTTCATCGCGCTGATCGGCGTGGCGGTCAACAACACGATCCTGCTCGTCGACTCGGCGAACCGTCAGCGGCGGGAAGGCGTGTCGGCGGGCGAGGCGATCCAGCACGCGATCACCACGCGGTTCCGGCCACTCGTCGCAACCACGTTGACCACCGTCGTCGGGCTGCTCCCGCTGTCGTTGAGCGACCCGTTCTGGGAATCGCTCGGCTTCACCCTGATGGGTGGACTGGTCAGCTCGACGACGTTGGTCCTGCTGACGTTCCCGGCGTTCTACCTCGGCCTCGAGGCGGTGCGGACACCGCTGCGCAACATGGTCCGTCGCCGCCAGGGCCGGCGCCTGCTGACCTGAGCCGGACGGAGGGGGACGCCCCCGCCCGCGCCGGGGTTCGATGCGATGATCGGCGAGCGCTGCACCGTCGAGCCGCTCGACGTCGGGCGCCCAGCGGCGGCGGGCGGCGACCGAGGCGATGTACCTGATGATGCGCCGCGTGTTCGACCTCGGCTACCGCCGATACGAGTGGAAGCGCGACGCGCTCAACGCGCCGTCGCGCCGCGCCGGGGCGCGCCCCTCGGGACGCTCAACATCGGAGTTCGCGCAGCCTCAGGCCTCGGGCTTGAGGCGGCTCGTGTCGACGCGCACCCCGGGCCCCATCGTGGAGGACACGGCGATCTTCTTGATGTAGCGGCCCTTGGCCGACGCCGGCTTGGCCCGCTGGAGTTCGTCGATCACGGCGTAGAAGTTCGACGACAGCGCGTCCGGCTCGAAGCTCGCCTTGCCGATCGGAACCTGCACGTTGCCGTAGCGGTCGGTGCGGTACTCGACCTTGCCGCCCTTGAACTCCTCGACCGCCTTGCCGACATCGGTCGTGACGGTGCCGGTCTTGGGGTTGGGCATCAGCCCGCGCGGGCCGAGCGTGCGGCCCAGGCGGCCGACGAGGGGCATCATGTCGGGCGAGGCGATCACGAGATCGAAGTCCATCTTGCCGGCCTCGACGTCGGCCGCGAGATCGTCGGCGCCGACGATGTCGGCGCCAGCCGCGCGCGCCTCGTCGGCGGCGTCGCCGGTGGCGAAGACCGCCACCCGGACGTCCTTGCCCGTGCCGGCGGGCAGGGCGACGGTGCCGCGCACCATCTGGTCGGCCTTGCGCGGGTCGACGCCGAGGCGGATCGCGATGTCGATGCTCTCGTCGAACTTGGCGGTCGCCATCGTCTTGGACAGCGTGACCGCTTCGACCGGGCCGTAGACCTGCTCTCGGTCGAACTGCTTCAGCGCGTCGGTGAACTTCTTGCCGGACATTTCGTGTCTCCCTCAGGGTCGAGCCCGCCGGGCGAGGTGCTCCCGGTCGAGGCGGTTCAGAATCTAGAGGCCGCTGGGGCCAAAGCGGTCAGGCGACGGTGATCCCCATCGACCGTGCGGTGCCGCGGACCTGGAGCTTGGCGGCGTCGAGGTCGTAGGCGTTGAGGTCGGGCATCTTGATCGTGGCGATCTCTTCGAGGTCGGCCTCCGTGATGCTGCCGACCGTCTCCGAACCCGGGTTGTTCGCCGCCTTGGCGAGCCCGGCCTTCTGGCGGATCAGCACCGGCGTCGGCGGGGTCTTCAGGATGAAGTCGAACGTCCGGTCCTCGTAGATCGTGATCTCGGTGGGCACGACGGTGCCGACCTGCGACTCGGTCCTGGCGTTGTACGCCTTGACGAAGTCCATGATGGCGATGCCGTGCGGGCCGAGCGCGGTGCCGACGGGCGGCGCCGGGCTGGCCTTGCCGGCCTCGATCTGGATCTTGACGATCGCGGCAACCTTTTTCTTGGCCATGGGTGTGTCCTTCTGGTGTCTTCGAGAGTGGGTGTGACGAGCGGATCGCTCAGCGCCTGGCGGCGGTCACAATTTCGCGACCTGGCTGAAGTCCATCTCGACCAGGGTCTCCCGGCCGAAGATGTTGACCAGCACCTTGAGCTTCATGTGGTCGGCGTTGATCTCGGCGATCTCGCCGGTGAAGTCGGCGAACGGGCCTTCCTTCACCCGCACGCTCTCGCCCTCTTCGTAGTCGAGCTTGGCCTTGCGGCGCGGCGCGGACTCGACGCCGTCGGTCTTGGGCGTGAGGAAGGTCTTGATCTCGCGACGGGAGAGCGGCGTCGGCTTCTGGCCGTGGCGGCTCTGGCCGACGAACCCCGTGATGCCTGGCGTGTTGCGGATGCAGTACCAGGACTCGTCCTCCATCTTGCAGCGAACGAGCAGGTAGCCGGGGAAGACCTTGCGCTGGACGGTCTGCTTCTTGCCGTTCTTGAACTCGTCGACCTCCTCCATGGGGATGACGACCTCGAAGATCTTGTCCTCCATG
>JBFGCT010000228.1:0-5121 GCA_041581055.1 Ilumatobacteraceae bacterium | reverse complement strand
TGTTCCGGGAGCTGAACATCTACGCCGCCCAGGGCCAGAAGTACGAGCCGGTCGACCACGACCTGCTGCTGTCGTACTCGGAGTCGGCCAAGGGCCAGATCCTCGAGGAGGGCATCACCGAGGCCGGCTCGATGGCCAGCTTCATCGCCGCCGGCAGCGCCTACGCCACCCGCGGCGTCCCGATGGTGCCGTTCTACACCTTCTACTCGATGTTCGGGTTCCAGCGGGTCGGCGACCTGATCTGGCAGGCGGCCGACATCCGCGCCCGCGGCTTCCTGATGGCCGCGACCGCCGGCCGCACGACGCTGCTCGGCGAGGGTCTCCAGCACCAGGACGGGCACAGCCTGGTGCTCGCCTCGACGGTCCCGCCGGTGCAGGCCTACGACCCGGCGTTCGCCTACGAGGTCGGCGCGATCGTCCAGGCCGGCTTCAAACGGATGTATGGCGGCGGCCCGCCCGACGAGACCGACGTCTTCTACTACATCACGTTGTACAACGAGAACTACGAGATGCCGGCGCTGCCCGACACCCCGGGTCTGGCCGAGTCGATCGTCGTGGGGCTGTACCGCTTCGCCGACGCCCCCGACGGTGGCCGGCATCGGGCGACGATCCTGTTCTCCGGGTCGGCGCACACCGCCGCCCGGCAGGCCGCCGTCGAGTTGGCCGAGCATTACGGCGTGGCGGCCGAACTGTGGTCGGCGACGTCGTACAAGGCGCTGCGCGACGAGGCGCTGGGCGCCGAGCGGTGGAATCGACTCCATCCGTCGCAGGAGGCCCGCGTGCCGCGCGTGGCCCAGATCCTCGCCGACTCCGAGGGCCCGATCACCGCCGTCTCCGACTTCATGGCCGCCGTCCCCGAGCAGATCCTGCGGTTCCTGCCCGATCGGACGTTCGTCCCGCTCGGGACCGACGGGATGGGCCGGTCCGACACCCGCGAGGCGTTGCGCCGCTACTTCGAGATCGACACCGGCCACGTCGTCGTCGGCGTGCTCACCGGGCTGCTCGCCGAGGGCAACGTCGACGCCGCCACCGTCGACGACGCCATCGCCCGCTACGACATCGACCCCGAGGCCGTCGACCCCCTCCTGACCTGAGCCGGCCATCCCCGGTTTGTGTGACCGAACATCGCCAACCTCGACATCTTCGGTCACACAAAACCGGTGGGGGGCGGGCCATCCCCGGTTTGTGTGACCGAACATCGCCAACCTCGACGTCTTCGGTCACACAAAACCGGTGGGGGGCGGGCGCGCGGGTAGCGTGAACTGCCATGCCCAGCCTCTACATCACCGGTGATCCCGCCGCCGACGGGCTCCTCAACTCCGACGGCACGGCGCTGTTGATCGGGATGCTGCTCGACCAGCAGGTGCCGATGGAATGGGCGTTCGCCGGGCCGAACACGTTGCGGGCGCGGCTCGGCCACCTCGACCCGGTGCGGATCGCGGCGATGGACCCCGAGGAGTTCGTTGCCGTCTGCGCCGAGAAGCCGGCGATCCATCGCTTCCCCGCGTCGATGGGCAAGCGCGTCCACGAGGTCTGCGTCGTGCTCGCCGACGAGTACGACGGCGACGCCGCCAACATCTGGCGCGACGTCGCCGACGGCGCCGAGCTCGCCAAGCGGCTGCGGGCGCTGCCGGGCTACGGCGAGGAGAAGACCAAGATCTTCGTCGCCCTGCTGGCCAAGCGGATGGGGGTCGCGCCCGAAGGCTGGCGGAAGGCGGCCGGCGCGTTCGGCGACGACGTGCCGCGTTCGGTCGCCGACATCGACGGACCGGAGGCGCTGGGCAAGGTGCGCGAGTGGAAGAAGGCGCAGAAGGCGGCGAAGAAGGACAAGCAGGGCACGTCGACGGCCTGACCGGTTGTCGACCGGTTCGCCGTGCCAGACTCGCCGCGGGTCGGGCGGGGCGCTGCCCTGGCCAACGTGGCGTTGTCCAGGCCAAAGTGCGAGTGGGAGATCGCTCTCAAGGTCGGGGCGGCGAGCGCCGATAACGCGAGGACCACGCCCGGTCAACTCCAGGAGCCCCCCATCATGGCCTCACGCCGCTCGACACTGCTGACCGCCGCAGCCCTCGTCGCCTCGACCACCGCACTGCAGCTGCCGACCAGCAACGTATCAGCGGGTTCCCACACGATGACCGTCGTCTCGCCCGTCGTCGGCGGCATCGGCATCGACGCCATCTACAGCGGCGGCAACGGCGGCCCGATCTACGACGTCCCGCCCTGCGCGCACAGCGGCCCGCAGCTCAACTGGAACAGCGCGGGCAACCTGGTCGGGACGAACTCGGTGCCGAACAACCATCCCAGTCTCGGTTCGCTCGTCAAGGTCCGCTTCGAGATGTACCCCGGCGAGTGCGGCCACTACAGCCCGTGGACGTCGAACGTCGGCGGCGTGCACTTCGAGGCGTCGCCGTCGACCAGCAACCTCGGCCAGATCCGGATGCCGGTCCTCGGCCAGCACGGCACCTTCCGCATCGACGGCGACATCATCTCCTCCACGCCGATCACCGAGGGGCGGGTCCACGTCAACACCTTCCAGATCGCGACCGGCTACCCGGACCCGCCGGCGCCGCTGCAGACCAACGGCTACGTCGACTACGGCGCGTTCGGCAGCGGCGGCAGCAAGGGCGCGCAGTGGACCGGCGGCGTCGGCTGGCCCGGCTGGTACGTGCTCTTCGTCAAGGACACCGCCACCGGACGCGGCATCAGCGTCTTCACCCCGATCACGGCGAGCAACATCCCGACCGTCGACCTCGACGCCGTGTGCTTCGGATTCGAGCGGTGCACCCACAACGCCAACGGCACGCCGCCCCCGGTGAAGGGCGAGTTCCACCCGACGACGCCGACGCGCATCCTCGACACCCGCATCGGCCTCGGCATCACCGACGGCAAGGTGCGCGCGGGCGACGGCCGCAACTCGGATCCGAACCCGGTCAAGCGGCGCGCCGAGATCGCCAACCACGAGCTGAAGGTCACCGGCAAGCACGGGATTCCGAGCGCCGGCGTCTCCGCCGTCCTGCTCAACGTCACCGCCGTCGACGCGCCCCGCTCCGGCCACATCGCCGTCGTGCCCAAGCCGCCCAGGGTCGGCAACCTCTTCAGCGACCAGGCCAGCTTCGGCGCCTATCCGAGCACGTCGAACCTCAACGTCCGCAACGGCCAACCCACCCCGAACATGGTCCTGGCCCGGGTGGGGGCGGGCGGCAAGATCCGGATCTACAACCCCTACGGCCCGACCCACATCATCGCCGACGTCGCCGGCTGGTTCGGCACCGACGGCCGCCACAACGACGGCGCCGGATTCGAGGGGGTCGTGCCGCACCGGCTGATGGACAGCCGTCATGGAATCGGCGGGCCGGCACAGCGATTCGGCCCGTGGGAGACCCGCTACCTCAAGGTCGCCGGCGTGGCCGGCGTCCCGGCGAACGCGGAGAGCGTGGTGTTGAACATCACGACCGACGCTCCCGGCGGTCACGGAAACTACGTCACGGCCTATCCGAAGGGCGAGAGCATGCCGGACGCGTCGAACGTGAACGGCCGCGTCAACGGCGCGCGGGCCAACCTCGCCGTCGTCAAGGTCGGCGCCGGCGGCTACATCGCGATTCGCTCATCGGTGACCAGCACGAACATGATCGTGGACGTCTTCGGCAGCTTCGGCCCGTACGGCAAGCCGATCACCACGATCAGCCCGACGCGGTCGGTCGACAGCCGCCATGGCATCGGCACCGCGAAGCGGCCGCTCGGGCCGGGCGAGACCAGGACGTTGCAGCTCCGCGGACGGGCCGGCGTGCCGTCGAACGCGACGGCCGTGGTGATCAACGTCTTGTCGACGGGGTCGACCACGGGCGGCTTCTTCACCGCCTTCCCGTCCGACGCCAGCCGGCCGACCGTCTCCAGCGTGAACTTCGGCCCGAACCGGAACACGCCGAACCTCGTGATGATCAAGCTCGGCTCTGACGGGGCGATCAAGCTGTTCAACGACCGTGGCAACACCAACGTCGTCATCGACGTCATGGGCTACGTGAGCTGAACCGGGCCGGCGCGCCCTACACCCGCCGGACAGGCGCCCGATCGGCGTCGCCGCCCGAGTCGGCGAGCACCGCCTCGCGGACCGCGCGCTCGAAGCGGGTGGCGGAGAACGCGCCGGCGCGGTCGACCGCGGAGGAACCGAGCGTTGCCCGCCGCTCGTCGTCGCCGACGAGTTCGACCGTATGGTCGGCGAGCTCGTCGAGGGTGTCCCAGTGCGCGCCGTCGACCCCCGGCCTGACGATCTCGACCGGGCCGGCCCGACCGTGCACCAGCGGCACCGCGCCGGCGGCCATCGCCTCCACGACGGAGATCCCGAAGTGCTCGAACCGCTCCGGATGGCGATCCTCGTCCTCGCCGTAGCCGGCGGCGTGCCAGTACAGCGACGCCTCGCCGAGCAGCCGCTCGACGACGTCGCCCGGCGCGTTGACGTGCACCGCGACAGGAAGCCCGACGGCGGCGCGCTTGACGGCGAGGGCGAACTCGCGGTTCGCCGTGTCGCAGCCTCCGACGATCGCCAGCTCCCAGCCCGGCAGCCGGCCGGCCCAGTGCAGTTCGGCGAAGGTCTCGAGCAGCTCCATCTGCTTCTTGCTGTGCCCGTAGGACGGGTCGAAGAACCGCCCGAGGACGAGGATCAGCGGCCGCTTCTCCCCGGGGGCCACCGTCGCCCGCACCGGCGGGTGCAGCACCTCGGCGTCGACGCCCCACAGCCGGCGCGTCCACGACGCGGTGAACGCGGAGTTGGCCAGGAACCGGTGGTACGTCTCGACGAACTCCAGCCGCTCGACGCGCCGGTCGAACGCGGCCTGGATCTCGCCCAGGCGGTGCGGGAGCGACGGCGGCAGCGAGAGCAGCTTGACACCAGCGACCCCCAGGCGATGGCGGGCGCGCTCACGGCGCGTCCTCGGGGGACGCGGGAAGTGCACGTAGTAGTACCCGACCCGGGCGCGGTTGGCCGCCGAGCTGAGGTACGTGCCGTTGACGAACACGTCGAAGTCCGCGCTGGCCTCGCTCGCCTCCCGATCGTCGGTGACCGCTCGGTAGGCGCACGCCGAGAGATCGACGCCGAGCCGGGCGCGGGTCGCGTCGGTGTCGACCGGG
>JBFGCT010000227.1:0-5154 GCA_041581055.1 Ilumatobacteraceae bacterium | reverse complement strand
CGCCCCGGCGTCCCCCTGATCTGGCGGACGATCGGATCCTCGTTCCCGCTCCCGAAGGAGACATGGTGACCAATTCCCACCCGACCCCGAACCCGACCCCGAACCCGACCGGGCACAACCAGTGGTACCCGTTCGCCAACCGGCCGCTGCCGCCGACGGTCGAGGGCCGGCCGGCCAACCCGCCGGTGATCCCGGTCTTCGACCCCGACCCGCTGCCGCCGGCGGCCCGGTTCGTCGTCGTCGGCGCCGGCATCCACGGGTTGTCGACGGCGTACCACCTGGCGATGCTCCTCGAGCGCACCGGCCAGGGCGTCGGCGGCGACGTCGTCCTGATCGACAAGCAGGGCCCCGGCGCCGGCGCCAGCGGGCTGGCCTGCGGCTGCGTGCGCAACCTCTACATGACCGGCCCGCTGCACGCCATCCTGCGGGCGAGCGTCGAGGTGTGGGAGTCCGACCCGGTCAACCTCGGGTTCCAGCAGGTCGGGTACGTGTCGGTCGGCGAGGCCAACCAGGAGGAGGACTACCTGCGGCTCCAGGCGTCGCAGGCGGCGAGCGGCTACCCGTCCGACGTCTACACCGGCGCCGCCGCGCACCGGTTCCTCAACGACCTGTGGCCCGACTTCAAGACCGACAACTGCGACGTCGTCCTGCACGAGCACCGCTCCGGGTACGCCGGAACGCACATGGCGATGTGGGGGCTCGACCAGAAGTGTCGGCAGTGGGGCGTTCGCCGGGTCTACGGCACGGCGGTGACCGGCTACGACCTCGACGCGTCCGGGTCGGTGCTGGCGGTCGAGACCGACCACGGCCGCATCGCCTGCGACCAGGTCGTCGTCGGGGCGGGGGCGTGGACGCCGACCCACTGGGAGTGGCTCGGCGGCCCGGCGACGCTCGATGTCGTCTACCCCGACGGCCACGTCGAGGCGGACATGGACATGTGGACGTACTGGCGCCTGCTCGAGGGCGAGGTGCTGCTGCCGGAGGGGGTCGACTTCCGCACCGCCGCCCACCGCGACTCGCCGGTGCTGCACGTCGAGTTGATGAACACGCCGGTCCACGGCGAGGACGGCGAGATGCTCCAAGACCACTTCTACTCGTACACCCGGTACGCCGCCGAGCGGGTCGGCGCGCCGGGCCTGCAGGGCGGGACGATCCCGATCAAGCTCGGGCCGCGGGCCAACGTCGAGCCGTACGGCCACCTCAACGACGAGTACCAGGCCGACGACTGGTTCGCCGACTACTACTGCGCCACGCTCGGCATGCTGTTCAAGCGGTTCGAGAACCTGCGGCCGTACTTCAAGGAGCGGCGCAACGGCGGGATCGGCGCGTTCACGCCCGACAACGTGCCCGTGTTCGACCACGTCGCCGACAACGCGTGGGTGATCGCCGACTCGAACCACGGCTTCAAGATGATTGGGGTCGGCAAGCTGACCGCGCGAATGCTGGTGACGGGCGACAAGCCCGACGAGCTGAAGCCGTTCACGCTCGACCGCTACCGCACCGGCGGCACGTTCGGCGATCGGAACTCCAACTGCCCGTGGGTCTGAGACGATGATTCGCTCGCCGCGTCCCTCGGCTCGCTCATGCCCCGCTCGTCGCAGGCGCTTCGCTCGCCGGGTCGGAGCGGACGACGCGTCCCGGCGGTGGCGGCCATCCTGGCCGCACACGCAGATCGGAGCGGTTCGGTCCCGTGGCTACGTCTGAGCATCTGACGGCGATCACCCTGCTCGGGGAGAACACCGTCTCGATCCTCGACGACCTGTGCCGGCACGTGAGCGAGGCGACCGGTGTCGAGGTGGTCGCCAACGCGGGGCCGTTGCGTCCGTCGCCGCCCGCCGAGCGGGCTGGAGGGGCCGACCTGGTCTGGGCGTGTGGGTATCTGATGTGCGACATCATCGACTCCGGTCGCTTCGACGCGAAGATCGTCGCCGCGCCGATCTTCGCCGGTCAATTGGCGGCGGTGTATCACTCGGTCCTCGTGACGGCCAACCCCGAGGTCAGGTCGTTGGCCGATGCCGGCGGCCGCGTCCTGGCGATCAACGAGACGATCTCGTGGTCGGGTCACCACGCGCTCGTCGAACACCTCGCCGCGCACTGCACGGATCTGTCGATGTTCGAGCGGGTGGTCGAGACCGGCTCACATGTCGCCTCGATCGAGCGGGTGGCGTCCGGCGCGGCAGATCTGGCGGCGATCGACCACACCATCTGGACCGACGCCCGCACGGGCGGGCGCTTCGCCGACGTTCGCGTCATCGATCGAACACCGGACCGGCCGGCGCCGCCCTTCGCCGTGCATGAGCGCGTCGATCCGTCGACTCGTCGCCGGCTCGTCGCCGGCTTGATCACCACCCCGCAGGACTCGGTCGCCGGCCTCGCCGGCCTCCTCCCGGCGTCGCGCCACGATTACGACGTCATGTCGCCGCCACCGGGTCGCCGCACCCGGCCGGTGGATGGCGATATCGCTCGGCCGAAGAGCGAGAAGTAGTTCTGGACATTGGTTGTCCGGCGCACCGCCTCGTCGAGGATGTACGGCTCTTGGACGATGAGCTCGAAGCCGTGACCGTCGAAGAGATGGCTCACGTCAGGGCGCGAACCGTCGCTTTCCAAGCACCGTATTGACTCGTCCGTTTCGTTCGTGACGACGAGGAGGTTCGGACATCCGCTCGCTTCCAGGAGCTGGAGCCACCAATCGATGGACGAGCTTCGCATCTCGGAGAAGCTATGGATGTTGAAGGCGAGATCCGGTTTCCACGGCGGCAGGTACTCTTCGATCTCGTCGGCCGGCACGACGAGTGCGTCGACGCAGCCCCGATGCTTCAGGTAGAACTGGGACAGAAATGTCGACCGGGCGATGCCATCCGTACTCACGGTGTGCCACGACGGGCCGAACACCTCACTGATTCGATGAGCGAGACGGCCATATCCGGCTCCGATGTCGACCACGCGCGCCTCACCGCCACGCAACTGCGGTAGATGCCGGCACACCCAGTTGAGTTGGTGCACGGAATCGATGAGGTCGCGGGAGACACGCTTCCCCTTGGACCTCGTCGTGTAGCACCCGAACGCCCCGTCCTCGCGGCAGCGCCCCAGTGCTCCGAGCTCGTCGACGCCGGCGACGTACCGCGCGTACCGCCGCAACCGCCGCTTGAAATCGCCCGCGAAGTACCGATACTGCCAGACGTAGTCGTTGTCGCCACGAAAGTAGGGCGTGAGTCCGTGGCTTCCCCACGGGCCGGCCGGAGGGTCCCCCAAGGACTCGTAGCGGACCTCCAGCTCCCGCAGATCGGGGTTGTCGTCGGAGAGTTGGCCCGCCTCGGGCGGCAACCTGCGACGAGAACTCCAGCTCACGACCTCGCTCCGGTATCGCCGTCCGGGGGCTCTCAATCGTTGCAGCGGTGAACCCATCGTCGTCCTCAACTGCGCTGTCTATCTCCCGATCCGCCATCGCGCGCCCGGGTTGAGCGTGACCGGTCTACCGGAACTGGAAGTTGGCCACGTGTTCGGTGCCGTCGGCGAGCGCGAGCGCCAACTGGTGGCACGTGCCGGACCACGCCTTGTCGGTCTTCCAGACGAAGGCGTACTGGTCCGCGACCGCGTCGTAGCTCAGACCGCTGCCACCCGCGGTGATGGCCGCTTCCATCCCGTCCTCCACCGTCAGGCTGTCGCAGCCGATCGTCCGGGAATGCGGGGAGGCACCGACGAAGATGTCGAGCCCTTGGTCACCGGCGAGGCTGAACTTGACCGGAACGGCCTGCCCCGCCTTCACCGTGTTCACGTCGGGCGAGTTGTCGATCGGTCGGGAGAACCCGGCGAACTCCCACACCACGGTGTAGTCGTGGGTGGCCGTCGCCGTGTTGCCGGCGTTGTCGCTTCCGGTCACCGTGAACGACCCCGGGCCGACCGCCGACGTGTCGAGCAGCGCCCCGTCGGGCAGATCGCCGACACACGACGCCAGCCCCGAGCCGTCGATCTCGTCCTCGCACGCGTAGCCCACGGTCACGATCGAGCCGAGCGTGTACTCGCCCTCGTCGGCGGGCGTCGTGATCGCCACCGACGGCGCCGTCACGTCCGGGGTCGGGACGACACCCCAGGACGGACCGAAGTCGCCGCCGGGCGTGTCGGTCCGGTTGACCGGATCGCTGCCGTCGGCGTTCATCGTGAATATCTCCCATCCCCCGGGGGTGAAGACGAAGGTCATGAAGGCGATCTCGGCGCCGTCGGGCGACCACGCCGGGTACGTGCTTCTGAAGGTGTCGGTCAGTCGCGTCTGGTCGGTGCCGTCTGCGTTCATCACGAAGATCTCGAAGTCGTACTGGTGCCGGTTGCTGGCGAACGCGATCTTGGCGCCGTCGGGCGACCACGTCGGCGACGTGTCGTAGGCGCTGTTGTCGGTCAGCGCGAGCGGGATCTGGCCGACGCCATCCGCGGCGTTGATGACGTAGATCTCGAAGTCGCCGTCCCTGGGGCTGGCGAACGCGATCTGGGCGCCGTCGGGCGACCACGCCGGATGATCCTCGACGAACGCGTTGTCCGTCAGGCGGGTGACGTCGGCCGGGTCGGTCCCGTCGACGTTCATCACGTAGATCTCGTTGTTGTTGTCCCGGGGGCTGGTGAACGCGATCTGGGTGCCGTCGGGTGACCACGTCGGCCACGCATCGTTGGCGGGGTTGTCGGTCAGGCGGGTCTGCCCGGTGCCATCGGCGTTCATCACGTAGATCTCGTTGTTCCCGTCCCGGGTGCTGGGTCGGGTCGGGTGCTCGGATTCTGTGTGACCGAAAACCCCGAGATCGGTGATGTTCGGTCACACAAGATCGGGTCGGGTCGGGTGCTCGGATTCTGTGTGACCGAAAACCCCGAGATCGGTGATGTTCGGTCACACAAATCGGCGGCGACCTCAACCGGGCTCAGATGCCGTCGGCGGCCGCGGCGGCGTCGGCGTCCTCGGTCGTCTCTCGTAGGCGGGCGAAGATGTCGGGCGGCTCGCGCCACGAGTCGGTGGGCGTGCCGGCGCCGGCGGCGCGGATCGCGCGCCAGACCCGCTCGGCGGTGCACGGGAGGTCGATGTGGCGCACGCCGAGGTGGGCGAGCGCGTCGATCACCGCGTTCTGGACGGCCGGGGTCGCCCCGACGGTCGCCGCCTCGCCGATGCCCTTG
>JBFGCT010000226.1:0-5214 GCA_041581055.1 Ilumatobacteraceae bacterium | reverse complement strand
CCCCAACGACACCGCCCGCGCCCTGCGCCTGGCGCTCGCCCACCTCGCCGAACAACAACGCCTCGACAACACCGGCCGCACCGCCGACCAACGACGCGTCGACGCCCTCGGCGACCTCGCCGCCGCCCACAACCGCGGCGAGGTCACCGGCGGCCGCAACCTGCCCCGGATCATCGTCACGATGACCGTCGACGACCTCGCCTCACCGCGCGGGGCCGGCCGCGACACGCTCACCGGCGACGTCATCACCCCCGCCGAGATCGACCAACTGTGCTGCGACGCGATCATCCACCGCTACGTCGCCGACCAAACCGGCGCCACGCTCAACTTCGGGGGCGGCCGGCGCACCGCCTCACCCAACCAACACCTCGCCCTCGTCGCCCGCGACCACGGCTGCCGCCACCCCGGATGCGACCGCCCCCCACAATGGTGCCAAGCCCACCACCTCCGACAATTCGCCGCCCGCGGCGGGCTCACCAACCTCGACGAGATGGTCCTGCTGTGCCACCACCACCACCACGCCCTCCACGACCACGGCTGGACCCTCACCGGCAACCCCACCCACCTCACCTTCACCGGCCCCACCGGACAAACCCTCCACAGCCCACTCCCCCACGATCTCCCCCGACGCGACACGACGATCGCCGCCTGACACCACCACACGGACAACCGGCGCTCCGCTCACGATCGCCACCAGACCGACAGCACCTTGACAACCGAAGAAACCGGCACCGCCGGCACCGGACGCTCCGGTCCGCTCACGCGCCGGCCGCCAGCCCGGGAGGCGTCGGCGTGACTCGCCGCCGGCGCCGGGCGCTGCGGTCGGCTCAGGCGCTGGCCGCCAGGATCGGGAGCGTCGGCGTCTCGCTGCCGCCGGCCGGTTCCTCGGTGACGCCGAGGACGAAGCCGGTCGGGTCGACGTCGTCGAATCGGCGCTCGACCCGGCCGTCATCGCCCGGGCGGAACACCCCGACGGGGATCGCCGCCGGTCCACCGACGAGCCACAGCTCGAAGTCGTTCGTGCCGTTCGGGCTGCGGACGCCGACGCCCTCGACCACCAGCGCTTGCTCCGACGGGGAGTACAGCACGGTCAGCCCGTCGAGCTCCCCGGTCAACCGGTGTGCTTGGACGTCTTCGGCGTCGCGCACGGCGGCGATCTGGTCGCCGCCACCTCGGTCGTTCGACACGACCACCGCGCCGCCGACGACGATGATCACGGCAGCGGCCGCGGCGGCGATGATCGACGTCATGCGGCGACGGCGGCGGGCGCCGAGGTCGACCACGTTGGAGTCGGAGGTCGTGTCGGACATGATGTCGGCCGTGTCGGCCGTCTCGGCGTCGGAGGCGATGTCGGCGCCGGCGTCGGATGCGGGGCCGGGGTCGGATGCGGGGCCGGGGTCGGAGACCGCAGCGGTC
Source organism: Ilumatobacteraceae bacterium (assembly GCA_041581055.1). GTDB lineage: Bacteria > Actinomycetota > Acidimicrobiia > Acidimicrobiales > Ilumatobacteraceae > JBFGCT01. The sequence goes on along the minus strand of JBFGCT010000226.1, from coordinate 3,798 downwards.
GGTGGTCCGACCGAGGCCTGCGACTCGTCGGCGGGAAGCTGGGCCATGTCCGCCGTGGCCGCCATGACCCGGTCGCGCAGCGAGGGTGGCGGCGGCTCGGCGAGCGTCGCCTGGACGGCGGCCGCGGCGTCGAGCGTCGACCGCAGCTCGGCGCTGGCGTCGGCGTCCGCGGCGAGCAGCCCGTCGAGCTCGCGCTCGTCGGCGTCGGTCAGCTCGCCGAGGGCGGCGAGCGCGATCAGTTCGTCAAGCCGGTCAGCAGCGCTCATGACTCGTCTCCCAGGCCGACTCGCAGGCGCTTGAGCGCGAGCCGCACCCTTCCCTTCACCGTACCCAGCGGCACGCCCAGTGAGTCGGCGATGTCGCTGTGGGTCATGCCCTCGAGGAACGCGAGACGGACGACCTCGCGCTGGTCGTCGGGCAGGGTCGCCATCGCGGCGTGGACGCGCGTCGCCTCGTCGCGATCGGTCACGATCGACTCGGCCGCCGGTTCGGCGACCGGCGACTCTTGCGCCAGCTGGTCGGCCCGGTTGCGTCTCGATTGCTCGGCGCGCACGCGGTCGATCGCCCGCCGCCTGGCGATCATCGTCACCCAGCCGGCGACACTCGCCCGGGTCTCGTCGTAACGGTTGACGCTCGACCACATCTCGGCGAACACCTCTTGGGTGACCTCCTCGGACATCGCCGGGTCGCGGACCACCCGCCGGACCACACCGAACACCCGCGGCGCCAGCTCGTCGTAGAGCGAGCCGAACGCGGCGTGGTCACCCTGTCGAACTCGGGCGACCAGCGCGGACAGGTCGGAGACATCGTGCACGAACCGCCCATTGTGGCAGCGGACCACCGCGGAGCGGGCGACGGCGGGTCGCGACGCGGCGCGGTGACAGCCGGTGGGCGCGACCACGGCGGTCGCCGGCGCGAAGGCGAGCATGTACCTGGTTCGCACACCACCGGCATCCGGATCACCCGACGACGAGAGGCGTCTGCGACCAACGACCCTGAACACCGCGCGCGCGTCGGCGCGACAATGTCCGCGATGCGGGTCGATGTCCATTCGCTCGGCCACGTGCCGGGAGTGCGCCTCGTCCGCGACTATCACCGCGGGCTGCTGCGCGGCGACATCGTGGCCGGCGTCGCGGTCACGGCGCTGATGGTCCCCCACGGCATGGCCTACGCGGAGCTGGGCGGCGTCCCGGCCGTGACGGGTCTGTACACGACGGTCGCCGCCCTCCTCGCCTACGCCGCGTTCGGCCCGTCGCGCATACTCCTGCTCGGTCCCGACTCGTCGCTGGCGCCGCTGATCGCCGCCGCGCTGGCGCTCGTCGTCAGCGATGGCGACCCGGCGACGGCGATCGCCGCGGCGAGCGTGATGGCGTTGATGACCGGCGCGTTGTGCGTGCTGGCCGGCCTGAGCCGGTTGGGATCGCTCGCCGAGCTGCTGTCACGGCCGGTCGAGCTCGGGTATCTCAACGGGCTGGCGGTCGTGATGGTCGTCAGCCAGCTGCCCAAGCTCGCCGGGTTCTCGACCGCGGCGAATGCGCCGTTCCGCCAGCTCGGCGAGTTCGTCGAGGGCGTCGCCGACGGTCTGGTCGATCCGATCACGCTCGTGCTCGGACTTGGCGTGCTCGTCGTCATTCTCGTCATGGTGCGGGTCGTGCCGGCCGCGCCGGGCGTGCTCGTGGCCGTCTTCGCCTCGATGCTGGTCGTCTGGGCGTTCGGGCTCGACGAGGACGGGGTCGCGGTGGTCGGCGAGCTCCCGAGAGGCTTCCCGGCGCCGAGCTGGCCGAGCCTCGACGCCGGTTCGCTCCCCACGTTGCTCCTCGCGTCGCTCGGGCTCGCCTGGGTCACGCTCTCCGACACGACGGCGCTCTCCCGCGGGTTCGCCGCCCGGACCGGCGACCGGGTCGACCCGAACCGCGAGATCATGGCGCTCGGCGCGTCCAACCTCGCCGCGGGCGCGTTCCAGGGCTTCCCGGTCAGCGCCAGCACGAGTCGGACGACGATCGCCTTCGCCAGCGGCGGCAACACGCAACTCGTCGGCGTGATCGGCGCCGGGCTGGTGCTCGCACTGCTCGTCGTCGGCAGCGGCGCCATCGCGCTGCTGCCGTCCACCGCACTCGCCGCGATCGTCATCGCCGCGGCGATCAAGCTCTTCGACGTCGACGCGTTGCGGTGGTTGTACCGCGCCCGGCGGAGCGAGTTCTGGCTGGCGATCGCCGCGACGGTCGGCGTGATCGCGTTCGGGGTGCTCTACGGGATCCTCGTCGCCATCCTCCTGTCGCTCGCCAACTTCATCCGCAGGGTGTGGCGGCCCTACGACGCGGTGCTCGGACGGGTCGATCGGCGCAAGGGCTACCACGACGTGAGCCGACACCCCGAGGCCCGCGCGATCCCGGGCCTCGTGCTGTTCCGCTTCGACGCCCCGCTGTTCTTCGCCAACGCCGACCACTTCGAGCGGCGCGTGAACGCGGTGCTCGCCGAGGCCCCCGACCACGTCCGGCGGATCGTCGTCGCCGCCGAGCCGATGACCGACATCGACACCAGTGCCGCGGCGATGCTCGAGCGCCTCGTCGAGGATCTCGACCGGCGCGGCATCGAGCTCGGGTTCGCCGAGTTGAAGGGGCCGGTCAAGGACCGCTTGCGCGTCTACGGCCTCTACGACCGCGTCGGCGGCCACCGCTTCTACTCGACGATCGGGTCGGCGACGACCCATTACGTGCACGACCACAAGGTCGAGTGGCAGGACTGGCGGGACTGACCCGGTCAGATCGATCGTGGTCAGGTCAGTCGCCGGCGGTCGGGCTGAGCGGCGCCGGAACCTCGTCCAGCTTCGCCTCGCCCGCCTCGATCGCGTCGAGCAGGTGGATCGAGACGTCGGCGACGCGGACCTGGTCCTCCTCGACGCCGGCCCCCTTCACGCCGTCGTCGAGCATGATGTAGCAGAACGGACACGCGGTCGCGACCCGGCTGGCGCCGGTCGACAGCGCCTCGGCCGCCCGCTCGTCGTTGACCTTGACGCCGGTGTTCTCCTCCATCCACATGCGCGCCCCGCCGGCGCCGCAGCACATGCCCTTGGTGCCGTTGCGCGGCATCTCGACGACCTCGATCCCCTTGATCGAGCCGACGACCTTGCGCGGCGCGAGGTAGACGTCGTTGTGGCGGCCGAGGTAGCACGAGTCGTGGTACGTGATGCGCTCGTCGAGCGTCGCCCGGCTGACGTCGAGCTTGCCGGCGTCGATCAGCTGCTCGAGCAACTGCGTGTGGTGCACGACCTCGAAGCGCCCGCCGAGCTGGGGGTACTCGTTGAGCAGCGTGTTGAAGCAGTGCGGGCACTGGGTGATGATCTTCTTCACGCCCATCTGGTTGAGCATCTCGACGTTCGGCTGGGCGAGCATCTGGAACAGGTACTCGTTGCCCGACCGGCGGGCCGAGTCGCCCGTGCACATCTCCGACGGCCCGAGGATCGAGACGTCGATACCGGCCCGCCGCAGCAGCTTGGCCATCGCCTGGGTGACCTTCTTGTTCTTGTCGTCGAACGAGCCGGCGCACCCGACCCAGTAGAGGTACTCGGACTGGAGCGCCTCGCCGGGGTCGACGATCGTGACGCCGTCGACGTCGTCGGCCCAATCCCCGCGCTCCCCCTGGTTCAGGCCCCACGGGTTGCCCTGGTTCTCCATCGCCCGGTACGCGTTGCCGAGCTCGGCGGGGAAGTTCGACTCCATCAGCGACAGGTACCGGCGCATGTCGAAGATCTTGTCGGTGATCTCGATGTTGACCGGGCAGATCTCGTCGCACGCCTTG
>JBFGCT010000225.1:0-5286 GCA_041581055.1 Ilumatobacteraceae bacterium | reverse complement strand
GCTCGTCGTCGGGGACGCTCGAGCCAGGGACCGAGTTGCCCGGGACCGAGTTGCCGGGAACCGTGCCGTCCGGGACCGTGCCGTCCGGAACCGAGCCGTCCGGAACCGTGCCGTCCGGGACCGTGCCGTCCGGGACCGTGCCGTCCGGAACCGAGCCGTCCGGGACCGTGCCGTCGGGAACCGTGCCGTCGGGAACCGAGCCGTCCGGAACCGTGCCGTCCGGAACCGAGCCGACGGAGGTCGGGGCGGTCGGATCGGGCACGGTGTCGGTGGCGACGGTGCCCGACGCGGGAGGCGCCGACCCGTCGTCGACGGCGGTGCTGACGCTCGGCGTCGTCAGCGGCGCGTCGGTGGGATCGGGCGCCTGGCCCGGGGCCCCGAGGCCGGCGGCGGCCAAACCGCCGACGGCGAGCGCCGCCACGCCGGCGAGCGCCGCCGCGGCAACGCCGCGCGGGCCGAAACGGTCCCGAAGCGAACGGAGGTGGTTGGACATGGTTGCTCCTCGTGGATCGATCTGCGGTATCGGGTGAGACACGCCGCCGGCCCGCCCGCGGTTGGGTCGGCCCGCAAATCACCGCGTCGATCAGGAGGAGATCCAGCTGGTGACCACCCCGCGGCTGATTCGGCGCCCGCAAATCACCGCGTCGATCAGGAGGAGATCGAGCTGGTGACCACCCCGCGGCTGATTCGGCGGCCGCGAATCACCGCGTCGATCAGGAGGAGATCGAGCTGGTGACCACCCCGCGGCTGTCGGCGCGCACCTCGATCCGCCAGTCCGCGGACCCCTCGAAGCGCACGCGGATCCGATCGCTGCGCTGCTCCTCGATCGAGGAGGTGAACCCAGCCGCGGGGTTGACGGCGCCGAGGCTCAGACTCGTGCCGTTCCACGACACGGTGATCGAGCCACCGGCGCTGGAGTAGACGCGACCGGAGAACGGCGGTGTCGACGGATCGTCGGGCTCGTCGGGCTCGCTGGTCCCGGGCGCGGTGTTCGGCGGCGCGGTGCTGCCCGGAGTGGTGTTCGGCGGCGCGGTGCTGCCCGGGGTGGTGTTCGGCGGATTCGTGCTGCCCGCGGTGTTGCTCGGCGGGCTCGTGTTCGGCGGGCTCGTGCTCCCGGGTGCGGTGTTGCCCGGCGCGGTGTTCGGCGGCGGCGACGGCACACCGGCCGGGGCTGTGCCGCCGGGGGCGGTGGTCGCGGTGGTCGCGGTGGTCGACGGCGGCGGCGTCGACGGGGTCGCCGGCGATGTCGGGGAGGGCCCGGTCGCCGGCGGCGGCGAGATCGGGGAGGAATCCGGGATGACGACGGGGACCGAGGTCGCCGGGTCGGACGGGATCCCGGAGTCGGTCGGCGTCCGCACGACATCGGGCGACCGGCCGGCGAGAGCGAGCGCGGCGACCGCCACGACGCCCGTCATGGCGCCCATGCCGGCGACCGCGGCCCGCCGTCGCCGCGTGGCCGCCGCCCGCCCGATCACCGCGTCGAGCGCGCCGTCCACCCCGATGTCACCACCGCCGGCTCGCCCCCGCAGGGCGTCGGCGATCAGGTCGTCGTCGAATTCGCTCATCGAGACCCCTCCTGGGAGTCGAGCACCGAACGCAACCGTCGTCGGGCGTCGTGCAGGTTCGATTTGACGGTCCCCTCGGCGACCCCGAGCGTCTCCGCGATCTCGGCGATCGACGCCCCGTCGACGTAGAACAGGGCGATCGCCGCCCGCTGCTGCTTGGGGAGCGAGGCCAGCAGCTCGTCGAGCTGGTCCGGCGGCGGGATCTCGGCCATCTCCGGGGGGTGGACGGCGAGCCGCTCCACCGCCCGCCGCTTGCGCCGATCGCGGCGATGGTCGTCGCGGAGCCTGTTGATCGCCACCCGTCGCACCCATCCGACCGGATCGTCGTAGCGGGCGATGCGACGCCACCGCAGATGGGCCTTGACGAACGCGTCCTGGACAGCGTCGGCGGCGCGCTCGCGGTCGCCGGCGACCAGGGTCAGCGCGCGCACGAGCCGCTCGTAGTGGGCTCGGAACAGCTCGTCGAAGTCGGGTGGCCCCGCGGTCATGGCGATCGGAACGACCGTATTGCCCGCTGACGTCATCAAGGTCACCAAGGGTGACACGACGCGGCGACGCGTTCGGTTGGGCCCGCCCCGCCGAAATCCTCGCGGAACCTTGCGCCGAGCGCGATGTCACCGCGGAATTTCGGGCTGTGGTGCCTCCCCAGGGGCTCGAACCCTGAACCAATGGATTAAAAGTCCACTGCTCTACCATTGAGCTAGAGAGGCGTGCCGGCACGATTCGCGGGAGAACACGCCCTGCCGGACCGCGACCGGTCATCGTACGCGCTCGAGGCGGGCGCGCCGACTCCGGATGGCCGACGACGCCGCCGCGCCGCACGAGGACCTTGGGCCCTGGAATGCGTCGGTTCGGGCGATCACCGTTGAGCCATGGTGAACGTCGTCAAACGATGGGTCGCGCCGATGGTGGACGACTGGCGCGAGCACGGGAGTGCCTACGAGACGGTCCGCGTGCTGACCGCGCCGGTCCGCCACGGCCTCGTGCGGCTCGATGTGCAGCATCCCGAGCACCTCCCCGCCGAGGGGCCGGCGATCGTCGTCGCCAACCACCGGTCCTTTCTCGACTCGGTCCTGCTGATGTTCGCCGTGCCGCGGCCGGTCTCGATGCTCGGCAAGGCCGAGTACACCGACAACCGGATCACGAAGTGGTTGTTCTGCGGGGCGGGGATGATCCCGATCCGGCGCGAGAACCCCGCCGACCTCGTCAGGGCGTTCGAGCAGGTCCGCGAGGTCCTCGACCAGGGTCGAGTGGTCGGGATGTTCCCGGAGGGCACGCGCTCGCGCGACGGCCTGCTCCACCGCGGCCACTCGGGGGCGGCACACCTGGCGCTCACGACCGGCGCCCCGCTCGTCCCGATCGGCATCGTCGGCACCGATCGGGTCCTGCCGACCGGGGCCCGGCTGGTGCGCCCGTTCCATCGGGCGACCATCCGGCTCGGCGAGCCGATCGACGTCCGGGCCGCGGGGTTCACCACGAGCACCAACCGAGCCCGGCGGGCGATCACCGATCGAGTGATGCGGGAGATCAAAGAGCTGAGCGAGCAGGACTACGTCGACCGGTACGCGCCGGCGCCGACCGCGACCCACGCCCCGGCGTGACCGGACGGCGCCAGCGGATCGGCCCGTCTGGCGGCCCGCGCCCGCCGTCCCTGCGCCGCGACGAGCGATCGGACCCGTCGGGGTCGAGTCGCTGTTGCTCGACGCGGCGCTGATCGAGATCGACGGTGTCGCCGTCCGGGCACCCTGCGCGGCCGGCCCACCGGCGGGGCGATGCCACGCGGCCGCCGGACGTCGCTACCGTCGGTGTATGAACGACAGGCGGATCGGCTCGGTGCTCATCGGCTCGCTGCTCGCGCTCGCCGCCTGCTCGACCGACGCCGGCAACCCGACGAGCGGCGCCGGCCCGGTCGCCATCCCGGGTGTCGCCCAGCCCGCCGGGAGCCCGCCGCCGAGCGCCGCTCCGACCACCGTGCGGGCCGCCGCGCCGACCACGACGGCCGCGACGGACGGGCCCGCCCCGGCGACGACCACGACGAGCCCGGCGGCGGCGACGACGACGGCGGCGGCGCCCCCGCCCGCCACGACGAGCCCGGCGGCCAGCACCACGACGAGCCCGGCGGCCAGCACCACGACCAGCACCACCACGAGCACGACGAGCACGACGACGACCACCGTGCCCGAGGAGCTCGACGTGTTCGACCCGGACTGCGTGGTCAGGATCCAGCCCGGCGACTCGCTCGGCTTGATCGCCGAGCGGTTCGACGACCCGACGGTCACCGCCTCGTCGATCGCCGCCGAGAACGGCATCGCCGACCCGGACCGGATCAACGCCGGCGCCCTCCTCGACGTCTGCGTCGACAACGGCCTGGACGACATCACCGGCGAGCAGCGGGTCGACCCGAACGAGGCGGTCGCGGCGAGCGCCCGCAAAGCGGTCGTCATCGCCCAGCAGGAAAAGCTCAACGAGCTGTTCGCCGGGTACGGCATCCGTGACCTCCTGGTCGACGGCATCTCCGGCCCGGTCACCCAGCAGCGTCTCTGCGCCGCGCGGGTCGCGCTCGGCGTGCCGGTCAACCGTGCCGACATGCAAGCCGGCAGCCTCGAGGAGGTGGCGCTGATGTTCGCCACCGCGTTGCCGCCGCCACCGTCGAGCGCGGTGGGGTCCGACCGGTGGACGTTGGTCGACCTGACGTGCCAGATCATGTTCGTCGGGGCCGGCGACGACCTCACGTTCGTCTTCCCGACCTCGACCGGCGAGGAGGGGTTCGAGACGCGACGCCAAGACCGCAGCCGGGCGTTCCGCTACGACCCGGCGCTCGAGAACGGCGGCTGGCACGACAGCACGACCTACCCGGTCGCCATCGACAACCCGCTGAACGGGAACATGTACCGCCCGATCTACTTCGACGGCGGCCAGGCGATCCACGGGTCGAACAACGTGCCGACGACGCCGCAGAGCAAGGGCTGCGTCCGACTGCGGGTCGGCGACCAGGATGACTTCGTCGCCTGGCTCGGCCTCGACGACGTGACCGCGCCGACGTGGAGCGCGAGCCGGATCGGCCTCCACGTCACCGTGCAGGGCGATTACGGCCTGGGCTGAGTCAGCGCGCCCGCCCTACCCTTCCCCCGTGCCCGAGCCGCCGCTGATCCGCCATCTGCCGCCGGCGGCGGACGAGGACGCGCTGCTCGCCGGGTTCACCGCCTACGCCGAGGAGCTCGGGATCGAGCTGTACCCGGCGCAGGAGGAGGCGGTCATCGAGATGCTCGTCGGGAACCACGTGATCCTCAACACGCCGACCGGTTCCGGCAAGTCGCTCGTCGCCACCGCCGCCCACTTCGCGGCGCTGGCGGCCGGCCGGCGCAGCGTGTACACCGCCCCGATCAAGGCGCTGGTCAGCGAGAAGTTCTTCGCCCTGTGCCGCGAGTTCGGCTCCGACCGGGTCGGGATGATCACCGGCGACGCCTCGGTGAACCCGGGCGCGCCGATCATCTGCTGCACCGCCGAGATCCTCGCCAACTGGGCGTTGCGCAGCGGCCGGCTGACCCCCGTCGACCTGGCGATCGTCGACGAGTTCCACTACTACGGCGACCCCCAGCGGGGGTGGGCGTGGCAGATCCCGCTGCTCGAGCTGCCCCACGTCCAGTTCCTGCTGATGTCGGCGACGCTCGGCGACGTCACCTTCTTCAAGCGCGACCTGACCGAGCGGACCGGGCGGGAG
>JBFGCT010000224.1:0-5320 GCA_041581055.1 Ilumatobacteraceae bacterium | reverse complement strand
CCTTCCTCCCACCGGCGACGCCGGAGGGTCAGCACGTCATCGTCGACGTGCGCGGCAAGTCGCTCGACGGCCACGTCGTCAAGATGCCTTTCGTCGGCTGATCACCGTCCAGCGATCACCGTCCAGCGATCACCGTCCAGCGATCACCGTCCAGCGTTCCGGGGCCGGTTTCTCCCGGGACGCGGGACGAATCGGACCGAGAACGCACGGTGGTCAGCTGGCGGCCCGCTTCTTCGCCGGGGCCTTTTTCTTTGCCGGGGCCCGCTTCTTCGCCGGGGCCTTTTTCTTTGCCGGGGCCTTCTTCTTTGCCGGGGCCCGCTTCTTCGCCGGCGCCTTCTTGCGCGGCGTCGTCCTGACCGGCTCGGCGTCATCGTCGGCCTGGTCGGCGTCATGCTCAACCCCGGTGGACGCCGCCGGAACCGGCATCCCCGGGAAGCGGAACCCGCCGAACAGCCCGCCGGCGGACTCGGCGAGTTGGGTGAGCGGGCCGAAGCGACGCGACATCTCGGCCATCATCTCGTTGAACTGGGCGACCCGGGCCGGAAGCTGCTCGAACGCCGGCGTCGACATCGCGTCGACGATCTGCTGGAACGCCGGCGCGGCGGCGATCGCCGGGCCGCTGACGACCTTCATCATCTCGTCGGCGGCCTTGACCGACCGGGTGAACTGGGGGACCGCGGCCCGAATCGGCTCCTCGATGTCGGCCAGCAACGAGTTGATGCTCTCGGTGGTCTCGTTCAGATTGGCCATCGTCCGGTTGAAGTTCTCGACGCCCTTCAAGAACTCGTCGACCCCCGTGCGGAATTGATCGATCGAGCGGATCGTGCCGGCGATCGGCGCCGCGAACAACGTGAAGATCTCCCCGAGGGGATCGTTCTCAGCCATGGTTGGACAACCTAGCGGCCGGCCGCGTCCGGCCTACCGGCCGCCCCGGCCGGCTCGGCGACGGCGGCCGCGTAGGCCTCCAGCTCGTAGGCCTCCAGCGGCTCGCACGAGCAGACCAGGTTGCGGTCGCCGTATGCGCCGTCGATCCGCGAGACGGGCGGGAAGTACTTCGAGGCGCGGAGGGCGTCGAGGGGGAACGCCCCGACCTCGCGCGGGTACGGGCGGTCCCAGTCGCCGAGCAGTTCCTCGGCGGTGTGCGGGGCGTGCCGCAGCGGGCTCGACTCGAGGTCCCACTCGCCGGCGGCCACCCTGTCGATCTCGGCCTTGATGGCGACCATCGCGCCACAGAACCGGTCCAGCTCGCGCAACGTCTCGCTCTCGGTCGGCTCGATCATCAGCGTGCCGGCGACCGGGAAGCTCATCGTCGGGGCGTGAAACCCGTAGTCCATCAGGCGCTTGGCGACGTCGTCCACGGTGACGCCGGTCGACTTCGTGATCGGGCGCAGGTCGATGATGCACTCGTGGCCCACCCGCCCGTGGTCGCCCCGGTACAGCACGGGGAAGTGTTCGTCGAGCCGGCTGGCGAGGTAGTTGGCGGCGATGATCGCAGTGTCGGTGGCGGTGGTGAGCCCTCGCCCGCCCATCATCTCCAGGTACATCCACGAGATCGGCAGGATGCCCGCCGAGCCGAACGGCGCCGCCGAGACCGGCCCGACGGGCGCCTGGTCGTCGCCGAGCGGGTGTCCGGGCAGGAACGGCGCGAGGTGGGCGCCGACGCCGATCGGCCCGACCCCTGGCCCGCCACCGCCGTGGGGGATGCAGAACGTCTTGTGGAGGTTGAGGTGGCTCACGTCGGCCCCGAAGGCGCCCGGTTGGGCCCGGCCGACGAGGGCGTTCAGGTTGGCGCCGTCGACGTAGACCTGCCCACCGGCGTCGTGGACGACGGCGCACAGCTCGGTCACCTCGGCCTCGAACACGCCGTGCGTCGACGGGTAGGTGACCATGATCGCCGCCAGCCGGTCCCCGACGTCGGCGATCTTGGACCGGACGTCGCCGAGCTCGACGTTGCCCCGGGTGTCGCAGGCGACGACGACGACGTCCATCCCGGCCATGACCGCGCTGGCCGCGTTGGTCCCGTGCGCGCTCGACGGGATCAGGCAGACCGTGCGCTGGTCGTCGCCGCGCGACCGGTGATACGCCCGAATCGCGAGCAGCCCGGCGAACTCGCCCTGGCTGCCGGCGTTCGGCTGCACGCTCACCGCCGCGTATCCGGTGATCGTCGCCAGCCGCGCCTCGAGATCGCGGATCAGCTCGAGGTAGCCGGCGACCTGGTCCGCCGGGGCGAACGGGTGGACGTCGGCGAACTCGGGCCAGGTGATCGGCAGCATCTCGGAGGTCGCGTTGAGCTTCATCGTGCACGACCCGAGCGGGATCATCGTCCGGTCGAGCGCGAGGTCCTTGTCGCTCAGCCGCCGGAGGTAGCGGAGCATCTCGTGCTCGCTGTGATAGCGGGCGAACACCGACTGGGTCAGGAACTCGTCGGTCCGACGCGACGCGGCGATCAACCCGTCGGGGACGGTGTCGAACCGCTCGGTCGGCACGGGATCCCCGCCGAGCGCGGCGACCACGCCGGCCACGACGTCAAGGCTCGACGTCTCGTCGAGGGTGAGACTTACGGCCGACCCGTCGAGCCGGCGGATGTTGAACCCGGCGGCGAGCGCCGCGGCGACCGCGTCGTCGGCGGACTCGACCTCGACGGTCAGCGTGTCGAACCAACTGTCGTGGCGCAGCCGGAGGCCGCCGGCGAGCAATCCGGCGGCGGCGATCGACGTGAGCCGCTGGACCCGCTCGGCGATCCGCGTCAGCCCGTCGCGCCCGTGCCAGGCCGCGTAGAGCCCTGCGATGTTGGCGAGGAGCACCTGGGCCGTGCAGATGTTGGACGTCGCCTTCTCCCGGCGGATGTGCTGCTCACGGGTCTGCAACGCCAGCCGGAGGGCCGGTCGGCCGACGGTGTCGGTGCTGACGCCGACGATGCGGCCCGGCAACGCCCGCGCCGCCTTCTGGTGCGCGGCGACGAACGCGGCGTGCGGCCCGCCGAACCCCATCGGCACGCCGAATCGCTGGGTCGAGCCGATCGCGATGTCGGCGCCCAGTTGGCCCGGCGGCGTCGTCAGCACGCAGGCCAGCGGGTCGGTGGTCACCGTCGCGATGCCGCCGTGGTCGTGGACGCGGGCGATCGCGGCGGACCAGTCGACGATCGCGCCGGTCGAGGTCGGGAGGCTGAACAGCGCGCCGAACAGCGGCTCGTCGAGCTCGCCGATGTCGCCGACGACCAACTCGATCCCGACCGGCTCGGCCCGTGTGCGGAGCACGGCGATCGTCTGCGGGTGGGTGTCGGCGTGGACGACGAACCGGTCGGACGCCGATTTGGACAGGCGCCGGGACATCGTCATCGCCTCGGCCGCGGCGGTTGCCTCGTCGAGTAGCGAGGCGTTCGCCACCTCGAGGCCGGTCAGCTCGCTGACCAGCGTCTGGAAGTTGAGCAGCGCCTCGAGCCGACCCTGGCTGATCTCGGGTTGATATGGCGTGTAGGCGGTGTACCAGGCCGGGTTCTCCAGCACGTTGCGCTGGATCACCGGCGGGGTGATCGTGCCGGTGTAGCCCATCCCGATCAGGTCGGTGACCAGGTGGTTCTTGCCGGCGATGGCGCGCAGCCGGCGGATCGCCTCGCGCTCGGACACCCCGTCGGGGAGATCGAGCGGCCCCGGCGAGCGGATCGCGTCCGGCATCGTCTCGTCGAGGAGGTCGTCGACCGAGCCGACGCCGAGCGTCGCCAGCATCTCGGCTCGGTCGGCGGGGGAGGGGCCGACGTGGCGGCGGGTGAACTCGTCGGGTTCGAAGAGCTGGTCGATGGGTGTGGGCACGGGTACCTCCGGTCGGCGTCCCCCGCTGTCATCGGCGCCTGAGAGTTTGACCGGGCCATCTCGTCGATGACCCGGCTTTCCCCGTGGGCGGAGCGCCGGCCGGGGCCGACGCTCGCTTTCCAGCGTGCCTCACACGAACGGTCCGGTGGCCTGAGAGATTCCGGGGCGGTTGCTCCTTCGGCGTCGGTCACGCAGGCGGGGCCGACTCTCCCGATCGTGCTGAACGGCGTCTCGATTGTCGAGCGTCAGGGTAGCCCGCCGAGCAGCGCGATCACGGCGCGCCGGATCGAACTGGGCGTCAGGTCCGACGGCGACGCTCGGAAATCCCCGTCACGCGCGGCTCGGGCGACCCGGCCGTGGTCGCCTCCCTCCGAAGCCTCGACTCCGCGACGGCCTTCACCGAGGACGGACTCGGCGTCTGGGTCTGGCTACCGAACCGTGATCCGGGTGACCCACTGTGTTGCCCATCGAGTTGGTCGCAATTCCTTCTCTCGTCGACGCCCGCCTGGATCGTGACCGAGGGCATCGCCGGCGTGCCACTCGCCGCGATCCCACAGGCGTCGGAGTTCTGACGACGCCGTTCGTGGTCGCCGTTCGTGGTCGCCGGTGATCGCTCGAGGACGTCCGGGCGCCCGCGCCCGCGGGCCGTCAGACGGGGGGCAGCGGGGCGGTGACGGCGCAGGCGTCGACGGCCTTGACGACGGGATAGGGGTTGATCGCCGCGCCGCCGCCGGGGTGAATCTCGAAGTGGAGGTGCGGCGTCGCGCTGCTGCCGGTGTTGCCGACGTACCCGATCACCTGGCCGGCCTTGACCACGCTGTCGACCCCGATCCCGTCGGCGAAGCCGCTCATGTGGAGGTAGGTGAAGTACGTGCCGTCGTCCTGGGCCACCCGCAGCCCGTTGCCGGCGAGGGCGCCGGGGTAGTCCCAGTACTGCTTGCTGACCGTGCCGTCGACCACGGCGTAGAGCAGGTTGCCCTCGGCGGCGATGATGTCGACGCCCTCGTGCTTGCGGTTCCCGCTGCGTGGCGCGTGCCACGTGTCGCCGAACCAGCACTTGCCCTGCACCGGGAAGACGTCGATCGAGACGTTCGACGGGGTGGGCGGCGGGGGCGGCGGCTCGCTCTTGGTGAGCCCGAGCTTGGCCGCCGTCTGGTCGTCGATCACGCCGGTCACGACGAGCTTCTCGCGGCGTTGGAACCTGATGATCGCGCCCGACGTCGCCGGCCCGAAGTCACCGTCGGCCCCACCGGTCACCGAGATCCCTGCGTTGATCAGCGCCAGCTGCATGAGCTTGACACGCTGCCCCGACTCGCCGAACACCGGCCACCCGCCGCTGTTGGTGCTGACCGGCGGCGGCGGCGCGAACCCGGCGGGTTGGCCGAGTTTGAGGATGGTGGCGCCCTTCTCGGTGAGGACGCCGGTGGGGGTGATGCCGTTGACGCTCTGGAAGTTGATCAGGGCGGTCTTGGTCGCCGGGCCGAACCGGCCGTCGGCGCCGCCGCGGACGG
>JBFGCT010000223.1:0-5350 GCA_041581055.1 Ilumatobacteraceae bacterium | reverse complement strand
TCGGGGTGTCGACGTCGAGTCGAGTTCGTCGGTCGCAAGGCGCGGCGACGACTGCGCAGCCTTGCCCTGCGGTGAGGAGCGGCAACGCAGCGAGCGGCGAACTCGGCCGGCGGAACACCGCAAACGTTTGCGGTCACGGCACTAGTCGCCGCACAGCGCACCGGCCTCGAGGAACGTGATCGTGTCGGTGGGCTCCGATCCCTCGACGAAACCGTAGATCCCCTCGTCCGCTCCGCCGGTGACGTTGAAGTACCAGTCCCCGAAGTCGGGGTCGAACTCGACCTCGACGTCGCTTCCGTATGCGCTCTGGAGCGCCTCGACCGTCGATCCGAACCCGATCCCGGCCCGCGTCTCGAACTCGAATCGCACGCCGTCGCGGTTGAGGTCGGGAACCCGCCAGTTGAAGAAGTGGGGACCGTCGCCCGACGTTGTGCCGGTGTCGGATATGTCGGTGAACAGCACGTCCATGTTCCACCAACCGACAACGCGGATCATGGCGCCCGGGCACGTCCCCCAGGCGGAGAACGACCCGACCCACCCCGAATCGCGGTCCGGCGGGCCGAGCGTGTTCGACACGATCGTGATCGTCGTCTCCGGTGAGGAACCGAAGTCGACCGTCCCCAGGCCGTCGGGTTGGAGGTAGAACGGGTCGGCGCCCTCGTCCTCCTCGTCGCCGCCGCCCTCGTCGAGCGTTCCGGGGAACAGTTCGGGCGAGCACCAGAACGCGTACGGGCGGGGCATCACACCATTGGGCCCGTCCGGCCCGGTGATGACGCGGTTGTTCAGATCGAGCAGCAGCCTCACGCCGTCGTTGTCGACGACCTCGAACACGCCGGGCGACACCTCGGCGCCGGGAGCGACCCCGGCCAACGGGTCGGCCGCCGAGCTGTCGAACGGCTCGAACCCGTTGTTCTCGTCGCTGAAGCTGTTACAGCGGGCGAGCGCCTCGTAGAAGAACGACTCGGCCTCGGTCGGCGCCGCTTCGTCCTCCATCCCGTCCTCGTCGAAGCGGCCGACGAAGTACGGCTCGGGACAGACGAACAGGAAGTCGCGGGGCAGGATCCCGTCCGGTCCGTCCGTCCCCGTGATCTGCCGGTTGTTCATGTCGACGAGCAGCGTGATGCCGCGGGAGTCCTCGATCTGGAACACGCCTGGCGAGACCTCGTTGTCGAACGTGACCCCGATCGTCGGGTCGCCCGCCGCGCCGTCGAAGGCCTCGTACCCGAGATCCCTGACGCTCTGCTCGTTGCAGGCCGCGATCGCCTCCCGGAAGAAGGCCTCGGCGTCGGACTGGCCGCCCGGCGGCGCGTTCGTCGGTTGCGGCGCAGGCGGGTCGGTCCCGCCAGCCGGGTCGGACCCGCCAGCCGGCTCGGTCCCGCCGGTCGCCGCGCTCACCGGGGGTGGGGCGCCCGTCGAGGTGGTGGTGGCGTCGCTGCCGCACGCCGCGGCGAACAGGCCGCCCGCCAGCACGAAACCGAGAACCCTGACCCCTACGCCACGCATCGAGGCAATGTACTCCCCGGGGGCCGATCCGTCGCGACCGGCGGGACGATCAGCCGTCGGCCACCTCGTTCTCGCACGGCCGACCGTCCAGCACGGCGGCGACGTTGGCGAGGGTCGTCTCGGCGATGGCGTGCAACGCCTCCTCGGTGAGGAACGCCTGGTGCGCGGTGATCAGGACGTTCGGGAACGTCAACAGGCGGGCGAACACGTCGTCGCCGATGATCTCGTCGCTGCGGTCCTCGAAGAAGAGCGACCCCTCCTCCTCGTACACGTCGAGCGCCAGCGACCCGATCCGCCCTGACTTCAGGCCGGCGACGACGGCCGCCGTGTCGATCAGCGGGCCGCGCCCGGTGTTGACGACCATCACGCCGGGCTTCATCGCCTCGATCGCACGCCCGTCGATCAGGTGATGCGTCTCGGGGGTCAACGGGCAGTTGAGCGTGACGATGTCGCTCCCGGCGAGCAACCGGTCGAGCTCGACGTACTCGACGCCGAGGTCGAGCAGATGGTCGTCCTGGTACATGTCGACCGCCAGGACGCGACACCGCAGGTGCCACAGGAGGCGGGCGACGATCGAGCCGATGCGTCCCGTGCCGACGACGCCGGCGGTCTTGCCGGCGAGATCGAACCCCACCAGGCCGTCGAGGGAGAAGTTGCCGTCGCGCACCCGGTTGTACGCCCGGTGGATGTTGCGGTTCAGCGCCAGGATCAACGCCAGCGTGTGCTCGGCGACCGCGTTCGGCGAGTAGGCCGGGACGCGCACGACGCGCACGCCGTGCTCGGCGGCGGCCGCGAGGTCGACGTTGTTGAAGCCCGCACAGCGCAGCGCGACACAGGTCGTGCCGGCCGCGGCGAGCGATTCGATCACCGGGCGCGACACGTCGTCGTTGACGAAGACCGAGACGACCGGCGCCCCGGCGGCGAGGTCGGCGGTCTGGCGATCGAGCCGCATGTCGAGGCGGACGATGCGGAACCCGTGCGCGCGGTTCGCCTCGTCGAAGCTGGCCAGTTCGTAGTCCTTCGCCGAGAACATCCGAACCTCCGGCGCGGCGCCGGATGGCCCCGCGCTGTCTGTCGTCGTCATCGAACGGACCTCCTCGTCACCCGGACCGACGGGATCGCCCCGACCGTACGTGATCGGGCGCGCGTCGCGTCGGTGGACAGCGCGGAATTCTTCGCCGCGGCACGCCCCGCGGCGGCGGGCAGCGCGCCCAGCGGCAACAATGCAGGCATGAACTGCGCGATGCGACCCGGCGTCCGGCGCGGCTGTGTGTGGCTCGCCGCCGTGGTGGTGCTCGCGGCCTGCGGCCCGCCGCTGGCGTCGTCGGGGCGCGCCGAACGGCCGGCGGACCTCAACGCGCCGGCGAGCGGCGAAGAGGCCGGCGGCGAACCGCTGCCCGCGGGCCCATCGGCGCCCACGACGGCGACGCCAGCGCCGGGAACCGCCGTTCCCCTCGTGCGCGCACCCGAGCCGGACTTGCGAGGCGCCGGGCCGGGTCTCACTCCCCCCGGCCGGCCGGTTCGGTTGACCGGGCCGACCCATCGGGTGGCGTTCCTCGGCGACTCGCTGATCGCCGACCTCCGATTGCTGATGCCCGATCTCCGACCCAACGACGTCGTCCCGGAGATCGAGCTGGCGCTCCAGCGCGCGTTGGGCGGCGTCACGGTCGAGAACCTCGGACGGCCCGGCCAGTCCCTCGTCTACGTGCGCGAGGACTTCCGCCATCACGATCCGGGCATCACCACCCTGACCGCAGCCGTCCGGACGTTCTTCGCCGATCGGCCGGAGGCCGAGCGGCCACATCTCGTCGTCATCGCGACGACCGGCATCGACATCGCCGTCATGTCGGAGACCCCGATCGAGCTGCTCACGCCGGTGCTGCTCGACGCCCTGGACGACGCCGTCGAGTACCTCGCCGGCCTGGGCGTCCAGGCGGTCGTGCTGCCGATCTTCCCGCTGTCCGCCGAGTTGCTCGACCGCCCCGCCGGGGCCGCCGGCGACTCGGCGAGCCGGGTCGACTTCGTCAATCGCCAGCTCTGGGAGAGCGGCTTGCCCGTTCTGTTCGAGCGCTTCTGGGGACTCGACGTCGACGGTGTCCCCGGGGCCGACCCGTCCTTCTACGCGCGGTCCGCCGACGACCAGCCCGACGACGGAATCCATCCGGGGCCGACCGGTCGGCAGCGCTTCGCCGACAACATCGTCGACGCCCTGCTCCCGTTACTGATCGAGGCGAACTCCAGCCATCCCGACCCGCCATCGTCGGCCGAACCGACGGCGGTGCACGATGCGTGACCGCGGATTGCCGTTCGCCGACCGCGTCGAGGCGGGTCGGCGATTGGCCGCCGAGCTCACCCACCTCGCCGGGCGAGACGTGGTGGTCGTCGGGCTCCCGCGAGGCGGCGTGCCGGTCGCCGCCGAAGTCGCGGACGCGCTGGGCGCGCCGCTCGACGTGATCGTCGTCCGCAAGCTCGGCCTGCCCTGGCATCGGGAGCTGGCGATGGGGGCGATCGGGGAGGACGGCGTCCGGGTCGTCAGCGACGATCTCGTCCGGCAGGCCGGCGTCTCCGCCGAGGAGTTCCGCGGCGTCGAGGAGCGTGAGCGGGCCGAGCTCGAACGGCGGGCGGAGCGCTACCGGCCGCCCGACCAGCGGCTCGCGCTGCGCGACCGGGTCGTGGTCGTCGTCGACGACGGCATCGCGACCGGGTCGACGGCGCGCGCCGCCTGCCTCGTCGCACGGGCGGCAGGCGCGGCGCGGGTCGTCCTCGCCACACCGGTCGCGCCAGCGGGATGGCAGGACGAGCTGGGCGACGTGGCCGACGAGTTGGTCGCCGCGGCGACCCCGGCGGATTTCCGGGCGATCGGGCGCTTCTACCGCAACTTCGACCCGACGAGCGACGACGAGGTCGTCGCCTGCCTGCGCCGCGCCGCCCGCGGCCCCGACCGGGAGTAGGCGCTCAACGCGCCCAGGTGAACGGGTAGTCGTCGGCGGACACCGCCCGGGCCGCGTCGGTGACGGCGAGCGGGGCGAACGTGTCGACCATCACGGCCACCTCCTCGGTGCGGGTCTGGTCGACGCTGGCCTCGACGCTGCCGGGCTGCGGCCCGTGGACGAACCCGGCGGGATGGTACGAGATCGACCCGACGTCGATCCCCGATCCGGCGCGGCTCATGAAGTTGCCGGCGGAGTAGAACAAGACCTCGTCGGAGTCGGTGTTCGAGTGGTGGTACGGCACCTTGACCGCGTCGGGGTGGAAGTCGAACAGGCGGGGCACGAACGAGCAGACGACGGCGCCGGGCAGCTCGAACGTCTGATGCACGGGCGGGGGCTGGTGGAGGCTGCCGACGATGGGCTCGAAGTCGGCGATGTTCAGCGCCCACGGGTACAGCGCGCCGTCCCAGCCGACGACGTCGAAGGGGTGGTGGACGTGGACATGGCGACTCCAGCCCGCACGGTCGCGCACGAGCACCGGCACGTCGGCGCCGTCCTCGACGACCAGCTCGGACGGGCCCCGCTGATCGCGCTCGCAGTACGGGGCGTGCTCCAGGAACTGACCATGGGGCGAGAGGTAGCGGCTCGGCGGCGCGACGTGGCCCGAGCTGGCGACGACGAAGAGCCCGACCGGGCCGTCACCGGTCACCGTCCAACGGTGGGTGACGCCGGCGGGCACGACCACGTAGTCGCCGGGGCCGACGGTGAGCGCCCCGAACACCGAGTCGAGGCGGGCGGCGCCCTCCTGCACGAAGACCAACTCGTCGCCGACCGCGTTGCGGTACAGACCGCCGCCGCCCGCCGACGAGACCCACGAGATCTCGACATCGCGGTTGGCCAACAGCGGCGTCCGGCCG
>JBFGCT010000222.1:0-5417 GCA_041581055.1 Ilumatobacteraceae bacterium | reverse complement strand
GCCGAGGAATTCCTCGTGCCGATCGAGCTCGTCGTGGCGCGGACACCAGCAGCGGACAAGAGCGATCGCCGACTTGGACGAAGCGATCCGCCTCGACCCCACCAAGAGTGTTGCGTACACCAACCGCGGGCACGCGTGGAACGAGAAGGGGGAGTACGAGAAGGCGATCGCCGACTTGGACGAAGCGCTCCGCCGGAAGCCGGATTACGCGCAAGCGATCGAGGGCCGCGTGAAGGCCCGGCGAGCCCTGCGAGCACGCGAGTGAGAACTCGTTGCCATGAACGGTTGACGCCGGCCACTGCCCGTCGATCTCGGGAAGGACGAACGGATCGACCGGATCTGCGGAGGAGCTGAGGCGTTCGCCCTCTGACAGTGACTCGGCCGCCTCGCGGACGCCTTCGAGATCGTCGCGTTCGAGGCCTTCGGGCCTGCCCCGGGGTTGGCACGGCCAGCTCGCAGGGGGACCCAGGGCGACTGTGACACCCCCTCGGTACTGTTGACCGCACCGACTCCCCCCGATCTTGCAGTGATGATGATCGGAGGCAAATGATGAAGCGTGATCGCACCGATGCGGCCTGGGCCGCGCTGTGTGCGTCTGACCCTGACGAGATGTCGCGCGACGAGGTCGCGGCGTTGCTCGGCGAGGCCCGGGTGTTGAGAGCGTGGCTCGATTCGGTCGAGGTGCGCGCCGCCCGCCGGCTGCGTGAGCTCGAGGCGAGTGGTCGGGCCGAACCGGCCGGGTCGATGATCGCCAACGCCGGCGGCCATTCGAGCCGCGACGGTCACTCGATCACCGAACGCGAGGAGTTGTGCGGTCAGATGCCCGATGTCGAGGAGGCCTTGTGCGAAGGCCAGATCAGCGCCGGATACGTCGACGCGATGGCCAGCGCCGCCCGTGATCTGCCCGAGGCGGGGAGGGCCGAGTTCACCGCGATGGCCGAGCAACTCCTGGCACGGGCCAGCCGGCTGTCGCTTGACGCGTTCCGGCGCGAATGCCGCCAGCTGGCTCGGGACATCGCCGACCGCGCCGCGGGTCCGGGCGACGACGAGATCGCCCGACTGCGAGCCGCGTCGAAGGTGACCCGGTGGTTTGATCGCCAGACGGGGATGCATCACACCCTGCTCGTGCTCGACCCGCTGCGCGACTCCCGACTGCACGCCGCGGCCGCCGCCGAGCTGGCACGGCTGCGGGGGGCGGCGGGGTCCGAACGCCTCGACTGGGACCAGCTCAAGGTCGAGGCGTTGGTCAACTCGGTCGCCGGCGTCACGACGAGCACCACCGACGACGAGGCGGCGGTCACCAACGGACCCGGCCCGTCCGACAGGAGTCGCCGAGTGGTCGACCGGGTGCCGGAGGCGACCCTGCTGATCAGCTACGACTGGTTGATCGGCCACGCCGACCACGGCATCTGTGAGACCGAGGACGGCGAGCCACTTCCCGTGGCGACGGCCCGCCGGCTCTGCTGCGACGCCGAGATCATCCCGCAGGTGCTCGGCGGCAACGGCGAGGTTCTCGACGAGGGGAGGTCGCGACGCACGGCGAGCCGGAGCCAGCGGCGTGCGTTGCGGGCGATGCATCGCGGCTGCGCCCATCCCGACTGCAACGTGGGGTTCAGCTCCTGCCGGATCCACCACGTCCGATGGTGGTGGGAGCACGACGGGCCCACCGACATCGACAACCTGCTTCCGCTGTGCGAACGCCATCATCATCTCGTGCACGAGGGAGGCTGGGTCCTGACGATGACACCCGATCGGGTCGCGATCTGGAGGCGGCCCGACGGGGCCGTGTACCACCGCGGCACCACGATCGATCGGGTCGAACACCAGCTGCGGATCGCCTGAGGGCCCCGAATTCCGGCGACGCGGGTCGCCGGCGACGCGGGCCGCCGACAACGCGGGCCGCCGACAACGCGGGCCGCCGACAACGCGGGCCGCCGACAACGCGGGCAACCAGAACGCGGGCCGGGACCCCGCATGATGGTTGCGCGCCGCTCGTTCGACGGGCAGAGTGCTGGCCATGGGTGCGCCGGCCGATGACGTCCTCGACGACCTCGCGGCCGAATACGCGCGGATCGAGACGATCCTCGCGTCGCTCACCGACGCGCAATGGGACGCGCCCTCGGCCGCGCCGGGTTGGACCATCGCCGACACGGTGTTCCACCTCGCCGCCACCGAGGAGGGGGTGGTGTCGACGCTCGCGACGGCGGACGACGGCTGGACCACCCGGGATCGCCCGCTGGACGAGGTGATCGACGCGGCCGTGCGGGGTCGCACCGGCACGTCGGCGGAGGTCTTCAACCGCTGGCGGGCGGCGACCGCCACGTCGATCGCGGCGCTCGCCGTCGCGGACCCGAACACGCGGGTGCGGTGGGCGGCGGCGCCGCTCAAGCCGCGGACGCTCGCCACGACCCGGCTCGCCGAGCACTGGGCCCACATGCTCGACATCACCGGCCCGCTCGGCATCGACAACCCGGACACCGACCGTGTGCGCCACATCGCCTGGCTCGGGCATTCAACGCTGCCATACGCGATGCGGTTGGCCGGGCTGGAACCGGCCGACGTGTATTGCTCGCTGACCGCACCCTCCGGTCGGGTGTTCACCTATGGGCCAACCGACGCCGGCGCGAGGATCACCGGTGCGATGGGCGCCTTCTGCCGGGTGGGCGCTCGCCGGCTCGACGCGGCTGATGCCGGGTTGCGCACGACGGGGGGGACAGCGCGCGACGCGCTGCGCGTGCTCCGGAACTACGCGGCCTGACGAACCGGGCGAGGCTCAGGCCGGTTCTCCGACCGGGTCGACGCGGGTCGTCAGCATCGGGATGTTCGCGGCGATCGTCGGTGACGACGCGACGAACTCGTGCGGCAAATCATCGGCACGGGCACCGACGCCGGCGACGGTGGGGCGACCCCGTCTCGCGATCCGCAGCTTGTCGGACTCCGATCCGTACCGGCGGTCGAGCACCCGGACCACCCGGGCCCAATCGGCGAGGGTCTCGATCGAAGCCAGTTGCCCGGCGACGAACGGGTCGCTCCGCCAGGCCAGCGCGCGTTGCCACAACACGTCGAGCGGCTCGTCGAGGATGTTGCCGACCTTCGCCTCGTAGTTCGTACACGCCCGGACCTGCCCGTCGGGCTCGATGTGGATGATGCCGGCGCCCTCCTCGGCGAGTGGCGACGTGGGCAGGAAGTACCGCACGTCGGTCACCGACACCTCGGCGGCGTTCAGCGATCGAGCGTCGAGATCGGCGGTGGCGCCGCCGAGGGCCTCGAGCTCGACCTCGGTGAGCAGCTCGCGCTCGACGAAGGAGTCCTCCTGGGCAAGCCCCTCAGGGATCGCCGCCCCGAAACGGACGAAGTCGATCGCCGGGAAGCGACCCGTCAGCTCCTCGACGAGCCGACCGAGATCGGCGAAACCGCTGCGCGTGACGGTGCAGTCGACCCCGAACTCGTAGCACCGCTCGCCGGCCGCGAGTTGGCGCCGCTTGTGCCGATCGAGGTGGTCGAGCGCGCTCATCGCGCGGTCGAACGAGCCGGGGCGCCCGCGGATCGCGTCGTGGACGTCGGCCGTCGCCCCGTCGACGCTCACCGCGACCGATGCGATGTGACGCCCGAGGTCGGCGGCGATCGCGTCGTCCATCAGCCATCCGCTGGTGAACAGCGTCACCGGCGTGCCGGCCTCGAACATCGACCGCGCCGCCTCACGCCACCATGGCGCGAGGAGCGGCTCGCCGCCGCTGAATGAGATGCGCTCGGGCTTGGTCGTGACGATGATGGCGGCGACCCGCGCCATCGCATCGCGATCGAGCGTCATCGCCGGCCGCCGCCCGGCCTCGGAATAGCAGTGAACGCACCGCAGCGGGCAGGCGTACGTCAGGTCCCAGATCACTCGTTTGATCGGTGTCGTAGCAGCCCCGTTTGATGGGACACCAAGACTCATGAGCGCTCCAGTCGTCTACGGACAATTGGGCTGACGATCGGTCTATCGATCCGGCGTTCACGATGGCGTGAATCGCGTCTGCCGGCTCTCTTCGGTCGCCCGCTTGTCGCGTGGAGGGTGATGACGGCCAGTTGGCTCGGTGGGGATGAAGCCAAGAATACGCGGCGCTCGGCGCGGACACAAGGGAGGAGCGAGCTGCCGGATCGCCGGCCGCCGAGTCGTCCGTTCCAGCGCAACCCGGCCATGCCTAGGCGCCGATGGCGTAGGTCACCGTCAGCAAGACCGTCACGCCGGCAACACCCGGGGAGACCGGAATGTCGAACGACGCCGAGTCGCCCTCGCCGCCCTGCATCATCCCCTGCGACGACGTGATCAGCACCTTCTCGTGCACGTCGAGCACCTGTCCGAGTGGCTCGCCGATCAGCGCCGCGGTCGCCTCGGCCCGCGCTCGCACGTCGGTCCATGCCGTCGCCCGGGCATCGGACATGAGCGCGGTCGGGTCGGCCTCGAACCGCACGCTCGACGCTCGGACGCTGTCACCGCCGGCCTCGATCGCTCCGGCGAGGACGGCGCCCACACTGTTGACGTCCGGCATGGTCACCCGATAGCCGATGCTCACCTCATAGCCGGTGATGATCGGGTACGTGTACTGGTCGTACACCGGATTGATCCAGAAGTTCGACGTCTGGATCCCGCTCGATGGCACGCCGGCGGCCGCAAGCGCGTCGACAAGGGTGCCGGCCGCCGCAGCGGCGTCCTGGCTGGCCTCGCGCACCGACGAGCGTCGAACGTCCACGCCGATGTCGACGATGCAGCGCACCGGCGTCCCGTACTCGGCGCCCACGCCCCCGACCGTGATGCTCCGTTCCACCGCCGCTGTCTGGGAGACGACGGTGCCGTCGGGCGCGCTCGTCGCGTCGGTTTCCGCGACCGGCGGCTCGACCCGAACGGTCGTCGGGGCCGGAGCCAACGGTTCGGCGACGGTTCGCTCGGTCCCGCCGGTCCCACACGCGGCCAAGGAAACCGTTGCGAGATACCACCCGAGTCCGCGCCTCATCGCGGACCTCCTTGCGGACCTCCTTGCCTACCTCGATCCTCTCCTGACGCTCGAGGTTCGGCAAGAGCAGTAGGTCACGGCATCGCGCGAAACATCCGTGGTCGGACGCGGACGAATGTCCCGTCAGCTCGAGCCGACCGTCAGCGTCGCCTCCATCCCGAGCTCGCGGTGTCCCGGCACGCTGCAATAGAGCGTGAACACACCGTCTTCGAGCTGGATCGGGGCGCTGCTTGTCACGCCGGCGTCGGCCTCCAGCACGAACCCGCCGACCTCCTCGATCAGCAGGTTGTGGAAGATCGCCCCCCGGTTGACGAGTGTGATCGTGAGCTGGCCGTCCGCCTCGCGCGCGTCGCTCGGGTCGTACGCGAACTCGGTCGCGACGAACACCGACTCGACGCCGGCGACCGGATCGTCGGCGCCGCG
>JBFGCT010000221.1:0-5487 GCA_041581055.1 Ilumatobacteraceae bacterium | reverse complement strand
TGAGGCCGGAGGGCATCCGGCCGCGGTCGACTAGACCCATCGGAGGAGTCCTCGCTTCCAGGCGTAGACCAGCCCGTCGAGCAGCAGCACGATGAAGATGAGCATGGCGATCAACCCGAACGCGCCGTAGCGCTCGACGGACGCGGCCCACGGGAACAGGAACACCGCCTCGACGTCGAAGATGACGAAGAGGAGGGCGAAGACGTAGTAGCGGATCTGGCTCTGCGACCAGCCGATGCCGACCGGGTCGACGCCCGACTCGTAGGCGATCGACTTCTCCACCGAGGGGTGGGACGGCCTGATGGCGGCCGCCAACCCGAGCAGCAGACCACCGACGACGAGCGCGGCCAAGCCGAACCAGACAACGGTGAGGTAATCGCGCAGAAACAGCGACATCGCGGCACGAAGATACCAGGGCTCGTGAAATCTCTCCCAAACACGGGGAATGAACCTTCCCGCCGCGTCAGCGGGGAATCCGACGCCAACTCAGTACTGCGCGAATCGATCGGTCAGCCGCTGCGCGGCCTCGGTGACGAGCTTCTCGATCCGCGCTCGGTCGCCGTCGTGCGGGAAGCGGTAGCTCGGCCCGTTGACGTAGATCGCACCGTCGTAGTCGCCGCCCGGCCCGCGGAACGGCGCGGCGACCGCGTTGATGCCCTCGTCGAGCTCCTCGAACGACCAGAAGACCCCGGCGGCGCGGATCCGTTCGAGCAGCGCCCGCAACTCGACCGGATCGGTCGGCGTGCGGTCGGTGACGCGCTCGAGCGGCTCGGCGAGGTAGTGATCGAGCGCGTCGTCGTCGAGCATGGCCAGCAACGTCAGCCCCGAGGGGACGGTGTGCATGCGGGCGTAGTGACCGGTCTGATCCTGGACCTGGACGAGCGCCACCTGTTCGATGTTGTCGACCCAGTAGACGTCGCGGCCGTACTTGACGGTGAAGCCCGCGCTCTCACCGATCGCGGTGGTCAGCTCCATCAGGAACGGGCGGACGACCGCCGCCATGCTGCCGGCCGGGTTGCCGGCGTCGGCCAGAGCGGCCAGCCCGGCGCCGAGTTGGTACTCGCCGCCCAGTTGGCGCTGCTCGACGGCGCCTTCGACCTCGAGCGCGGCGAGGAGCCGGGAGACCGTCGACTTCGGCAGGCCGGTCCGGTCGGCGATGTCGGTGACCCCGGTCGGCCCGAGCGCGAGCACACGCAGCACGGCGAACGCCCGCTCGATCGACTGCACTCCCGACATTGCGCGTGCTCCTCGTTGGCCTCGTCCTCGCGCCCGCTCCCGTGCTGTCCGGAATCCATTGCGGACGGGACGTCGCGTCGTTACCCTCTCCAGTGCGCCCTTCCCAGAGGGGTCTGGCGTACTGTTTCACTATACGGTACAGTTCCGCATCACGGAACAGGGATTCTCCACCCGTTCGCATTCCTCTGGGAGCATCGATGAGCGATGAGATCGCCGGCGACGCCGGCGTCGAAGAAGAAGAGGGCGAGATCGACCTCGCGCTCCTCGCCGACGACGACCTCGTGCAGCAGATGCACGACGACTTGTACGACGGGCTGAAGGACGAGATCGCCGAGGGCACGACGATCCTGCTCGACCGCGGCTGGGGCGCCGACCGCGTGCTCAACGACGCGCTCGTCGAGGGGATGCGCATCGTCGGGATCGACTTCCGCGACGGCATCCTCTTCGTCCCCGAGGTGCTGCTCGCCGCCAACGCGATGAAGGCCGGGATGGCGATCCTCCGCCCGCTGCTCGCCGAGACCGGCGCGGAGCCCGTCGGCACGGTCGTCATCGGGACGGTGAAGGGCGACATCCACGACATCGGCAAGAACCTCGTGGCGATGATGCTCGAGGGCGCCGGCTTCGACGTGTTCGATCTCGGCATCAACACCAGCGCCGACGAGTTCCTCGCCGCGCTGGAGGAGCACAAGCCCGACATCTTGGGCATGTCGGCGCTGCTGACCACGACGATGCCGTACATGAAGGTCGTGATCGACACGCTGGTCGCCAAGGATCTGCGCGACGACTACATCGTCCTGGTCGGCGGCGCGCCGCTCAACGAGGAGTTCGGCGCGGCGATCGGCGCCGACCACTACTGCCGTGACGCGGCGATGGCTTCGGAGCTGGCCAAGGAGTTGGTCATCGCCAAGCGCGGGATGCGAGAGCCGGCGGGCCCATCGGTCCCGGTCTGAAACCCGAAAACCGATGACAAGATGACGCCATGGCTCCAGCGACCGCCCCGCGCACGCTGGTGATCGCGTGCGGCGCGCTGGCTCGCGAGCTGCTCGTGATCACCGAGGCCAACGGGCTCGACAACGTCACGATCGAGTGCCTGCCGGCGGCGCTGCACAATCGCCCGAGCGAGATCCCCGACGCGGTGCGCGCCCGGATCCGCCGTGCCCGCGCCGCCCCCGACGCGCCGCCGGCGGGGGTCGACCTGGCGCACGCCGACCTCGTCGACGGCGAGGTGCGGGTCGACACGGCCGGGACCGGAGCGCACGGAGGCCACTTCGACCGGATCCTGATCGGCTACGCCGACTGCGGCACCGGCGGGCTGCTCGACCGGGTCTGCGACGAGGAGGGCGTCGAGCGGCTGCCCGGCGCCCACTGCTACCAGTTCTTCGCCACCGCCGAGCGGTTCGAGCGGTTGCAGGACCACGAGCTCGGGTCGTTCTATCTCACCGACTTCCTGGTCAAGCACTTCGATCGGCTGGTCTGGCACGGCCTCGGCATCGACGAGCACCCCGAGCTCCTGCCGATGTACTTCGGCAACTACACCCGGCTCGTCTACCTCGCGCAGGTCGACGACCCGGCGCTCGTCGAGCTCGCCGAGGCCGCCGCGGCGCGGCTCGGACTGACATTGACCGTCGAGCGCACCGCCTACGGCGAGCTCGAGTCGACCGTCGTCGAGTTCACCCGCCGGGGCGGCGCGGCGGCCGCGCGGGCGACGACGCCATGAGCGACCAAGGCGACATGCGGGAGCGGCGCACGACGGCCCGCCCCGGACGACGCCGCTCCGGCGGCCCGACGGTCACCACCATCTACTGGCGCGACATCCCGGCGCAGCTGACGGCGCGGG
Source organism: Ilumatobacteraceae bacterium (assembly GCA_041581055.1). Lineage (GTDB taxonomy): Bacteria > Actinomycetota > Acidimicrobiia > Acidimicrobiales > Ilumatobacteraceae > JBFGCT01. The sequence goes on along the minus strand of JBFGCT010000221.1, from coordinate 2,414 downwards.
CCGGCGGCGAGCAGCGCAAGCTCTTGCTGCACGCCCGCTTCCAGCACGCGATCGACCGCGCGGCCGCCGTCGCCGGCCTGACGACGACGAACGACTACGTCCAGGAGTGGCGCAGCGTGCCCGCGCCGCTCGGGCCAGGCGACGTCGACACCACCCTCGGACGGCTCGGCGCCGACATCGAGGCGAGCTATCCCAGCGACCGGCTCGAGTCGATCGTCGCCAACGGCGGCGTCGACCCGGCGGCGGAGCAACCAGACCACCAAGAGGAGTCCTCGTGACCGACACCATGATCAGCTCGGCGACCAAGGAGGTCGTGATCGGTTTCGACCGGCCGTTCGTCATGATCGGCGAGCGCATCAACCCGACGGGCCGCAAGCTGCTCGCGGCGGAGATGAAGGCGGGCGACTTCAGCCGCGTCGAGGCCGACGCCGTCGCCCAGGTCGCGGCCGGCTGCCACATGCTCGACGTCAACGCCGGCATCCCGCTCGCCGACGAGCCGGCGCTGCTGGCGCGGGCGATCCAGCTCGTCCAGGCGGTCACCGACGTGCCGCTCTCGATCGACTCCTCGATCGTCGAGGCGCTCGAAGCGGGTGTCGCCGCGTACGTCGGCAAGCCGTTGATCAACTCGGTGACCGGCGAGGACGAGGTGCTCGAACGTGTGCTGCCGCTCGTCGCCAAACACGGGGCGGCCGTCGTCGCGATCTCCAACGACGAGACCGGGATCTCCGAGGATCCGAACGTGCGCTTCGCGGTCGCCAAGAAGATCGTCGAGCGGGCGGCCGACCACGGGATCCCGCGCGCCGACGTCGTGGTCGACCCGCTCGTGATGCCGATCGGCGCGCTCGGCCAAGCGGGCCAGCAGGTCTTCACCCTGGTCCGGCGCCTGCGCGAGGAGCTCGGGGTAAACACGTGCTGCGGGGCGTCCAACGTGAGCTTCGGACTCCCGAACCGCCACGTGATCACCGGGACGTTCCTGTCGATGGCGATCGGCGCCGGCATGACGTCGGCGATCATGAACCCGCTGCACGACGAGGTGCGCAACGCGGTGATGGCGGCCGACGTCCTCGCCGGCCACGATCAGGACTGCGCGTCGTGGATCATGGCCAACCGCGAGGGCGGCGACGCGGCCGCCGCCGCGTCGGCCGGCGGCGGGCCCCGGCGCCGGGGCGGGCGCCGCGCCCGCGTCGAAGGCTGCCCCGGCGATGGGCGAGGCCGACGGGACGACGTGCCGGGTGGTGTTCGCCCCGTCGGGCCTCGAGGCGCGCGTGCCGGCCGGGACCTCGGTGCTCGACGCCGCCCGCTCGGTCGGCGCCGACCTCGACTCGACCTGCGGCGGGCGGGGGATCTGCGGACGGTGCCAGATCGTCCCGTCGGTCGGCTCGTTCCCGAAGTGGCGGATCGAGTCGACCGCCGACGCGCTCACCGGCTGGACGTCGGTCGAAGACGAGTACACCGGTCGCCGCCCGATCGCCGAGCACCAGCGGCTCGGCTGCGCGGCGCTCGTGGTGTCCGACACCGTCGTCGAGATCCCGGCCGCGAGCCAGGTGCACCGTCAGGTCGTCCGCAAGTCGGTCGACCTCGGCGGGATCGAGGTCGACCCGCTCGTCCGGCTGCACTACGTCGAGTTGCCGCCGCCCGAGCTCGGGGCCGACGTCGGAGGTCTGCGGGAGCAGATCGTCGACGGGCTGGTCGCCGGATTCGATGTCCGGCCGGAGCGGATCGCGGCGAACGTCGTGCCGCTGCTCGGCCCGGCGGCCGCCCGCGGCGACGGCGCCGTGACGGTCGCCGTGCGCCGGGGCGATGAGATCTGCGCGGTCTATCCGGGTTACGTCGATCGGGCGTTCGGCGTCGCCGTCGACGTCGGATCGACGACGATCGCCGGCCATCTGGTCGACCTGGCGACCGGCGAGGTCGTCGCGACCAACGGGGTGATGAACCCGCAGATCCGGTTCGGCGACGACCTGATGAGCCGCGTGTCGTACGTGATGATGAACCCGGGCGGCGAGGTCGAGCTGACCAACGTCGTGCGCGCCGCGCTCGACGCGATGGTCGGCGCGCTGACCGCCGACGCCGGCGTCACCCGTGAGCTGGTGCTCGACATGACGATCGTCGGCAACCCGATCATGCACCACATCGTCCTCGGGATCGACCCCACGCCGCTGGGGCAGGCGCCGTTCACACTCGCCACCGCCGCCGCCGTCACGACGCGCGCCGCCGACCTCGACGTCGACGCCCGATTCGCCGAGGTGTACCTCTTGCCGTGCATCGCCGGGCACGTCGGCGCCGACACGGCGGCGGCGATGTTGTCGGAGGGCCCGCACCGCGGCGCCGGCGTCCAGCTGCTGATCGACGTCGGCACGAACGCCGAGATCGTGTTCGGCAACCGCGACCGCGTGCTCGCCGCGTCGAGCCCG
>JBFGCT010000220.1:0-5552 GCA_041581055.1 Ilumatobacteraceae bacterium | reverse complement strand
CGTCGTCGCCCCCCGGGTCGGCGAGCAGCGCCCGCGGGTCGGCGACGAGGCGCTCGGTCCCGGCGGCGACGTCGTGCACCCACAGCGAGGTGACCGGGTCGCTGCCGCCGCCGCTGCGCAGGAAAACGACCCGCTCGCCGTCGGGCGAGACGGTGAGGTTCCGCGGCTCGCCGAGCGTGAACCGCTGCGTGCGGGCGTGCTGCCGCGGGAACGTGTCGCTCACGATCGTCACACTACGGCGGCCGGCACACCACGACCTGACACGTTCAACGGCTGAAGTGGGCGATCGCCTCGACGACGATCTCGAACGCCGCCTCGGCGTCGACGTCGACCAGCACGTCGCAGTTGGGCGTCGCCCGTTCCAGCAGGCTGCGCTGGTCGATCACGGTCATCCCCCTGGTGTGCTCGCCCAGCGTCTCGATCGCGACGTGGCGCCGCTCGATCCCGAACAGCGCGGGGTGGGTGACGGCGAGCACGGCGAGCGGGTCGTGGATCGGCGCGCCGCCGATCGCCCCGCCGTCGTGGCGCCGCAGGTACATCGTCGAGAAGAACGTGAGCAGCCCGGAGAGCACGCCGGCGAGCCGGCCCGGGAGGTCGCCGACGCGCTCGATCCGCTCCGGGGTGGCCTGGAACCGATGGGTCACGTCGAGGCCGGCCATGATCAGCGGCCCGCCGTAGGCGAACACGACCGCCGCCGCCTCCGGGTCGGCCCAGATGTTGAACTCTGCGGTCGCCGACCGGTTTCCGAACGTCCCGCCCCCCATCAGGGAGATCCCGGCGATCTGGCCGGCGATGTCGGGCGCGTGGCGCAGCGCCAGCGCGATGTTGGTCAGCGGTCCGGTCGGCACGATCCAGATGCCCGCCTCGGCGCGGCACGTCTCGACGATGAACTCGACCGCGTCGGTCCCGTCGGCGGGCTGGGTCGGCGATGGCAGGTCGGCGCCGTCCAGCCCCGACTCGCCGTGGATGAACTCGGCCGGCCTGGGTTCGGCAACGAGCGGGCGGGCCCGACCGGAGTGGACCGGCACGTCCACGCCGAGCAGCTCGCGCATCACGAGGGCGTTGTGCGTCGTGCGCTCGAGCGGCGCGTTTCCGGCCACCGTCGTGAGGCCGCGCAACGCCGTGTGGCGGGCGGCGACGATGATCGCGATCGCGTCGTCGTGGCCCGGGTCGCAGTCGAGGATGACCGCCGGGCGGTCGCCGCCCGCCGTGTCGTGATCGCCGGTCATGCCAGCGAGCTTGGCATCTGGGGATGCACACTGTTCGCATGAGCGTCAGGGGACGATCGACGTTGGCCGCCGGCGTGGTGCTCGCGGTGCTCGCCGTCGGCGCCTGCACCGGCGGCGACGGAGGAGGCGACGCCGGCCGCGCCTCGACGCCGGCGCCGACCGACCGAGCCGACGGCGCCGGCGTGCCGACGGCCGACACCGAGCCGGTCGAGATCACCGAGCCGGACACGACGACCACGGCGGCCCCCGACTCCGTTCCGGCCACGGAGGCGGCGACGACCACGATCGGCACGGTGCCCGAGGACGGCGTCCCGGGGATCGACAGCGGCGACGCGTTCTGCCGGTCGTGGAGCGAGTTCGCCGGCTCGTTCCAGGCGCTCGCCGCCGCCACCTCGTTCGGCGCCGACCCGGACAACGCGGCGGTGTTGGAGGTCGCCGCGTCCCCGGCGCTGGTCGCCGCCGTCCAGGCGCTCGACGCCAACCTTCCCGCCGAGCTCGAGTCCGAGCGGTCCGTGTTCGTGGTGGATCTCGCCGGCCCGATGTCGCGCCGCGCCGAGCGGGCGCGGTCGGAGTTGATCGCCGCCGGCCTGTCCGACGAGGCGCTCGCGGAGCTCGGCCTGGCGTGGTTGGCGGCGCTGTCCGCGGCCGGCCTCGGCGAGCCGGACATCGACTTCGCCGTCCCCGACGGCGTCGACGCGTCCGCGTTCGACGCCGCCGTCGACACCTTCCGCGACGCGCTGCCGCCGATCAATCAGGATCCGAGCCTGATCACCGACGCCGAGTTCCCGCTCACCGACCAGTACCTGACCGTGAACTGCCCCGACCAGGGGACGCTCGGCGGCAACGACGTCATCGACGAGATCTGACCGCCGGCCTCGCTGTCAGTCGGCGTGGAGCACTCCGCCGGCGTCGAGCGTGACCCCGGCGCCGACCCACTCGCCGTCGCACATCGCCGACGCGAGCCCGACCTCGGACGACATCCCCCAGGCCCGGCGGCCGTCGGGGGCGAGGCACGCGGCGATCGCCTGCTCGGGCTCACCGTCGCGGGAGAACATGACCGTGTAGGCCTCGATCGTCGCCGGGCCGGCCGCGTCCTCCATCGGGGCGAGCGGGCGGAACGGGAGGGCGTCGATCTCGGCCTGGGGATGGTCGTGGGCGAACGGCCGGGCAGGAGGTCGGCACGAGTAGACACCGAACGAGTGCTTGGTCGCGAACCCCCCGTTGGCCCAGACGAAGGCGTGGGCGTCCGGGCGCGCGCGCAGCTCGGCGACGACGGTGGCGATGGCGTGCATCGTGTAGTTGTTCCACGGTCCGCCGGCGAAGGTCAGCCCGCCGGTCCGCGACCACTGCCGGGTGAGGTCGATCCCGAGCGACTGGGCGCCGAGTTGGACGGCGGACGGGAAGCACGAGTACAGGTCGATCAGCTCGACGTCGTCGATGTCGACGCCGGCCAACTCGAGGGCGCGGGCGCCGCCGACCTCGATCGCCGGCGTGCGGGCGAACGTGTCGCGGTTCGAGGCGTAGTTGTGCTCGTGGCAGTCGGTCCCGCTGTGGGGGAACACCCAGCGGTCGTCGGGGACGCCCAGCCGGCGGGCCGCCTCGACCGAGCACATGATCAGCGCGGCGCCCATGTCGACGTCGTTGTTCGAGTTCATGAGCTTCGGGTACGGGTAACCGATCATCCGGTTCGAGTCGGTGACCGTCGTGATCTCCGCGGGCGATTTCGCCTCCCGAATCCAGGCGTGCGGGTTGTCGACAGCCACCTTGCTGAGGTCCGACCACAGCCGGCCGAGGTGCCGCTGATGGTCGGCGGCCGACCGCCCGGCGGCGGCCCGGAGCGCGGTCTCGAACATCGGGTAGAACTGCACGGGGAGCCACAGCGTCCGCGCGCGTTCGGCCTCGTGGACCATGTCGAGCTCGTCGCCGATGATCGTCGGCTGGTCGTCGTCGGGGGACTTCGGCCAGTCGAGCGTCGCCCCGGCGCGCCGAGCCCGCATGTAGGTCCGGAACGCCTCGCCGCCGGCGAGGATCGCGACGTCGACGTCGCCGGCGAGGATGTCGAGCGCCGTGCGGTTCACCAGCGACTGCGGGCTGTTGCCGCCGCCGGTCGTGTACGCCAGCTCGCGCGGTTCCTGCCCGAGCCGCGCGGCGAGGAACCGCGGCGCGTTGCGATACCGCCAGCCGATGACGTTGACCACGCGCAGCGAGTCGGCGGTGGGGGGTCCGGCGAGCCGTGCGTCGTCGGCCGCGGCGAGGACCGCCCGCTCCATCAGCGCGACCGGCTCGAGCGCGTCGTCGAGGCCCTCGGCCCGGTTGAGGTGCTGGCCGACGCCCACGATGACCGGAGCGCGCGGGTCGAGGGTCACGGGCAGCACCATACGGATCGCCGTCGGGGGTGGGCGAGGCGAGGCGGGCGGCGGCGACCGGCCCGCGGCGCTGACGTTTCGTCAAGGACCGGCCGTCGTGTCGCGCCCGCTTCTACACTCGCGGTCGATGACTCGAATCGCCATCGGCGCCGACCACGCCGGGTACGACCTCAAGCGACACCTCGTCGGCCTGCTGATCGCCGAGGGCCACGACGTCGACGACCAGGGCACGTACTCGACCGAGTCGGTCGACTACCCGGCGATCTGCGCCGGCGTCGGGCGGACCGTGCGCGACGGCGGCGCCGACTTCGGGATCGTGCTCGGCGGCAGCGGCCAGGGCGAGCAGCTCGCGGCCAACAAGGTGCGCGGCGTCCGGGCCGCGCTCTGCAACTGCCTCTACACCGCCCGCATGGCCCGCGCGCACAACGACGCCAACGTGCTGTCGATCGGCGCCCGCGTCGTCGGCGTCGGCCTCGCCGAGGAGGTCGTCGCGACGTTCCTGGCGACCGAGTTCGAGGGCGGTCGCCACGCCCGACGCGTCGACCAGCTGACCGCGCTCGAGTCCGAGTTCTGAGCCCCGCCTCGCCACCCCGCCCGCCCACCACCACCACGACCGCCACGCCCACCCAGCCGACCGAAGGATCTCGCCATGCCGTTCCCATCCGACACCGATCCCGACACCGAGGTCCTGGCCCTCATCGCCCGCGAGGTCGAACGCCAGACGACCGGCATCCAGCTGATCGCCAGCGAGAACTTCACGTCCCCCGCGGTCATGCGGGCGACCGGCTCGGTGCTGACCAACAAGTACTCCGAGGGCTACCCGCGCAGGCGGTACTACGGCGGCAACATGGTCGTCGACGAGATCGAGCAGCTGGCGATCGACCGGGTGAAGGAGCTGTTCGGCGCCGAGCACGCCAACGTGCAGCCGCACTCCGGCGCCAACGCCAACATGTGCGCCTACCAGGCCTTGCTCGACCCGGGTGACACGGTGCTCGGGCTGAGCCTCGACCACGGCGGGCACCTCACCCACGGCTCGCCGGTCAACGCCAGCGGGATCCTCTACAACTTCGTCTCGTACGGGGTCGGCGCCGAGGAGCGCATCGACATGGACCAGGTGCGCGACCTGGCGCTCGAACACCGGCCGAAGATGATCGTCGCCGGCACGACCAGTTATCCGCGGCGGCTCGATCCGGAGCCGTTCAAGGCGATCGCCGACGAGGTCGGCGCGCTGTTGCTGTTCGACATCGCCCACCTCGCCGGCCTGGTGGCCGGCGGCGCCCACCCGAACCCCGTGCCGCACGCCGACGTCGTCACGTTCACCACGCACAAGACGCTGCGCGGGCCGCGGGGCGGCTGCATCGTCTGCAAGGAGGAGCACGCCAAGGCGATCGACAAGGCGGTGTTCCCCGGGTGGCAGGGCGGCCCGCTCGAGCACGCCATCGCCGGCAAGGCGGTCGCGTTCCGCGAGGCGATGCATCCGTCGTTCACGGAGTACGCGCACCAGATCGTCGCCAACGCGTCGGCGCTGGCCGCGGCCCTCGTCGGGGAGGGGTTCCGCCTGGTGTCGGGCGGCACCGACAACCACCTGATGGTCGTCGATCTGACGCCGTTCGACGCCGAGCTGACCGGCAAGCAGGCGCAGGCCACGCTCGACGAGGCGGCGATCACGCTGAACAAGAACACGATCCCGGACGACCCGCGCAGCCCGTTCGTGACGAGCGGCATGCGCATCGGCACCCCGTCGGTCACCACCCAGGGCATGGGCGAGCCGGAGATGGCGACGATCGCCTCGCTGATCGCCCGGTCGCTGCGCGACCGCGACGACGCGGCCGCGCTGGAGGTCGTGCGCAAGGAGGTCGCCTCCCTCTGCGCCGCGTTCCCCGCCTACCCCGACGGCGTCTGACAGCCCGCCCCCATCCCCCACACCCCCACCAACCCCACCCCCATCCCCGTCGGG
>JBFGCT010000219.1:0-5657 GCA_041581055.1 Ilumatobacteraceae bacterium | reverse complement strand
TGCAACGCCGCGGCGGCCGGCATCGGCGCGGACGGGTCCGCGTCGCGCGGCTCGACCGGCGCGCCCTGCAACGCCGCGGCGGCCGGCATCGGCGCGGACGGGTCCGCGTCGCGCGGCTCGACCGGCGCGCCCTGCAACGCCGCGGCGGCCGGCATCGGCGCGGACGGCGGCGGTGGCTCGGGCGGCGCGTGCCCGTCGCCCTCCGACTCGCCGATCGTCCCGCTCATCGGCATGACGACGGCGGGCGCGTCCGGCCCGGCCGCCGGGTCGACACCCGCCACGGGCAGCTCGACGGCCAGCGCGTCCCGCCCCGGCCCCATCGGGTCGCCGACGACCATTTCGGCCATCGCGCCCGGCGGCCCGTCGGTTGGCGCGAGCGGCGCCGCACCCGCCATCTCGCCGGGCAGCTCGTCGGCCGACCCGCCCCCGATCCGGGCGTCGTCGGTCCCGCCGGCGGCGCCGGCCGGGTCGTCGCCGAGCTCACGGGCCATCGCGTCGAGCATCGCGTCGGACAACTCGGCGATCGATCCCTCGATGTCATGCTCCCTCGCCAGCACGAACCCGCTCGGGGCCGACCGGGCGACCGCCTGGTGCGGCTGCGCGGGAAGCCGCGGCGCCCCCTCGGCGACCGGCGCGAGCACGTCGTCGGCGCCCGGCCCGCCGTCGCCCGACGGGTCGGAGGTCGGCGCCTCGCCGGGCGCCACGTCGAACGAGAACCTGGCCGCGCCCTCCGCGGTCGGCCGGTCGGCGCGGTCGGCTGCCGCCGCGGCGCGGTCGGCCCCGGGGGGCGCGTCGAACGAGAAGTCCGACTCCTCGCGCGCCCGCGACACGTCGGCGAGCATGTCGGCGAACCGTCCGGGAGTGCCGGCGTGATCGTCCGGCGTGGCGGGGGCGTGCTCCCGCTCGGTCCGCTCGACGCGGTCGAGGAGCCGTTGCAGCCCCGCGTCGGTCATGCCGAGCGACTGGCCGGGAAGCGCGCCGTCGAGGCGCCTGGTCACCTCGGTCGTCAGATCCTCGGGGAGGTACGGGCGGATCGGGCCGGTCGCGGAGGCGATTTCGGCCATCACGTCCGCCCGACGGTCGGCCCGGTCGTCGACGACCGCGGCGCCACCGGTGGCCGCGACGGCAATCTCGACGCCGAGGTCGGTGGCGAAGAAGCCGCCGAGACCGCCGCGCCGGATGCGATTGGCCTCGAGCACCTCGACCCCCGGGCCGAGCTCGGCGGTCGCCGCGATCACCGCCTCGTCGTAGGTCGCGGCGCGGAACCGGTGGGTCGCCGGGGAGCTCCCGGGCGGGGCGGCCTCGGCCGTCGCCGACGCCACGTCGAGCTCGGTGCGGTCAGGAGACAGCTGCGTATCGGTCATCATTGTCCTCTCGTTGCGGCGCACTCGGCGCCGGTGTGTCGATGGTGGCGATCAGGTCCACCTGGAGGTGGTCGCCGATCTCTTGGTAGGAGATCACGGTCGCCCCCGGCGCGGACTCGCGCACGAGGCGCCCCAGGGCGGGGCGGAGACCGGGCGCGCAGGCGACGACGGCGGGGAACCCGCGCCCGGCGGCGATCGTGGTCACGCGCTCGAACTCGCTGACGACATGACGGTGAACGTCCGGCCCGAGTTGGAGCACGGCGCCCGAATCGGTGACCTCGAACCCCGCGGCGAGCTGCGCCTCGAGCACCGGCGCGATCGAGACCAGGGGGAGCACGCCGTCGGTCGCGTACGACGACGTGATCGCCGGGCCGAGCGCGTGCCGCGCCGCCTCGACCAACGCGTCGTGCGAGCGGACGGTCCGCGCCCGATCGCCGATCGCTTCGAGAATCCGGACGAGGTCGCGGATCGGGATGCCGTCGTCGAGCAGCGTCGACAGGACCGCCTGCACCTCGGAGGGGGAGACGCCGCTGGCCCCGAGATCCTCGACGACGGCCGGGTCGGTCGCCGCGACACCGTCGAGCAGCGCCTTGACGTCGCTGCGCGACAGCAGCAGCCCGGCCCGGCGGCGGATGACCTCGGCGAGGTGGGTCACGACGAGCGCCGACCGGTCGACGACCGTGCTCCCCGAGTGCTCGGCCTCGGTGCGGAACTCGACGGGAACCCACCGCGCCGGCAGACCGAACACCGGCTCGCGGACGTCGTCGCCCGGGAAGTGCGCCAGCTCGTCGCCGATCACCAGGATGCGACCCGGCGGCGCCTCGCCGCGTGCGATCTCGACGCCGTGGACGCGGATGACGTAGGTGTGGGTCGGGAGCATCGGGTCGTCGCGCGTCCGGATCGCCGGCATCACGAACCCGAGCTCGCCGGCGATCTTGCGGCGCAGCGCGCCGACCCGGTCGAGCAGGTCGCCGCCCGCCGAGCCGTCGACCAGCTCGATCATGTCGTAGGCGAGGTCGAGCTCCAGCGGCTCGACGCGGGAGTCGAGGGCGAGCTGCTGCGCCGAGGGCGGGGCGAGGTCGGCGGGCGGCGCCTCGTCGGCGCCGTCGTCGACGAGCTCCGTCGCCGCCTGCAGTCGTTGGCCGAGGAGCACGAGGCCGATCCCGCAGATGAGGAACGGCGGCTTGGGCAGGCCGGGCACGAACATCATCATCAACACGACCATCCCACCGGAGCGGATCGCGTTGCCCTGACGCGCGAACTGGCCGAACACGTCAGAGCCGAGGTCGACCTGGTCCCCCGAGCGCGTGACGATCAACCCGGACGAGATCGACACCAGCAGCGCCGGGATCTGGGCGACGAGGCCGTCGCCGACCGTGAGCAGGCTGTAGGTGGCGACCGCGTCGCCGACGTCCATTCCCCGCTGGACCACCCCGATCACGAGACCGCCGAGCAGGTTGACCAGCGTGATGACCAGGCCGGCGATCGCGTCGCCCTTCACGAACTTGGAGGCGCCGTCCATCGCGCCGTAGAAGTCGGCCTCGTCGCCGACCTCGCGGCGGCGCAGCTTGGCCTCCTCGTCGGTCAGCACCCCGGCGTTCAGGTCGGCGTCGATCGCCATCTGCTTGCCGGGCATCGCGTCGAGCGTGAACCGGGCGGAGACCTCCGCCACCCGCCCGGAGCCGCTCGAGATCACGACGAACTGGACGAGCGTGATGATCGAGAAGATCACGAAGCCGACGACGATGTTGCCGCCGACGACGAACGAGCCGAACGTCTCGATCACCTCGCCGGCGTCGCCGGTCGACAGGACGGCGCGCGACGTCGACACGTTCAGGCCGATGCGCACGAGCGTGACGACGAGCAGCAGCGAGGGGAACGAGGAGAAGTCGAGGGCCCGCTTCACATTGGTGGCCACGAGCAGGATCAGGACCGCCGTCGAGATGTTGGCGACGATCAACAGGTCGAGCATCGCCGCCGGCAGCGGCAGGATCATGACGGTGACGACCAGCACGATCACGGCCGGGAACGCCACCTGTCCGACTCTCGAATGCTGCATCCGTACTCCGTCTGTGTCGTCAGCCGTCTCGGCCCGCCGGCCCGGAACCGCACGGCGCATGTCGCCGATGTCCGGACGATTGACGACTGTCCGTGAGGAGTCCTCGTTGTCGGGCAGGGCCCGACGGGCAATACTCGGTCGACCAGGAGGTTGACGATGCAAGTGGAGACAACACGGTTCGGGGCGATCGAGGTGCCCGACGACGAGGTCGTCACCTTCGCCGACGGCCTCCCCGGCTTCGCCGGCGCCCGCTCGATGGTCCTGCTCGGAGCGGGCGACCTCGCCGGCGCCGAGCGCGGGTCGGGCCACCACTCGCTCTACTGGTTGCAGGACGTCGCCGACCCGGGCCTCGCGTTCCTGACCACCGTGCCGTGGGCCGCCTATCCCGACTACGACATCGACATCGACGCCGACGACCTCGGAGGGGCCGACCCCGACGACCTGTGCGTGCTGGCGATCGTCACCGTCCGGCGCGAGGACGGCGCCGTGCGGCTCACGTCGAACCTGCTGGCCCCGGTCGTCATCGACACCCGCCGGCGGATCGGCCGGCAGCTCATCCTCCAGGACACCGACTGGCCGGTGCAGGCGCCGCTCGCCGACTCACTCGCCGACGGGGCCGGCTGATGCTGATCCTGACCCGACGGGTCGGCGAGAGCATCATCATCGGCGACGAGGTGGTCGTCACGGTCGTCGAGGCCGGCCGCGACCAGGTCCGGATCGGGATCGACGCGCCGCGCAGCGTGCCGGTGCACCGCCAGGAGGTGTACGCCGCGATCTCGCGCGAGAACGAGGCCGCCCGCGAGGTCGACGCCACCGACGTCCTCACCGACCGCCCCGCGGTTCCGGCGACACCGCCGACCCGCCGCCGCTGAGCCGAACCCGCGGCCCGCGGGCCGGGATTCGGCCGCCGCGGCCTTTGCTACTGTCAGTGGTGACCACCCACCGAGAAGAACGGATCACAAAGGGGGCCCACATGGGCAACGCAGACCTCGGACTCGACCACTTCCTGTTCTACGACATCGCCACGCAACCGGCCGGCGACATCATCGGGGTGCAAACCCAGTTCGACGTCGGTCCCGCCTTCGGACCAGAGCGGCTCCAGCTGCGGGCGGCGATCCTCTTCGGCAACCCGGTGCAGAAGAACGACGAGAAGATCCTCGACCGGAACGCCCACCTGACGTTTTACGCCGCGTACGACGCGGTGCCCGACCCGATGCGGACCGTCAACTACACCGACCAGTTCGGCCGGCGGAGGGTGATCATCGGGCGCAAGTACGGGTTCCTCTCGCCCACCCAGAAGGCGTTCAGGGGAACCCAGTTCCCGGAGAAGCTCGACCACTACGTCGCGTTCCAGGTGCTCGACGGCGCACCCGTGAACAAGGCGGTCAAGCTGAAGGACCAATGGGGCGCGTACACGGCGAAGGTGTACACGCCGGCCTTCTTCGCCGCTCCGTCGCGCAAGTGGCACGACGGCAAGGTCGACGGCGTCAACAACGCCGCCGCCCATCTCGCGATCTACCGGATCAGCCCGACCGCGGCCGCCAACACGGCGAAGACCCGTGACCAGTTCGGCACCCGGATCGCCCACAGCGGCCGCACCGTGCTGTTGGCCGTACCGTGCAAGAAGGGCAAGTGGGAGGTCACGGACTAGGCGGGTCAGCCGTCGGCGGGCGGCTGGTGGACGACGAGCGACGCGACTTCTTCATCAGCTACACCGGTGACGACGAGGCGTGGGCGGAGTGGATCGCGTGGAACGTGCGCGATCTCGGCCTCAGCGTGATCCTCCAGAAGTGGGACTTCGGGCCGGGCCGTTCCTTCGTCGCCCAGATGCACGACGCGTTGCGGCGGTCCGACCGGGTGCTGGCGGTCGTGTCGGAGCGGTACCTCGCGTCGCGGTTCGGCACGGAGGAGTGGCAGGCCAAGTGGGCCGAGGGTGCGGGCCTGGTCGTGCCGGTGCGGATCGACGACGTCTCGCCCCCCGGGCTGCTCGCCGGCGTCGTCTACGTCGACCTGTTCGCCAAGAGCGCTCCCGAGGCGCGTGAGTTACTGCGCACGCGCCTGGTCGAGCTCGGGCCGCCGACGGAGGCGCCCGCCTACCCCGGCGACGGCGCGGCGGGCGACCGGGTGTTCCCGGCGAACCGGGCGTTCGTCAACGTGCCCGACCGGCGCACGGTCACCGGGCGCGCCGCCGAGCTGGACGCGCTCGCCGCGGCCACCGACGCCGCCGTCCTGAC
>JBFGCT010000218.1:0-5752 GCA_041581055.1 Ilumatobacteraceae bacterium | reverse complement strand
GGCGGGGCGGCCGGGTGCGGCCGGGGGGTGATCAGGTGGTCGGGCGGCGGGCGATGACGAGGGTGTCGAGCGCGATCCGATCGCCGTCGGCGGTGGCGACGTGGCGCTCGACGACCGACGCGGTCAGGACGTCGAGCCCGCCGAGTGCGGCGACGGTGCGATCCACGTCGTAGCAGACGTCCTCGGAGGGCGGCCCGCCGTGCCCGTACTCGACGTTGCTGCGATCGTGGGCGATGACGAACACGACGCCGCCCGGCCCGACCCAGGCTGCGGCGTGCTCGAGCACGGTTCGCTGCTCCGCGCTCGGGAGCTGGAGGTACGACAGCACGACCAGGTCGGCCGGCGCGCTGGCCTGCCAGGTCCGCGCGTCGGCGCAGACGAACTCGACGGCATCGGCGACGCCGTGGTCGGCGGCGAGCCGACGGCCCTTGTCGAGCCCGGCCTCGGAGAAGTCGACCGCGGTCACCCGCCAGCCGCGCCGCGCCAGCCACACCGCGTTGCGGCCCTCGCCGGCCCCGAGGTCGATCGCCGAGCCGGCGGCGAGGTCGGCGAGATGTCGCTCGACGAACTGGTTGGCGCTGACCGTCCACACGTAGTCACCGCCGGCGTATCGCTCGTTCCAACCCGTGCTGTCCATCGCTCCTCCCCGACCATCTTGCCCGCTGCCCGGCCCGAACATCGGCCGGAACATCGACGGGGAGACGCCGGTTGCACCCACCATGCAGCTCAGCGACGCACTCGACTTCATCCGCGACAAGCGCCACGGCACCCTGATCACGGAGAAGTCCGACGGACGGCCCCAGTCGTCGAACATCTCGTTCTACGTGGACGACCAGGACGTGATCCGCGTCTCGGTGACCGACAGCCGGGCGAAGACGAAGAACATCCGCCGCACCGGGCGGGCGTCCCTGCACGTCAACCGCGACGACTTCTACTCCTACGCCGTCATCGAGGCCGACGTCGACATCGCCCCGGTCGCCGCCGACCCTCACGACGAGACGGTCGACGAGTTGGTCGAGTACTTCCGCGCCGTGGCCGGCGAGCACGACGACTGGGACGAGTACCGCCGGGCGATGGTCGAGGAGGGGCGCCTCGTGCTGCGCCTTCACCCGACCCACGCCTACGGGATGATCAACTGAGAAGAAATCCTGCCGAACCTGCTTGACAGTTCTTCGAGGGGTCGCACCGTCACCGATGCGGCGAGGCCCCGGCCCCGTCGAAGAACAACCCAAGCGTTCCTCCCCCACGAACCCGCCCGAGTCCCCCCTCTCGGGCGGGTTCGCCGCGTGGTCAATCGCGCTGGGTCCGGCCGTTGAGGAACTCGATCGACCGCTCGACCGTCGCGGCGACGAACCGCTCCAGCTTCGGCGCGGCCAGGAACCGGGCGGCGGCGTCGAGCGGGAGCGACGAGCTCATCCCGAGCGCCTCGCGGGCCGCCGCCCTGCTCGTCTTCACCGCGTGGGCGTGGATGATGAACGCCGCCGTGCCGTCGAGCAGCGACTCGCGCTGAAGCCGGGCGCCGTACTCGCCGAGATCGGCGGGGCCGGCGGCCACCTCGGCCCGCTCGGCGACTCTGGTGTGCCACTCGTGCCGGCCGGTCCAGTGCGCCTGGAACACGGTGAACAGCGCCAGCCGCACGAGGTCGGGGTTCGGCCCGGCCCCGCGCTCGACCTCCTGCCGGTGATGCCAGCGTGCGGCGTTGGCGTAGGTCATGCCGTGGGTGATGTCGAGCCAGCCGAAGTCGTCGCTGAACTCGAACTCGCCGGCGGTGTCGTAACGCAGCATCCGCTCGGACACCGCGGCGACGACCACATCGAGCACGCCGTCCACACCGGACCCCGCCCGCAGCGCCGCCACCGCCGCGTCGAGCGCGGCCGTGCGGTGGTCGCCGAGCAACGCGCCCAACAGTGCGCCGTCGTCCTCCCAACCCGGATCGACGTCCAGGTCGGCGAGGGCGCCGAGGTCGGCGGCGGCGAGCGCCTTCATGAACGGCCGCATGTACGGCAGCTTGTCCTCGCGGGTGCCGTAGACGATCGTCGGGACGAGGTGGGGCAGCACGGTCGCCGCCCGGTCCCACCCGATCATGTCGAGCAGCTCGAACGCCTTCTGGCCGTAGATCGCGCCATGGCCGTACGACAGGTGGTGGTCGCTGACCGCGCCGGCGAACCACGGGCGGAGCTCGTCGGCGGTGTCGCCGCGCTCGATCGCCGCCAGCACGAGGGCCTGCGCGTCGGCGAGCCGCTCGGCGTCGACCGCCGCCCGGAACGCCGACGCGCCGACGGGGCCGCCGCTCGCCGGATCGGGGAGGTCGTTGACCGGGCGATCGCGCTCGGTCTCGGCGATGCCCATGATCCCCTGCACGATCGGGAGCGCCCGCTGGTCGCCCTCGTAGAGATCGACCATCGCCAGGCAGTCGGTCGCCGACGCGATCGAGTGGCCCCACCCGAAGTCGGCCCGCGGCGCGCCGTGGGCGACGGCCTCCCAAACCAGCTCGCCCGGGTTGGCGCTGGCCTTGAGCAGCCGGACGACGTCGCGGGCGACCTGGCCGCGGTAGTCGCGGGCGATGCCGCGGCGCAGGCTGGCGAGCAGCTTCGGGCGCATCACCGCAGGGTCGGGCCTGGTGAGGGCGACGCGGATCGCCCCACCGTCGTCGACCTCGACGTCGTGGACCCGGACCGCCTCCTCGCCGAGCACGCACTCGCCGTCGGTGACGCGGAACTTCCAGTTGTGCCAAGCGCACGTCAGCAGGTCGCCGTCGAGGTCGCCTTGGGTCAGGCCGTACCCCTCGTGTGGGCAGGCGTGGTCGATGGCGTGCACGCCGCTGCTCGTCCGCACCAGGCACACGCGGTGGCCGTCCACCTTGACCAGCCTCATCGTCCCCTCGGCGAGGTCGGCGAGGTTGGCGATCGGCTCGGCGACGGCGTCCGGGGTCGCGTCCGGCTCGGCTTCGGTTGTCGTCATGACGTCCAACCGTAAGACTTCAACGATGGTTGAAGTCAAGCGAACCGAGACGAAATACCTCTCGATCGGCGAGCTCGCCGGCCGCGCCGGCGTCGCCCAGTCGGCGCTCCGGTTCTACGAGGCGAACGGGTTGATCGCCAGCGTCCGCACCGCCGCCGGCCACCGCCGCTACCGCTCCGAGGTGATGCGCCGCGTCGGCTTCATCAAGGTCGCGCAGCGGGTCGGGCTGACGCTCGGGGAGATCAAGGCCGCGCTCGAATCCCTCCCCGACAGCCGCACCCCGACCCGCGCGGACTGGGCCCGGCTGGCGTCGGCCTGGCAGCCGCTGCTCGACGAGCGGATCGCACTGCTGGAGGCGATGCGCGAGAAGCTCGACGGCTGCATCGGCTGCGGTTGCCTGAGCCTCGACACGTGCCAGCTCTACAACCCCGACGACGTCGCCGCCGAGCGCGGCGTCGGCCCGCGCTACCTGCTCGGCGACGAACCCGCGGTCTGACCGGCCCGCCGGCCGGCCCGAGCGGCGGGGACCGCCACCTGGGCGAGCCGTTGGCCGTGGGCATCGATCACCCACGCCAGACCGGGGCGCGGGGAGATCAACGTCCGGCTCGGCAGCGTGGCCCCGAGCAGGTCCCCGTCGACCTCGCCGGCCGACGTCAGCACCAGGCCGCAGCGGCTGCGCGCCACGTCGCGCGTCCAGTGCCCGTACATCGCCCGCACCGCCTCGATCCGAGCTGCGATCAGCAGCGTCACGCCCGGTCGGTGGTCGGCCGCCAGCGCCTCCACCGCGGCGTCGTCGACGCGGTCGGCGTCGTCGACGACCACCAACGTCCCCGCTCGGTCGAGGCGGTCGGGGTCGAGCGGCCGGCGACGGTCGACCTCGATCACGTGCCCGCCGGGGTGCACGTCGCGCCACGCCGCGGCCAGCACCCGCAGCGCGGTCGACTTGCCCGACCTCGACGGCCCGCCGACGAACACGTGGTCACCGGCCGGGACGGTCAGCGCGGCGTCGTCGAGCCGCTCGGCCGAACGGCCGACGACGAGGTGGTCGGCCGCCAGCGGTTCGTCGCCGGACGACCAGCTCGCGGCGAGCGTGCTGCGTTCGACGCGCTCGGCGAGCACCTCGATCGGCGCCGGGCCGACGCCGGCGGACCGATCGGGCAACGCCGCGAGGCCCGGCGCGCCGACCGCGATCTGACCCTCCAGCCCGGAGGACTCGATCCTGAGCCGGCCGGGGACCGCGTCGGCGGCGCCGGATCGGAACACCCACCGGTCGGCGCACACGATGCGCGAGACCTCGGCCCCGGTCACGACGCAGGAGACGCCGACCGCCGGGCCGTCGGCGGTCACCCGGTCCAGCAGGGCCAGCGTCTCGACCCGGTCGATCGAGGAGAGCGAGGCGCGCAGCGAGTCGAAACCGTCGATCATCAGCACGACCTGGACGACCGGGTCGACATCGGCCTGCCGCCGGTCGAGATCGCCCTCGAGTCGGGCGAGAAGGCGATGCAGCCGCTCGGCCTCCCGCAGCCGGACGATGGCGCCGCAGTGGGCGATCGAGCCGAGGCCGTCGAGCAGCGGGTCGCCGACGGCGTCGATCACGTACAAGTGGAGCAGGTCGGGGGGCGCGGTGCGACAGCGCGCCCCCGCCAGGCCGACCAGCGTCGACGTGAGGCCGGACCCGAGCGGACCGACGAGGGCGAGGTTGCCGAGCGCCGGATCCCACCGCAGCGCGCGCCGGACCTGGTGCTCCGGATCGTCGACCAGCCCGACCGCGTCGTGCTCGCCCGCACCCTCGGCCAGCCCGACCGCGCCGTGCTCGCCCGCACCCTCGGCCAGCCCGACCGCGCCGTGTCCGCCCGCACCCTCGCTCCCACGGTGGCCCGCCTCGCCGGCGGCGACCAGGTCGACGTCGACCGGGTCGAGCAGCGCCGGAAGCGGATCCACCCACGGCGGGTGCGGCGGGTGGAGCCCGAGCCGCTCGGCGGCGCGGCGAACCGCGTCGACCGTCTCGGACAGCTCGGTCGGGCCAACCGGCGGGGGAACGCCCCGCGGGTCGGCCGCTCCGCCGGCGGTCGTGACCGACAGCCGCGACGACGACCGGGCGACCGGGCCGGTGCACCGCGCCGCCTGGAACACGACCAGCTCGTGCGGGCCGAGCCGCAACACCGCCCGCCCGGCCTGCCCGCGCGAGAGCGTCGACGGCAGGTCGTCGCCGACCACGTCGCGCGCGTCGGCCGAGTCGTGCAGGCGGAGCGCCAGACGGAGGTTGGTGTTGGCGCGGATGTCGTCGCTGACGACCCCCGCCGGCCGCTGCGTCGCGAGGAGGAGATGGACGCCGAGGCTCCGCCCGCGTTGGGCGATGCCGACGAGCGAGGCGAGGAAGTGCGGCAGCTCCTGCACGAGCGCGGCGAACTCGTCGACGACGACCGCGAGCCGCGGGAGCGGCCGCGCCGCGGGACGGCTGCGGTACTCGGTCAGGTCGGCGGCGGCGACGTCGCGCAACAGCCGCTCGCGGCGTCGGAGCTCGGCCTCGAGGCTGATCAGCGCCCGGGCGGCGCCGCCCTCGTCGAGGTCGGTGACGAGCCCCACCGTGTGCGGCAGGCGAGCGCACGCGTCGAACGTCGACCCGCCCTTGTAGTCGACGAGCACGAAGGTGAGGTGATCGGGGCTGCACCGGGTGGCGAGGGCGAGCACGAGCGTCCGCAGGAGCTCGCTCTTGCCCGAGCCGGTGGTCCCCGCGATCAGCCCGTGCGGCCCGTCGCGGACGAGGTCGATGTCGATCACGCCGTCGGCC
>JBFGCT010000217.1:0-5831 GCA_041581055.1 Ilumatobacteraceae bacterium | reverse complement strand
CGCCCCCCCCACGACGCGGTCGACGAGCGGCTCGGCGACCTCGGGCGGGGCGGCGCCGGCCCAACTCGGGCGGCGGCCCCTGCTGGTGTCGCCGTAGAGCGTGAACTGGCTGACGACGAGCAGGGACGGGGCCGCCAGCTCGGCCAGCGACCGGTTCATCACGCCGTCCTCGTCGTCGAACACGCGCAGGCCGATGAGCTTCGCCGCCAGCCGGTCGGCGCGGCCCTCGTCGTCGTCGTGGGTCACCCCGACGAACGCGCAGAGCCCAGCGCCGATCGAACCGGCCACCGACCACTCGGCGTCCGCCGTGGCGCGGCTGGTCACCTCGGCCCGCATCACCCGCTGCACCAGCGCTCGCATCGCCAATAGCCTCGCACCTGATGGATGCGCCGATCGTCCTCCAGCGCAGCCGGACGCGGGTCGACGTCGCCGTGGCGGCCGGCGGTCGCATCGCCCAGGTCCACGCCGACGGCCAACCGTTGCTGATCGACCCGGGCGACGACCCGTCCTCGACCGGCTGGGGCTCGTTCCCGATGGCGCCGTGGGCGGGGCGCATCCGCCACGGCCGGTTCCGCCACCTGGGCGTCGATCACCAGTTGCTGACCAACCACCAGGACGGGCCTGACGACGACCCGGCCCGACGCCACGCGATCCACGGGTCCGTCTTCGCCCGCCCGTGGACCGTCCTCGACGTCGGACCGGCGTCGATCGCGATGACGTGCGACCTGACGGGGGCGCTCGACTGGCCGTTCGCCGGCGCCGCCCGCCAGCGGATCGAGGTCGAGGCGCGGGCGGTGCGCTGCGAGCTGTCGGTCGACGCCGCCGCCGCGCCGTTCCCGGCCGAGGTCGGCTGGCACCCCTGGTTCCTCAAGCCCGAGCGCCTCGACGTGGCGCCGCTCGCGATGTACCGGCGTGACGCGCTCGGGCTCCCGACCGGCGAGCTGATCAGCCCGCCGCCGGGTCCGTGGGACGACTGCTTCCTCACCGCCGCGCCGGCGACATTGCACTACGCGCGGGCGACGGCGCCGGCGGTGACGGTCAGCTCCGACTGCGACCATGTGGTGGTCTACGACGAGCCGCACGAGGCGACGTGCGTCGAGCCACAATCCGGCCCGCCGGACGCCGTGACGATCCGGCCGCGCCTCGTCTTCGCCGGGCACCCGCTCCGTCGTACGATGACCATCAGCTGGTAAGACGTCCGATTCGCCACCGACTGGTGACCTACGTCACACATCGATCGACAAGGGAAACTGCAAGAACCGCCTCGCTCGCCGCTCATGAACGGCGAGGAGGAGGCCATGCGCCATGACGACACCCGTACCCGACGCCCAACTCGTGGCCGGCCATCTGGCCGGCGACCCCGGCGCGCTCGCCGGGATCTACGACCGGTACGCGGACTCGCTCCACGACACGGCGGCGGCGATGCTGAACGACCGCCACGAGGCGGCCGACGCGATGCAGGACGTCTTCCTGATCGCCACCGAGCGGTTGAGCCAGCTGCGCGACCCGGACCGGCTCAAGCCCTGGCTGTTCGCCATCCTGCGCAACGAGGTGTACCGGCGCGGCAAGAAGCGCAAGCGAACCGTCGCCACCGACTTCTCCGACGAGGCGGCGCTGGGCCTGGACATGGCTGACGACCGCCAGCTCGAGGCCGGCTCGGAGGCGCTGGCCGGCGAGGAGCTGGCGTCGCTGGTCCGCGGCGCGGCGCGCGGGCTGGACGAGCGCGACCAACTCGTCCTCGAGCTGTCGATCCGGCAGGGTCTGGAGGGCCAGGATCTCGCCGACGCGCTCGGCGTGAGCGCCAACCAGAGCTACACGCTGGTCCATCGCATGCGCGACCGCGTCGAGCGCAGCCTCGGCGCGTTCTGCGTGGCCCGCGCCGGCCGCAAGGACTGCGACGAGCTCGACAAGATCCTCACGGCGTGGGACGGCGAGTTCACCGTGCTCGTCCGCAAACGCGTCGCCCGGCACATCGACGGCTGCGACACCTGCGACGACAATCGCCGCAAGGTGGCCCCGCTCGCTCTGTTCGGCGCCGCCCCGGTGCTCGCCGCGCCGCCGTCGCTGCGCGATCAGATCCTCACCGCGGCCGCCGCCCGCGGCGCGGCCAACCCGACGTACGGCTTCGTCGCCGAGGGCGGCTTCCCGGCGATGGTCAAAGCCGGTCGCCGGCTCGCCGCCTGGATCGCCCCGACCGCGGCCGCCTCCCTGCTGCTCGTCGCCGCGGTCGGCGGGTTCGCCTGGCTGAACGCGACCGGCGACGACGACGGCAAGCTCGTCGAGGCCCAGGTCACGTCGGCCCCGACGACGGACCCGACGACGGACCCGACCACCACCACGACCATCACCACGACGACCGCCGCCGCGCCGCCGACGACGGCGCCGAGCGCCGTCCCGAGCACCGACGCGCCCGCGGTCGCCAAGCCGCCCGCCCCGACCACGACGTCCACGACGTCGACGACGACGGCCCAGCCGCCGACCGCCCCGCCGTCGGTCGCGCCACCGCCACTGCCCCCGCCGCCGCCGCCACCGCCACCGCCGCCGCCACCGCCACCGACGACCACGACCACGACGACGACCACCACCACGACGACCACGACCCAGCCGCCGACCCCCGGCCGACTCCGCGTGTCGACCGGCGCCCTCGACCTCGGCGACGTCGACCCGTCCGGCGCGGTCACGCTCTCCAACGTCGGCGAGTTGCCGGTCGACTGGACGCTGACCGGCGGCACCGGGGCGTTCGCCGTGTCGCCCCAGGCCGGGGCCCTGGCCGGCGGGAGCTCGATCGACGTGGTGGCCACGATCGACCGCTCCAACCTCGCCGAGGGCGACCTGCGGGCGCTGGTCGACTTCGAGGCGCCCGGCCTCGCCCCCGTCCCGCTGCTGATCACCGCGGCGGTCGAACGCGACCCGGCGTTGAGCCTGATCCAGCAGCCGGCGACCAGCTACTGCACGAGTCAGTTCACCGGTTTCGGGATCGGCGCCGAGGTCTTCGACGAGTCGGCGATCGGGTCGGTCGTGTTCAGCTGGGTCGACCCGAGCGGGGTCGCCGGGAGCGACACCGCGGCCCACGACGGCGTCGCCTGGTACGCCGGCAACTTCGGGCCGCCGTCGCCGATCCGCGGAGTGTGGAACTGGACGACGACGGCGACCGACGTCAGGGGCAACACGGTCAGCCAGAGCGGGGTGTTCGTCCTCAACAAGTGCTGACCGAGCGCCCGGCCGCCGCCGCCCGGCACGCTTACCGATCGGTAATCACCGACCGATAGCCTCGACAGAATGTCCTCCGCCGGGCTCGCGCCCGACGCCCCGCTGAAGATCGCGTACCTGACGTATCGGGGAAAGCCCCACGTCGGCGGCCAGGGCGTGTACACCCGGCACCTCACCAAGGCGCTGGTCGACCTCGGCCACGAGGTCGAGGTGCTCGGCGGCCAGCCCTACCCGGTGCTCGACGACCGCGTCCCGCTGACCGAGCTGCCGAGCCTCGACACGTTCAACGACCACTTCCCGGGCCGCCTGCCCGGCTTCTGGGAGATCAAGACCCGCGAGGACGCGCTCGAGGTGGCCCAGTTCCTCACCGGCACCTTCCCCGAGCCGCTGGCGTTCAGCGCGCGGGCGCACCGCCACCTGGCCCCCCGGGCGGGCGAGTTCGACCTCGTCCACGACAACCAGTGCCTCGGCTACAGCATCCTGCGGATCGAGAAGCTGATCCCGACGATCGTCACGCTCCACCACCCGATCACGAAGGACCGCCAGCTCGAGATGAGCCACGCCAAGAACTGGCGGCGGCGGATGTCGGTCGGGCGCTGGTACTCCTTCGTCAAGATGCAGGGCCGGGTCGCCTCCCGGCTGCCGCGGGTCGTCGTCGTCAGCCAGAACTCGATCGACGACATCCACGCCGACATGGGCGTCAGCCGCGACCGCATGCGGCTCGTGCCGGTCGGCGTCGACCCCGACCTGTTCCGCCCGCTCGGCGGCGTCGTCCGGCGCCCGGGCCGGCTGATCACCACCGCGTCGGCCGACGTCGCGCTGAAGGGCCTCGCCTACCTGCTCGAGGCGATGGCCAAGCTGCGCACCGAGCGCGACGTGACGCTGACGATCATCGGCAAGCCGCGGGACGGCCACTCGATGGACCTGATCGACACGCTCGGGCTGAAGCCGCACATCGAGTTCGTGTCCGGCGTCACCGACGAGCGCATCGTCGAGCTGTACGCCGAGGCCGAGCTGGCCGTGGTCCCCAGCCTGTACGAGGGCTTCAGCCTCCCGGCGATCGAGGCGATGTGCTCGGGAACCCCGCTCGTCGCCACCGACGGCGGCGCGCTGCCCGAGGTCACCGGCGCCGACGGGGACACCGTGCTGCAGTGCGCGGCCGGAGACGCCGACGCGCTGGCCGCGGCGATCGCCCGCGGGCTCGACGACGCCGAGCTCCGCGCCCGCGTCGGGGCCGCCGGCCGGAGGAGGGTGATCGATCGGTGGACGTGGCGGCGCTGCGCCGAGCTGACCGTCGAGCAGTACCGCGACGTGCTGGCGATGCCCGCGAACGTCGAGAAGCTGCGACGAAACGGCCGGATCTGACCCGATGCTGACCGTTCGCTTCGACCAACTCGGCATCGCGCCCGGCGACCGGGTGCTCGACGTGGGCGCCGGCTTCGGCCGCCATGTCTTCGAGTGCGCCCGGCGGGGGGCCGACGTCGTCGCCCTCGACTACGCCGAGGACGAGGTGGTGCAGACCCGCGCCACGCTCGGCGCGATGGTCGACGAGGGTGAGATCGAGCTCGCCCGGGTGAAGGGCGTGCTCCGGGCCGACGCCACCGCGCTCCCGTTCGCCGACGACGCGTTCGACATCGTCATCACGTCCGAGGTTCTCGAGCACATCCAGGACGACACGGCGGCGATCGGCGAGATGGTGCGCGTGCTCCGAACCGGTGGACAGTTCGCGGCGACGGTCCCGGCGTGGCTGCCCGAGAAGATCAACTGGATGCTGTCCGACGAGTACCACGCTCCGAAGAGCCCGGGCGGCCACGTCAGGATCTACAGCGCGACCGAGTTGAAGGCGAAGCTGCGCAGCGCCGGCCTCCGCCTGACCGGCAGCCATCGCGCCCACGCCCTCCACTCGCCGTACTGGTGGTTGAAGTGCGCCGTCGGGCCGGGCAACGACGATCATCCCGTCGTCGTCAAGTACCGCGAGTTCCTCGAGTGGGACATCATCGAGCAGCCGGCGGCGGCGCGGGTCGCCGATCGGGTCCTCTCCCCCGCGCTCGGCAAGAGCATCGTGTTCTACGGCACGAAGGCGCCGACCGAGAACGGGGCGGCGCGGTGAGCGCGCTGCCCGAGCTCGACGGCGTCCTCACCGCCGACGAGCTCCACCTGACCGCGAGCCACCTCGCCGGGCTGCAGGTCGTGAGCGGCATGATCCCGTGGTTCCCGGGCGGCCACTGCGACCCGTGGAACCACATCGAGTCGGCGATGGCCCTCGACGTCGCCGGTCTGCACCGGGAGGCCGAGCGCGCCTACGGGTGGCTCGCCACGGCCCAGCGGCTCGACGGCGCGTGGCACGCCTACTACCGCAGCGACGGCGCGGTCGAGGACCCCAAGCTCGACACCAACGTCTGCGCCTACGTCGCGACCGGCGTCTGGCACCACTACTGCAGCACCTGGGACCGCGGGTTCGCCGAGAACATGTGGCCCACGGTCCAGCGGGCGATCGACTTCGTCCTCCACCACCGGCGCCCGGACGGGCTCCCGCTGTGGGCCGTCGAGCCCGACAGCACGCCGTGGGACTACGCGCTGCTGACCGGGACGGCGAGCATCCAGCACTCGCTGCGCTCCGG
>JBFGCT010000216.1:0-5833 GCA_041581055.1 Ilumatobacteraceae bacterium | reverse complement strand
TCGATCTCCTCGAGGCGCTCGAGCTGGACGGCGGCCTCGACGTCCATGTGCTGCTCCTGGACCATCGCCTCGATCTCGGTGACCCGCACGGTCGCCTTGTCCATCTGTTCGGCGATGGCCTTCTGGAAGCGCTCGAGCTCGATCCGGACGAGCATCGCCTCGCCGGCCGCGCTCGACACCTGCTCCTTCATCTCCTCCATCGCCTCCGCGTCGACGCTCTTGACGCTCTCGACGACCGCGACCAGTTGCGCTTCGACCTCGCCGAACTTGGCGTCGGCGGCGCTGATGCGGTCGTTGAGCATCGTCACCGTGTCGTCCAGTCCGGAGCTGACCCGCCCGAGGTGGGCGTCGATCTCGGCGACCTTCGTGCCGATCTCGTCGGTCAGCCGGGCCTCGGTCGACATGATCCGGTCGTTGATCCGATCCTCGGTCTGATCGACCCGGCTCGTGATCAGCGTCGACACCTCGGTCTCCTGGCGGGCGGCGAGCGCGGCGACCTCGTCGACGCGGGTCACCAGCGCGGCGACCCGCTCGTCGAGGTCCGACGCCACGCGCCGGGTCAACTCCTCCATCCGCCCGTCGATCTCGACGGTGACGTTGTTGAAGTGCGTGACCATCCGTGCGGCCTGGTCGTCGAACTTGCGCAGGTTCTGGTCGAGCGTGGTGATGCTCGCCTCGACCTTCTCCTGACGGTGCTCGAGCTGCTTCATGATCGGTCGGGAGGCCGCCTCGACCGCGCTGGCGATGCCGACGTTGGCCTCCTGCACGACCCGCCCGATGCGGGCGTCCATCTCGTCGTGGCGCCGCTTGGCGGCGACGCCGAACTCGCTCAGCCGCTCCTCGAGCGCCCGCTGCAGATCGGACTGGTAACCCGAATTGGACTCCTGGGAACGCTGCATCGCCGTGGCGAGCGCGCTCAGCTGGCCGTCGAGTTGGGCCCGCGCCGCGCGCTCGGCCCCCAACTCGTCCTGTAGCCGCTTGACCTCGATGGCAACCTGGTTGCCGTGCCGGGTCAGCTCGTGCTGAACAGCCGAGACGATGCTGTCTCGGAGCGCTTCAAGCTGATCGGTCATCGCGGGCCCTCCTTGGAACGTCGGTCGTCGGCCCGACGCGGTCGGGCGCTGCTCGTCTCGGCACGGTTGTGCTCAAGAGATGTATCGACCGACGCAGCTGCGTCTTGAGCAATTGCTGACGAACGCGCGGATCGACCGCCGCCAGGGGCTTCGTCGCCCGTCGGCCCCACATGCGCGGGGCGCCGGGGCGGGCGGCGCGAGCCGTGTGGAGACCGGGGCCCGCACCGCAGCGGTTTCTTGACGAACCACTGACTTTAGGGAGCCTTGAATGTACCGATGCCCTCCTGACCGCATTCCGACACGGGAGGAGTTTTCATGCTCAGTCGCCTTCGACTGTCCAGCAAGATGGTGCTTGCAGCGGCCCCTCTGGTGGCCGTGCTCATCGGCTTGCTCACCCTGACGGTGGGCACGAACGTCGAACAGATCGCCGAGGCGGATCGGACCGGCAAGCTGGGCGCGACGTGGATCCCGTTGGTCGACACGATCGAGGCGGTCGACAACGAACAGGACGTCATCCTCCTCAACGACGCCGGCGAGGGCCAGCGGGCACGGCTGTCGACCGACGACGCGTTCGCCTCCCTCAACGAAGCGGTGAGCCGGGTTCCCGACTCCGGCGGGATGCAGGTGACCGTCGCCGACGCGATGTCGTCGCTCCGCCGCGCCCGCGCCACGACCGACAGCGGCGGCGGGGTCGGCGGGGCCGCCGGCGTCTTCGGCGAGTACGGCACGACCCAGGAGACGCTCGTCAACCTCGGCGACCTACTCGCCGCGGAAGCGACCGATCCCGAGCTCGGCCGGAAGCTCCAGGCGGTCGCCGCGCTCACCCGCGCCGTCTACAACACCGACCAGCTGCTGGAGATGATCGACCTGACGATCACCTCCGGGCGGCCGGTCAACATCGACCGCGCCGAGCTCCTGAGCCGGAACGCCCTGTTCGCCCTCGAGCGGTTCGAGGCGTCGGCGCCCGACGACTGGCGCGAGATCTACGAGCGGCGCAATCTGCCGGCCACCACCGACGCGAGCATGGCCGAGCTGCAGTGGCTCCTCGACCTGGGGCCCAACGTCAGCGCCGACAACGCGGCCCGCTTCGACATGCAGCGGTTCTCGGCGCCGATCGTGTCCGAGACCGGGTTGCGGAATCTGCTCGCCGAGCGGGTCACGACCGACGCCGCCGAGCTGTCGAGCGGCATCGCCCAGCAGACCTACATCCGGATCGGCTACGTGTCGGCGGCGATCCTCGCCGCCCTCGTGCTGTCGTTCCTGACGTCCCGCTCGATCACCCGCCGCATGGGCCGGGTGTCGGAGCGGGCGCGGCAGGTCGCCACCGAGCAACTGCCGACGCTCGTCCAGTCGCTGCGCGATCCCAACAACGCCACGCCGCTTCCGGTGGTCACCCCGATCGAGGGTGTCGGCACCGACGAGATCGGCGAGCTCGCCGAGTCGTTCACCGCCGTGCAGTCGACGCTGGTCGACGTCGCCACCGAGCAGATGGACGTGCTGCGCCGCGGCGTCTCGGACATCTTCGTCACGCTCGCCCGGCGCAACCGCAGCCTCGTCGACCGGCAACTCGCGTTGCTCGACGAGTTGGAGGCGAACGTCGAGGATCCCGACCTCCTCGCGAACTACTACAAGCTCGACCACATGGCGACGCGCATGCGGCGCAGTGCCGAGAGCCTGCTCGTCCTCGCCAACAGCGACACGCAGCGGCGGCGCTCCGGACCGGTCGAGATCGACGACGTCGTCCGAGCGGCGATCTCGGAGGTGGAGGACTACCGGCGGGTCGACGTGCTCGCACTCGAAAGCCTGCAGGTCAAGGGACCGCTCGTCGCCGACACGTCGCACCTGCTCGCCGAGCTGCTCGACAACGCGGCGGCGTTCTCCCCGCCCGACAGCCGGGTCTCCGTCGCCGGACACTTCACGGGCAACGGCTACCTGATCACGATCTCCGACCGCGGCGTCGGCGTCCCGGGCCAGCGGCTCCAGCAGCTCAACGCCCTGCTCGCCAAGCCGCCCGTGATCGGGTTGTCGGTCGAGCCGACCCTCGGTCTCTCGGTCGTGTCGTTGCTGGCCGCGAAGCACGGCATCAAGGTCGGCCTCGTCCAGGCGGCGCCCGGCCTCTCGGTCAACGTGGTCATCCCCCCGGCGATGTACCAGCACACGACCGATCTCGGCGCCGAACCGGGGTTCGACGAGGAGTTCGAGGCGGCGTTCAACAAGGTCGTTCCGTCCGTGTCGGCGTCCCCTACCGCAACTGCGGCGCCCGCCGCGCCTGCCGCCGCGCCGGCGGTCCAGGCCGAGCCGGCGCAACCGGCGGCAGCCCAACCGGCGCCAGCCCAAGCGGCGTCGGCCCAAGCGGCGTCGGCCCAAGCGGCGCCGGGCGCCCCGCAGCCGGTCGCCCCGCAGCCGGTCGCCCCGGAGCCGGCCACGGCCACGCCGATCAGCCGGCCTGTGCCGTCCGCCGACGACGCGGTGCGGGCGACCAGCTCGGCGCTGGACGCGATCGCCGCGCTCAACCGCGAGCGGCAGGACAGCGCCGCCCCCGACCGAGCCGCGGGCGCGGCTGAGCCGGCGCGGGACGCGCCGCTGACCACGTCAGGACTTCCGCAGCGCCGACCGGCCGTCATCGAGCCCGCGCCGGCTCGGGAGGTCGCGGACTTCCGGCCCGTCCCGTCCGCCGAGCCGGCCCCGATCGCACCGCTCGAGCGCCCGCTGATGCCGGCACCGGGGCCGGGCGACCTGCGGGTGCCCGATCTCGCCCCGCCGCGTGCACCGGCGCCCGACCCGGGCCCTTCCGCACCGCCGACGCCCGCCGCGGCCCCGGCCGCCGCGCCGGCGCCGCAGCTCGCGCCGAGCGGCCTGCCGATCCGCCAGCCCGGCGCCGCCGAGCCGATGACCGACGCCGGATTGCCGCGGCGCGACGGCGCCAGCCGCCCCGCGGTGCCGACCGAGGCCAGCCCGGTCGTCGCCGCCTCGAATCACGACCCGGAGGCGCTGCGGTCGACGCTGAGCGCCTTCCACACCAGCACGCAACTCGGACGCCTCGACGGCGCCGACGCGCCGGCCGACGCGCCAGCACTTGGAGGACACGACTGATGGGTACCGCCGCCGACAACCTGAACTGGCTCGTCGCACGATTCGTCGACCAGGTTCCCGCGGTCCGGCAGGCCGTGGTTGTCTCCTCCGACGGACTCGGGCTCGCCGTCTCCGACGGTGTCGACCGCGAGGCCGGCGAGCGCCTCGCCGCCGTCTCGTCCGGGATGATCGGGTTGGCCTATGGGTCGGCGGGGCGCTTCGGCGCCGGCGCCGTCTCCAACGTGATCGTCGAGATGGAGAACGGGTGGCTGTTCGTCACCGGCATCCGCGACGGCTCGCTGATGTGCGTCG
Organism: Ilumatobacteraceae bacterium; assembly: GCA_041581055.1. Lineage (GTDB taxonomy): Bacteria > Actinomycetota > Acidimicrobiia > Acidimicrobiales > Ilumatobacteraceae > JBFGCT01. Next base: position 1,376 of record JBFGCT010000216.1, on the reverse strand, counting down.
TCGCCACCAAGCAGGCCGACATCGGCACCATCGGCTACGAGATGGCCGTCTTCGCCGAGCGGGCCGGAGACGTCCTGACGCCCGAAGTCCGAGAGGAACTGAAGTCGTTGATGCTCGCCCGCGGGTGACGCAGGAGCGATGAAAGGAGTGACCGTGGAGGCCCCCACCGACATCACGACATTCGGCCTCACGCCGGCGAGCACGCCCTCGGCCGACGCCCCCGAGCTCGGCCTGGCCGACGTCCCGGCGCCGCCGAGCGTCGCGCCCGCGCCAGCGCCCGAGAACCCGGGCACCGACCTGGCGGATACCGACCCGGCGGACATCGACGCCGACTCCCGCCTCATCCGGCCGTACGCGATCACCGGCGGCCGCACCGTCTCGAGCTCCGAGATCAGCCTGGAAGCGCAGATCCAGACCAGCACCCGGCTGAACGGCGACGTGGCGTTCCGCTGGGAGGCGGCCACGATCCTCAAGCTCGCCGAGCGGCCGATGGCCCTCGTCGAGATCGCCGCCCGCGCCGAGATCCCGATCGGCGTCGCCCGCGTGGTGATCTCCGACCTCGTCGAGGCCGGCGCGGTGAACATTCAACGCAATGCCCCAGTGACCTCATACACAAGCTTGTTGGAGAAGGTGCTCGATGGAATCCGCGACCTCTGAACCAGTGACCCGCAAGGTGCCGGTCAAGATCGTCGTGGCCGGCGGATTCGGCGCCGGGAAGACGACCTTCGTCGGCGCGGTGTCCGAGATCGAGCCGCTCCGCAGCGAAGCGGTGATGACCAGCGCCAGCAGCGGCATCGACAACCTCTCGTTCACCGACCGCAAGGAGACGACCACCGTCGCGATGGACTTCGGCCGGATCAGCCTCACCGCGGACATCGTGCTCTACCTGTTCGGGACGCCCGGCCAGCAGCGGTACCACTTCATGTGGAACGAGCTGTCGCGCGGCGCGATCGGCGCCGTCGTGCTCGCCGACACCCGGCGGCTGACGGAGTGCTTTCCGGCGATCGACTACTTCGAGTCCCGCGGCCTGCCGTTCATCGTCGCCGTGAACACCTTCGACGGCGTCCGCTCGCACTCGATCGTCGACATCCGCGAGGCGGTGCAACTGCCTCCCAACGTGCCGATGCTGTTCGCCGACGCCCGCAACCGCGAGGACGCGAAGGCGGCGATGATCTCGGTCGTCGAACACGCGCTGATTCGCCACCGCCAGCCGGCCTGACCCGCTCGCCCCCCCAACGCAGCCCGCAGCGCTTTGTGTGACCGAAGACGTCGAACCTCGCGATCTTCGGTCACACAAACCGCAGAGGCCCATCCCCACCGATCTCTCTGTGTGACCGAAAACGTCGAACCTCGCGATCTTCGGTCACACAAATCGC
>JBFGCT010000215.1:0-5899 GCA_041581055.1 Ilumatobacteraceae bacterium | reverse complement strand
GGTGGTGGTTTCGGTGGTGGTGGTCATGCGTCCACGATCTCGCGATTCGGTGGCGAAGTGAATAGGGGAACGGCGCGTTGTCATGTGAATTCGTCTCGCTATTGTGGCGCCGTGGATGTCGTCGCCTCGCTGCTCGAAGGTCCACGGGCGCGCGATGCCTTCGTGATCCGCACCCAGATGGCCGCGCCGTGGGCGCTGCGGATCGAGGACCGGGCCGCCCTCACGGTCGTCGTCGTCCTCGACGGCGAGTGCCGACTGGCGCACGGCGCACTCGACGCGCCGATGGCCCTCGCCCCGGGTGACCTCGCCGTCATCCGCGGCCCCGACCCGTACGTGATCGGCGACGCCCAGGGCTCGCGCCCGAGCATCCGGATCCTCCCCGGCAACCGTCCGGTGTTGATGAACGGCGACGAGATCGGGCAGTCGATGAACCTCGGGCTGCGGACCTGGGGCGCCCCCGACGACAGCGGCGCGACGACGCGGCTGCTGACCGGCATCTACGAAGACGTCGGCGAGGCGAGCCGCCGGCTGCTCGACGCGATCGGCGCCGTCGTCGTGCGCCGCGGCGCGGCGCGGACGTCGGCGTACGTCGGGCTGCTCGCGTCGGAGTCGCTGAGCGACGCGCCCGGCCAGTCGGCGGTCCTCGACCGGCTGCTCGACCTCGTGCTCGTCGACACCGTCCGCGATCATTTCGCCCACCATCCCGAGCTGGCGCCGGGCTGGTATTCCGCGCTCGCCGACGACCTGGTCGGTCGCGCCCTGCGGGCCATCCACGCCGATCCCGCCGCGCCGTGGTCGGTGACCGGCCTCGCGGCCAGCGTCGGCCTGTCGCGGCCGGCGTTCTCGCGTCGCTTCAGCCAGGCCGTGGGCGAGTCACCCATGGCCTACGTCAAGCGGTGGCGCCTGTCGCTCGCCGCCGATCATCTCGCCGACGCCGACATGGCGGTGGGGCGCGTCGCGTCACTCGTCGGCTACCAAAGCCCGTTCACGTTCAGCGCCGCGTTCAAGGACCACTTCGGATTGAGCCCCACCGACTACCGCGCCGCGCTCGATCGATGACCGGCGCGCGTCGGCGGTCGACGCTGCGCCATCATGGAGCCCGACACGGATGGAGCAGAAGTGGAACTGGTTTCGCTGGCAGAGATCGAAGCGACGACGGCGGCGGCGCTGGAGCGTCATGGCGCGACGCGCTCCGTCGCCGTCAGCGTCGCCCGGGCGGTGCGCGTCGCCGAGGCCAAGGGCAACCGCATCTGCGGCCTCTACTACGTCGAGAGCTACTGCCTCCAGCTGCGATCGGGACGGGTCGACGGACGCGCCGAACCGGTCGTCGCGCACGATCGGCCGGGAGCGGTGCGCGTCGACGCCCGGTTCGGCTTCGCACAGCCGGCCTTCGCCGCCGGGTTCGACGATGCGGTCGACGCGGCGGTCACGAACGGCACGTGCGGCTACTCCGTCGAGCACAGCCACACCTGCACGTCGCTCGGGTTCTTCACCGAGCAGTTCGCGAATGTGGGCCTCATGGCGATCGGGTCGACGAACGCCACGGCGTGGGTCGCGCCACCGGGCGGCACTCAGCGGCTGCTCGGGACGAACCCGTTCGCCGTCGCGGTTCCGGCGCGCGACGGCGGCGTCGCGTTCCAGCTCGACTTCAGCACCTCCGCGGTCGCGCTCGGGAAGATCACGATGGCCGCAGCGGCCGGGGAGTCCATCCCGACCGGCTGGGCGGTCGACGAGCACGGCCGTGACACCACCGATCCCCACGCCGCGCTGCGCGGGTCGCTGCTGTCGGCGGGCGGCCACAAGGGATACGGCTTGGGGCTGATGGTCGAGGTGCTCGCGTCGGCGCTCACCGGGTCGACCGCGAGCTGGCAGATCGAACCGCTGAAGGCGACCGACGGCCGACCCCACGACATCGGCCAGTTCTATCTCCTGATCGACCCGGGGTCGTTCGCCGGCGAGGGGTTCCACGAGCGCGTCGAGGCGCTGGCCGCCGAGGTCGAGCCCCAGCCGGGCGCCCGCCTCCCCGGAACGTCGTCGGCGCTTGCCGACCCGGTCGAGGTCGATGCCACCGTGTGGCGCTGTGTCTCGGCACTCGCCGGCTCGGCGTGAGCATCTCCGTCGGTACCTGCATGACGGCCGAGAACGGGTCGAACAGCGGCGGCGCCGCGATCCGCACCCGCGCGCCGGCTTCTTCGTCGTTCGAACATACGCGCTCCGTGATCATTTGGTTACGCTCAGCACCCTGTGCAGGCCGCGAACGGGTCGATCGACGAGAAGCGGATCGGCAGACGGACCTACTGGCCGCTGCTGTTCTACGCCGTGCTGTTGTCGGGCGTCGTGTGCAGCATTGTCGCTTGGACGTTGATCGACCGCTTCGAAGAGCGCTTGAGCAACGCACGGTTCGAGGTCGAGTCGACCGAGCGCCTCCTCGCCATCGAGGAGCAGTTGGGGGAGACGGACGCGGCGTTGGAGGACCTCGCCTCGCTGTACGCGGTCTCCGGCGACGTCACGCGGGCGCAGTTCAACCGCTTCGTGAAGCCGATCCTCGCCCGGCAGACCGCGCTCACGGCCGTGAGCTGGAACCCGGTGGTCCCGCACGACCAACGGTCGGCTCACGAGGCCGCCGCCCGGCGCGACGGTTTGCCCGACTATGAAATCCGCGAGCTGGGTGACCAGGGCGAACTGGTCAGGGCGCCCGACCGCGAGCAGTACGTTGTCGTCGAGCTGATCGAGCCGATCGAGGGCAACGAGCGCGCCATCGGATTCGACGTCTACTCCGAGAGCCGCCGGCGCCATGCACTCGACCAAGCCCGTGACCGGGGGACGTTCTTCGTCGCAACGCCGATCGAGCTGGTCCAGGCCGACGGGACGTCGGCCGGCGGGCTCGGGTTCCTGCCCCGCTACCGAGCCGGCGCGCCGATCGCGACGACGGAGCAACGACGAGACGCCATCGTGGGGTACTTCGTGTCGGTGGTCGACGTGAGCCGCACCGTGGACGCCGCGCTCGCCAACCTCGATCCGTCCGACATCAACGTCACGATCTCGTCGGTCTCCGCCGAGCGGGGCGAGGAGCTGCTCTACTCCGCGGTGCCAGTCGACGACGCGATCTCCGAGATGACGTCGGCCACGACGCTCGTGTGGGGTGGCATCGAGTTGATCGTCCGGTTCGACGCCGGCGACTTGTACAGCAGCGAGTTCCACACCCTTCTCCCGCTCGCGGCGCTGATCGGAGGGCTCCTGTTGACGTTCCTGCTCGCCGGCTACTTCCGGTCGCTCCACCTCCGCGCCACCCGGATCGAACGCGAGGTCGCCGAGCGAACCCGAGCGCTTCAGAAGGCGAACCGGTCGCTGGAAACGGAGGTCGAGCGGCGCACCGCCGTGGAGAGCACGCTCGCGTCGTATCGCGACGATCTCGAACGGCAGGTGGGAGAACGGACCGCCGAACTCAGATACACGACGAAGCAACTGCGGGCGATCGTCGACTCCGAACCCGAATGCGTCAAGGTGATCACGGCCGCAGGGGAGCTCGTCGAGATGAACCCGGCCGGCCTGCGGATGATCGAAGCCGATTCGTTCGACGATGTGCGCGGTCTGTGCGTCTACACCTTGATCTCCGACGCTGATCGCGACGCGTACATCGACCTCAACGACCGGGTGATGGCCGGCCAGTCCGCCACGCTGGAGTTCGAGCTGACGGGGCTGCGCGGCGCGATCCGTCGTGTGGAGACACATGCGGTGCCATTGACCACCGCCGACGGAGAGCCCCCGCTCCATCTCGCGATCACCCGCGACGTCACGGAGGCGCGGATCGCAGAGCGTGAGCGAACAGCGCTCGAGGCTCAGTTGCGGCACTCGCAGAAGCTCAAGAGCGTGGGGGTTCTCGCGGGCGGCATCGCGCACGACTTCAACAATCTCCTCCACATCATCGTCGGCAACACCGAGTTGGCGATGGCCAGCCTCGGCGATGATCAGCGCAGCCGTGAGGCCCTCGATCCTGCGATCGAAGCCGCCAACGAGGCCGCAAAACTGTGCGATCAGCTGCTGACCTACGCCGGTGACTCCCGTCCGACCGTGCGGCCGGTCTCCCTGCCGCGCATCGTTCGGTCGATGGTCGAGTTGCTCAGGATCTCACACACCAAGAAGGTGCGACTAGAGATCGAGCTGGAGGACGACCTGGGCGCGATCGACGGTGACGACGGGCAGTTGAGCCAAGTCGTGCTGAACCTGGTCATCAACGCCGCGGAGGCGATCGGAGAAGAGGTCGGCAGCGTCACCGTCGGTGTCCGGGCCGTGGACGTCGACGATCGTGTCGACGGGCTGTGGCTCGATTCCGCACCGCCGCCCGATCGTTATGTCATGCTCGAGGTCGCCGACGACGGTTGCGGGATGTCCGCCGAGGAGTTGGACATGATCTTCGACCCGTTCTACACGACGAAGTTCGCAGGACGTGGCCTAGGCCTGTCGTCCACGCTCGGGATCGTGCGGAGTCACGCCGGACATCTTCATGTGCAGAGTGAGGTCGGCGTGGGCACGAAGTTCACCGCGCTGTTCCCGAGATCGGCGGACACGGAGGTCGCGGCGGCCGCTCCGACCGTCTGCGACAACGTTTCCTTCGAGGGGACGGTACTGGTCGTCGACGACGAGGAACAGATCCGCAGCGTCCTGTGCGCGCTCCTCGAGGACATCGGGCTGCGCGTCCTCACCTCCGCCAATGGCGAGATCGCGCTCAGCGTCTTCGACGAGCACAGGGCCGAGATCGACCTCGCCATCCTCGACGTCACCATGCCGAAGTTGAACGGAAACGAGACTTGCGACGCGTTGCGCGCCAACCGGGCCGATCTGCCGGTCATCTTCTGCAGTGGCTACGCCGCCGAAGCCTCGCTCCGGTCGCCTCAGGTCGAGGGTCCCACGTGGTTTCTTCACAAGCCGTACCGGCGTGCCGACCTGATTGCGGCGCTGAGCGAAGCCGATCGCGTGGTGGGATGGACCAGGGGGGTCAGCGCTCTGAGTCCCGTCAGCCGCCGCCAGACCCCGTAAGAGGGTCTGTGTGACCGAATATCGCGAACCTCGACATGTTCGGTCACACAAACCGGGGGGCGGGGGGCGGGCCGGTGGTCGGGTGCCGCGGCGTCCGGGCGCGGCGGGTCATCGCGGGCGGTTGGCAGCCTCGTGGGCGTCGAACACCCGCGTGAGGCCGCTGGTGATCGCTAACCGCTCCGCCGGTGTGAGGTGGCTGGTGAAGTGTTCGTCGATGCCCTGGAGGTAGTGCGGCGCCGTCGCCCGGAACGCGGCGCGCCCGTCGGCGGTGATCGTCGCGCGGATCGCCCGTCCGTCGTCGGGATCGGGCTCGCGGCGCACGAGGCCATGCTGTTCGAGCTCGTCGACGATCCGGCTGATCCTCGTCCGTGACAACACCGTCCGCTCGCCCAGATCCTGCATCCGCAGTTGCCCGTCGGCGCGGCTCAGCTCGAGGAGCACGTCGTACCAGGTCAGCGGAATCGTCCCGGCCGCGTCGAGCGATGCCTCGATCGCCCGCAGCGCACGGTTGTGCGCCAGCAGCATCGCCCGCCACGGGGCGACGTGATCCGGATCCTTCGAGCGGGCGGCCATGAACGCATCGTAGGGGTTGTGTGCGTACGCACGCAATGGTAATGTGTGCGTACGCACATAAACCGAAAGGAAGCATCGTTGTGGCCGCATCGCCGGCTTCACGGGCGCGGCCGGACTGATCCGCCGTCGGCCCCAGCCGGGTCAGCGGGCGGCGGCAGGTAGCCTCGTCGCCCGATGGGCCGGAACGACGCCAACGCGACACCGGGTCCGGCGCGTTCGGTCGACCGGTCGCAGGGCCTCGGCATGCGGCTCGCCGCGGCCTTCGTCGTCGGCTTCGTCGGGCTGTCGT
>JBFGCT010000214.1:0-6011 GCA_041581055.1 Ilumatobacteraceae bacterium | reverse complement strand
CTTGCCCTGCGGTGAGGAGCGGCAACGCAGCGAGCGGCGAACTCGGCCGGCGGAACACCGCAAACGTTTGCGGTCAGGGCACTAGCGTCGTCGTCCCGCCGCGGCCATGCCCGGCCGCATCCTGGCTGGCCGACCGCCTCCGACCCGAGATGCTCGTCCAGGACGCGCAACGGCCGGTGGGTCATCCACCGGCCGTTGCTGGAGCGAACGCCGCGCGACGTCCGATTCCCCCTCAGGAAGCTCTCGCCTGCGGTTCTGCTCGCTCCATGGGCGCGCCGAACCCGGCGCGCTCGCTCTCGTCGTCGCGGGTGCACCGCTTGGCCAGCGCAATGGCGGCGGCGGTCGCGATCACACCCAACGCGATGATCAAGATGACTCGCTTCAACTCGCTCCTTTCTGGCCGTGTTGCCCATCGGTGGTGGGCATCGATCCTCGGCTTCGATCTTCGGGCAGCGGCCGGCGGCGTGACAGGGCCCAAGGTCCCGTTCGCGCCGGAGGTCCCGCTCGGTCGTCATCGAGGGACGTAAGGCCCTAGCTCGCCGCCAACGGGGCGTGAGAGAACACGGGGACGCCCGACAACCATTGGAGTCCCCCTTGACCATCGCCGACGAACGCCCCACGCCCGCGGATGCGCCACAGCCGTCCGCTCCGACTCGATCGAAGCCCTCGCCCCTCGGCGCCGGCGTCTTCCTCGGAATCACCGGCCTGCTGATCGCCCTCGTGCTCGGAGTGCTGGCGATCGGCCTGATCGCGCTCATCCGCGACGACCGGGTCGCGGCGCCGACCACCGCGACGACGCTCGACGTGCAGCTGACCGAGTTCTCGATCTCCGGAGAGCTGGTGACGCCGACGGGCGATGTGACGCTGAACGTCGTCAACGCCGGCGCGATCGAGCACAACCTCGCCGTGCGCGAGACCGGCGCGCAAACCCGAAATCTGACGTCCCGCGGCGTCGACGAGTTGCGGCTCGGGGAGCTCCAGCCCGGCACGTACGAGGTGTACTGCACGATCTCCGGCCACGCGGAGTCCGGCATGGAGGCCGAGCTGGTCGTCTTGCCGGAGGGCGAGGCGGCGCCGGTGGCCGGCGGTGAAGCGGCGATGACCCCCGAGGAGATGGACCAGGCGATGGTCGACTCGATGCTCGCATTCCCCGCCGAGACCGAGGGCAGCGGCAACCCTGTGCTCGAGCCGACGATCCTCGCCGACGGGACGAAGTTCTTCGAGCTGACCGCGGCGGTGACGCCGTGGGAGGTCTCGCCGGGCGAGTTCGTCGACGCGTGGACGTACAACGGCGTCGTGCCCGGCCCGCAGATCAAGGTCGAGGTCGGCGACAAGGTGCAGGTGCAGTTGACGAACAACACGCCGATGGGGACCGACATCCACTGGCACGGCATCCACACCCCCAACGATCAGGATGGCGTGTCGCCGTACACCCAGGACCCGATCAAGACCGGCGAGACCTACACCTACGAGTTCGTCGCCGACGATCCGGCGATCGGGATGTACCACGCCCATCTGCACAGCCAGACCTCGGTCGTCAACGGGATGTTCGCCGCCTTCACCATCGGTGAGAACCCGATCCCGCGCGGGCAGACGGTCAGCGGCATCACGATCCCGGAGGATCTGGTGCCGGCGTTCGAGGAGCCGATGGTGCTCAACGACGCCGGCGTCATCGGCCTGACGCTGAACGGCAAGAGCTTCCCGGCGACCGAACCGATCGTGATGACCGAGGGCGAGTGGGGCCAGATCACCTACTACAACGAGGGGCTGACCGCGCACCCGATGCACCTCCACCAGTTCCCGCAACTGGTGTACGCGAAGGACGGGATCGCGCTCGATGCGCCGTATTGGGCCGACACGATCAACGTCGCCCCGGGCGAGCGCTACTCGGTGCTCTTCCAGGCCGGTGACCCGGGCGTGTGGGTGTACCACTGCCACATCCTCACCCACGTCGAACGCGCCGAGGGGATGTTCGGGATGGTCACCGCGGTGATCGTCAACCCCAAGGAGGGATAGCCGGGCGACCGATCCGTCGCTCCACGCTCCCACCGTGCGCCACGGATCGGTCCGCGGGACGGCGGCGGCGACGGATTGCGGCCGTGGTACTTTGCTGGCGCGCATCAGACCGTGCGCCAGGAGGAATAGATGTCGACCACGTCACTGCCCGCCGGCTCGCTCGGCGCCGACTATGCGGGTTCGAGCTCGACCATGGCGTCGCGGCTGAAGCAGGCCGGCGCGCGGTTCGTCTGCCGCTATCTGTCGATCTCGGCCGACAGCTGGAAGACGATCACGGCCTCCGAGCGCGACCAGATCTTCGGCGCCGGGCTGGGGCTCCTGCTCAACTGGGAGGTCGGCAGCTCGGACTGGCAGAAGTCGGCGGAGGCGGCGTCGTGGGGCGGGCAAGCGGCGTCGGCCGCCATGGGGCTCGGCTACCCGGCGTCGTTGCCGATCATCGTGTCGATCGACACGTCGCTCTCGTCCTCGCAGGTCGGCCAGGCGGTCGACTATCTCCAGAAGTTCAAGGCGGCCGCCAGCCCGTACCCCCTCGGCGTGTACGGCGCGTCGACGGTCGTCAACGCGATCGGCGACGACGCGTCGTTCGTGTGGGCGACGAACGCGACCTCCTGGGGAAGCGACTTCGACCGCACGGTCAACATCCAGCAGCACACGAACAACAGCTCGAAGTTCCCGCAATTCGCGTCGTTCGGCAACGAGATCGATGTCGACGAGGCGCTCACGCCGATCGAGGTGTGGGGGAGCGTGTCGGGCGGCACCGGCGGGGGCGACACGCCACCGAGCGGCGACACGACCTACACGGTCCAGCCCGGCGACTCGTGGTGGAGCATCGCCGAGAAGGAGCTGGGCTCCGGATCGAAGAGTGAGGAGCTGGCGGCCTACAACGGCATGACGACGAGCGACGTGATCCATCCCGGCCAGATCTTGAAGATCCCGCCGAGCTGACCTCCGGCTCGGTTCCCTGCGTCGCGCGCATCGCCAGGAGTTCTCCCCTGTTCGCCGGCGGGCGCGAGGCGTACGATGCCTGCAGCGGGTGGTGCGCACGCTCAGTGCCGATCATCACGGAGGTCAATCGATGCCAAGGTTCCTCACACGACGGCGAGCCCTCGCCGCCGGCGCCGGAGCGGCCGCCGCCGCGCCCGCCCTGCTCGCCGGCCGGGCCCGAGCCGGAGCGATGCCGAACCGGACAGGTCCGGTCAACGTGCCGAACCTGCCACGCCGGATCTTCGACTCGCGGACGGACACGCTCCTCGGGGGGCAACGCCTCACGGCCGGCGAGAGCGTGGCGATCAACGTCGGTACGGCGGAGGGCTTCGACTTCTCCATCGGTGTCTTCGTCAACTGCACCGTCACCGACACGATCGGATTCGGATGGCTGACGCTCTTCGGCGAGGACGGCAGCGGCGAGCAGCCGATCCCGACGACATCGAACGTCAACTGGTCGATGAACGGCCAGACGCTCGCCAACCTCGCCCTGTGCCCGGTCGGAAGCGAGCACTCGATCGTGGTCAAGTGCAGCGGCAAGCCCGGAGCGGCGACGCACTTCATCCTCGACGTCCAGGGCTACGTTCCCGTCACGGCGGTCTGACCTCGGGAATCACCCGTGCTGTTCGCGGATTGTCGCGCTGCGCGCAGCGTCGGCGGCGGATTGCGGACGCGGCGCGTCGAGCGTGTTGGCGATCGGTTGCGCCGAGCGCGACAACGACGCGGATCCCGGAAGGGGGCCGGCGGACGGGGCGCGGGTCAGGCCTCCGCGCGGATGACGGCGAGGCCGTCGGGGTCGACGAGCGAGCCGAACTTCATCCGGTTGTGGCTGTGGCCGACGTGGTGCAGCCCGAACGCCGACTGGATCGCGGTGTACATGCCCATCGCGTCGAGGGCGTTGTTCACCGATTGCTTGGCGAGCGTGAGGCCGAACATCGGCCGGCGGGCGATGTGCTCGGCCATCGCCAGCGTCGCCGCCTCGAGTTGGTCGCGCGGCACGACCTGGTTGACCATGCCGTGACGCAGCGCCTCATCGGCGGTGATCGCCCGGCCGGTGAAGAGCATCTCCTTGGCCAGCCGGGCCCCGGCCTCGAACGGGTGGGTGAAGTACTCGTGGCCGTTGACGCCGAAGGCGACGACGGGGTCGGAGAACGTCGCGTCGTCGGAGCACACGATCAGGTCCATCGGCCAGACGAGCATCAGCCCGCCGGCGATCACCTTGCCCTGGACGGACGCGATCGTCGGCTTCGGGATGTTGCGCCACCGCCAGCACAACCCGACGTACATCTCGGCCTCGCGCGCCATGTAACCCTCGGCGCCGTCGGCGTCGAAGTGGCACTGCGTCCCGATCGTCGGGAGCTCGGACATGTCCGGGTCCGTGTCGGCGAGGTCGTGGCCGGACGAGAAATGCTTGCCGTCGGCGGCGAGCACGATGCAGCGGACCTCGTCGTCCCGGGCGGCGCGGTCGAACGCCTCGTTCAACTCGGTCAGCATCCGGTAGTTCTGGGCGTTGGCCATCTCGGCGCGCGCCAGCGTGATCCGGGCGACCCGCTCGGCGGCCATCTCGTAGCGGATGTGGTCCCAGCCGCCGCCGGCGGGCGTGGTCTCGGTCATCGTGTGCCTCCTCGGACGATCACGTGCGTTCAATCGAGGCCCAACCGGGCCAACTGCTCATCTGGCGCCTCGACCTCGGCCAGGGCGGTGCGGAGCAGATCGTCCATCTCGGCGCGCCGTCGCTCGCCGGCTCGGTTCTGCTCCTCGTCGGGGTCGACACCGAGGTCGTAGAGGTGGTGCTGGCCGACGGCCTGCCCGCCGGCCGCCCAGTACGGCAGCGTGTCGCCGGGGGCGAACGGCTGGCGGATGACCGGGACGTCGGCGCCGGGCATGAAGTCGAGCGTCGCCCGCCGGTCGGGGGGCGGGAACCGCATGAAGTCGGCGAAGTCGTGCTGGATCGGCATCGTCGACCACCGGTTCGACCACATCGACAGCGGGAAGTTGTCGCCGACCGGGGCTCGCGCGTACTTGCGCCGGCCGTCGGTGACCTGCACCCAGTTGCCGAAGATCCCGCCGAGCGCCCAGTCCCGCACGGAGCTCGCCGCGCCGGTCAGGAGGGGCGCGAGCGATCGCCCATGCGTCCGGTGGGCGGCCTCGACGCCGAAGACGTCGGCGATCGTCGCGTTCAGGTCGACGTTGGTCGACAGCGCGTCCACGTCGCCCGGCTCGCCGCCTGGCCAGTGGATCATCAGCGGCGTGTGTCCGAGCGGCTCGAACTGCGGCACCCGCGGCTTGCCCCAGACGTCGACCCGCTCGACGTCGCCGGGCCTCCCGGTCAGGCGGGTCTCGCCGAGGTAGTGGCCGTGGTCGGTGCACACGACGACCGCCGTCGTGTCCCACAGATCCTGGGCGTCGAGTTCGTCGAGGACATTCCCGAACCAGTGGTCGATCATCGACAGCTTGGCCCCGTAGTTGGCGCGGATGTGGCGGGCCTGCGCGTCGGTCAGGTAGCCCTGGGCCTGGGCGCCGACAGCGTAGGGCGGCCACACCAGCCGTGCATCGGGCCACGGCTCGTCGTCGTACATCGATGCCCACGGCTCCGGCGTGTCGAACGGCTCGTGCGGGTCGAACTCGTCGACGAACAGGAGCCAGCGGTCGTGCGCTTCGGGCGCCGTGCGCAGCCAGTCGGCGGCGGCGCGCATCGTGTTCGGGCCGGGGAGGTCGGCCTCCTCGCGGAACCACGAGCGCGTGTCGTCGTAGTGCCGGCGGCCGAACGCAGGATCGTCGACACCGAACCGCGAGCGGACGAACCACCCGCCGTCGGCGGTCGCCGGCATCGCCGTCGGCGCGCCGATCGCCGAGGGGTCGGGGTGCGTCTTCCACGGGTCGCCCTCCCCGCCGCGGACGTAATCCCACGCGGTGAAGTCGGTGTGGTAGTTCTCGCCACCCGTCTCGAAAAGGTGGGGATGATCGGACACGAGCATCGTCGTGACGCCGGCCCTCCGCAGCGTCGCCGT
>JBFGCT010000213.1:0-6066 GCA_041581055.1 Ilumatobacteraceae bacterium | reverse complement strand
GCTCCGACCGCACACACGAAAACGGTGCCCGTCCGGCCGAGCCGGGCGGGCACTGTCGCGTGGCGGGCGATGCCCGTGCACGGCGGGACCGCCGGTTTCGTCGTCCCGGGGGCTCCGCATCGACTAGAACATGTCCCGATGACGGACACGGCGTCGGATTCAACCACGGTGGCGACGGGGGCCCCGGCGATCGAGCTGCGCGACATCGTCAAGCGATTTCCCGGCGTCGTGGCCAACGACGGTGTCGACCTCACCGTCCAGCCGGGAACGATCCACGCCATCGTCGGCGAGAACGGCGCCGGCAAGTCGACGCTGATGAAGACCCTGTACGGCGCGCATCAGCCGAACGAGGGGACGATCTCGGTCAACGGCGAGCAGATGGTGTTCCACTCGCCCAAGGACGCGATCGCCGTCGGCATCGGGATGGTGTTCCAGCACTTCATGTTGGCGGCGAACTTCACGGTCTGGGAGAACATCGTGCTCGGCCAGGAGCCCGGCACCGGCGTGTCGCTCAACGCCCGCGAAGCGCGCTCGCGGCTGATCGAGCTCGGTGAGCAGTACGGCCTCCAGGTCGACCCCGACGAGCTGGTCTCCGAGCTCGGGGTGGGCGAGAAGCAGCGGGTCGAGATCCTCAAGGTGCTCTACCGCGGCGCCAACATCTTGATCCTCGACGAGCCGACGGCGGTGCTCGTCCCGCAGGAGGTCGACGAGCTGTTCGACTCGCTGCGCGATCTGACCGCGCACGGCTCGACGGTGATCTTCATCTCCCACAAGCTCGACGAGGTGCTGAAGTACGCCGACGCGATCACGGTCATCCGGCGCGGTAAGACGGTCGGCGAGGTGCCCGATCCGAGCTCGGTGACCAGCCACGAGTTGGCCGAGATGATGGTCGGCAGCGAGCTGCCGACGCCCGAGACCCGCGACAGCACGGTCACCGACATCCCGATGCTCGAGCTGCGTGGCGTCACCGTGCGCTCCGGCGCACGCGCCCTGGTCGACGACGTCAGCTTCACGGTGCACAAGGGCGAGGTGGTCGGCATCGCCGGGGTGGAGGGCAACGGGCAGAGCGAGCTGATCAACGCGATCATGGGCCTCACCGCCGCCCGCGGCACGATCTTGCTCGACGACCGCGACATCTCCAAGCTGACGACACAGCGGCGGCGGTCGCTCGGCATCGGGTACATCTCCGAGGACCGGCAGAAGGACGGGCTCGTATTGCCGTTCCTGATCTGGGAGAACGCCGCGCTCGGGCACCAGTCCGACGCGCCCTACGCGAAGGGCCCATGGATCGACAAAGCCGGATCGCGCCGGCAGACCGACAAGATCGTCGAGGAGTTCGACGTCCGCACGCCCGGCATCGAGGTGCCGATGTTCACGCTGTCGGGCGGCAACCAGCAGAAGCTGGTCGTCGGCCGGGAGATGACCGCCACGCCGAAGGCGCTCGTCGCCGCCCATCCGACGCGCGGGGTGGACGTCGGGGCCCAGGCCGGCATCTGGGACTTCCTCCGCAACGCGCGGGCCGACGGGTTGGCGACGCTGTTGATCTCCGCCGACCTCGAAGAGCTGATCGGGTTGTCCGACCGGCTGCTCGTGATGCTCCGCGGCAAGGTGGTCGCCGAGCTCGACCCGAGCACGGTGACCCCATCCGAACTCGGGTCCTACATGACCGGCGCGGAAGGCGGCCACTGATGATCGAGCGGGCATGGCGGGCGCTGCTCGCGCCGTTGTTCGCCGCGGCGGCGGCGATCGCCATCTCGTCGATCGCCCTCCTGATCTCGGGCAACGACCCCGTCGAGGCGTTCCGCGAGATGTGGAAGACGATCGACTCCACCCAATCGGTCGTCCTCATCATCAACACGGCGGTGCCCCTGTACATCTCGGGCGTCGCGGTTGCGATCGGGTTCAAGATGAACCTGTTCAACATCGGCTCCAACGGCCAGTACCTGCTCGCCGCGCTCGTCGCCGGATGGGCAGGGGCCGAGGTCTCGCTGTGGCCGCCGCTGCACATCGCCTTCGTCGTCGCCGTCGCCGTGACGGTCGGTGGGTTCTGGGCGATGATCGCCGCGATATTGAACGTGACGCGCAACGTCAACGTCGTGATCTCCACGATCATGCTCAACTTCATCGGCATCGGGGTCAGCGCGTTCCTGCTCGCCGAAGTCTTCAGGGACACCGAGCGCGGCGGCCTGGTCGCCCAGACCAAGTTGATGCCGGCGTCCGCCCGCATCCCGTCACTGAACAGGGTCATCGAGTTCTTCGGGTTCAACTTCGCGCCCGGCGTCCTGCTCTACGGGTGGCTGCCGTTCGCGGTCGCGCTCGGGGTCGGCTACCACATCCTGCTCAACCGCAGCCGGTTCGGGTACGACCTGCGGCTGTCGGGGCTGAACCCCGAGGCGGCGCGCTCGGCGGGCGTCAACCCGAAGAAGATGGTGCTGATCACGCTCACCCTGTCGGGCGCCGTCGCCGGCATGATCGGGCTGCCGTTCCTCCTCGCCGACCCCAACTTCTACAAGTACGGCGACGCGTTCCCGACGCAGCTCGGCTTCACCGGGCTCGGCCTCGCGCTGCTCGGCCGCAACCACCCCGCGGGTATCGCCGCCGCCGCCGTCGTGTGGGCGACGATCGAGCGGGCCACGCAGCGACTGGCGCCGATCGGCGTGCCGCAGGAGATCGGCCGGATCCTGCAGGGCTCGTTCCTCCTCGTCGCGGTGATCGCCTACGAGGTCGTCAAGCGACGCAACGATGCCGCGGCGGTCGCTGCCGCGGCCGCAGCCGCGGCGGCGCACGAACCCAAACCACCCGCTGAACCCCAAGCGAGCACCGTGGGGGCGCCGTCATGACCGCCACGATCGACACCCAACCGGCCCCTGCCGCCGAGCCGGCGTCGGAAAGCGTCAAGTCGGCGCGCTGGTTCCCGATCGCGCTCTTGCTGACCGCGGTCGCCATCATGTCCACCGCCCGCATCTGGGCCGACAACCCCGACCTCACGTCGAGCGGCACATTCGGGACCGCGCTGCGGACGGCGGCCCCGATCGCCCTCGCCGGGCTCTCCGGGCTCGTCGCCGAGCGGAGCGGCACGATCAACATCGGCATCGAGGGGATGATGGTGATGGGCACCATCTTCGCCGGCTGGTGGGGCTGGGAGTACGGGCCGTGGATGGCGATCGTCGGCGGCATCATCGGCGGCATGCTCGCCGGGCTGGTGATGAGCGTCGCCACCACAACGTTCGGCGTCAACCACATCGTGGCCGGCGTGGCGATCAACCTGATCGCGCCGGGCATCGCCCGGTTCATGGCGAGCGAGCTGTTCTCCGGCGTCCAGGGCGGTTCGGTGACGTCATCGCCCGGCAACCGCGGCAAGCTCGGCGAGTTCACCGTGCCGTTCCTCTCCGGCGGCGACCTGTTCGGATGGACCACGCCCGACACGCTCGGCTGGCTCGAGGACCGCGGGTGGTTCATGATCGCCGACGTCTCCGGCTTCGTGCGCGGTCTCACCACATCGGTCACGTGGGACGTCGTCATCACCGCCGGGATGTTCTTCGCCGTCGCCTACATGCTCTGGCACACCCCGCTCGGCCTGCGGTTGCGCGCGGTCGGCGAGCGCCCGGCGGCGGCCGACTCGCTCGGCGTCGCGGTTCACCGCATGCGCTACATCGGCATGGCGATCTCGGGTGGCCTCGCCGGCATGGGCGGCGCGGTCCTCGTGCTGTTCGCCAACCGGTACCAGGAGAACCAGGTCGCCGGCCGCGGCTTCCTCGGCCTGGCGACGATGATCTTCGGCAACTGGATGCCCGCCGGCACCGCCGCCGGCGCGGGCCTCTTCGGCTACGCGCAGGGGATCACGCTGCGCACCAACCCGGGCGACTTGGTCAAGGCGCTGCTGCTCGCCGCCGCCATCGGCCTCGCGGTGACCGCGGCCTGGATGATCTACCAGCGCAGCTGGGACAGCGCCGGCGTGCTGGTCCTGATCGCGCTGGCGTTGTTCTTCGCCTACTTCTCCACCGACCGGCCGAACAACCAGCTCGTGTTCGTCACCCCGTACGTCGTGACGCTGATCGCGGTGTCGGTCGGCGCCCAACGGCTCCGGCCGCCCGCCGAGGAAGGCATCCCCTGGTTCAAGGGGATGCAATAAGGGCGGCGCCGCGCCCCTACGCCCGGCGCGTGGCGACCGCCCGGAGCTCGATGCCCCCGCGCGGGCGCTGTGTGAGGGTGACCGTCACCCACCGAGGCCGCGCCGTGTCCATGATCTCGCCGGCGATCTCGGCGGCCAGCGCCTCGGCGAACACGGCCCGATTGCGGAACCTCCAGAGATAGAGCTTCAGGCTCTTGGACTCGACGCACCACTCCCCCGGCTTGTACTCGATCACCACGCTGGAAAGGTCGGGCTGCTCGGTGACGGGGCACAGCGAGCCGATCTCGTCGCTGGTGAAGGTCACCAGGGTCACATGCTCAGGCGCGGGGAACACCTCGACGTGGTCGATGGCGTGGCGAACGGTGCCGCCCAGGACGGTCAATTCCATGATTCGAAGGCTACTGTCAGTCGGAACGACCCGAGTTTTCGATCCAGAGAGCACGCCATGACGAGACGAATGGTGGTGGCCGGCGCCGCCCTGACGATGATCGCCGCCGCGTGCGCGAGCGCTGGCTCTGACCCGTCGGCCGACGCGCCGGCGACCCCGGCGGCGACCGGCGCGCCAGTCGCGACCGAGCCGGCGACCCCGGCGGCGACCGACGTGCCAGTCGCGACCGAGCCGGCGACCCCGGCGGCGACCGACGTGCCAGTCGCGACCGAGCCGGCGACCCCGGCGGCGACCGACGCGCCCGTCGCGGCCGACGCGGCGACGGTCGAGCAGATCAACGACTACATCGCCCAGGCGGCGGCGTTCGACCAGGTCGGCGCCGACGCCCAGTTCCCGGCGGGGCTCGCGTTCAACGCCGGCGGCGCCCCCGGATACTCGCGATACGTGTTCCGGGAGCACTCGGAGGGCGTCGTCCCGACCCTCGTCGAGGGACCGATCAACGGCACGGTGCGGTGCCAGGACGAGGCGCTGCCGTGCTCGTATCTCGAGCTCAAGGCACTCGACGAGTCGGGCGCCCAAATCCCCGACGCGCTCGACATGACCGCCGACGAGCTGGCCACGCTCGTCGCCCAACTCGACGAGCTGAACGCGTTCGCCGAGGCGCACCGCGACGTCAACTCGGCGTGTGCGGCCGAGTACGTCAGCGACCGCATCCAGACCCCGAACATGGGCTCGCACTTCTACAACCTCGACGCGATCGGCAACGGCTTCGACCCCGGTCAGCCGGAGATCCTGCTGTACGCCCGAGCCGACGGCGAGCTGCCGGGCGGACCGCTCGGCCAGTGCCTGAACGGCGTGTGGGTCGGCGAGCCGCTCGAGCTCGTCGGGACGGCGTTCCTCGTCCCCCCGCAGATCATCGGCGACGACCACCCCGCGGCGTTCGCCGGGCCGCTCGACAACTGGCACATCCACTTCAACCTGTGCCGCGGCAACGACCAGGGCCGCGACACGTTCCTCCCCAAGAGCGAGTGCGAGGCGGCGGGCGGCAACTTCTCCGACGCGCTCGGCTGGATGCTCCACGCCTGGGTCGACCCGGCGCACGACAACGACCTCGGCGTGTTCAGCATGTGGAACAGCTCGATCACCCCGCAGATCGACGCGGCGACGATCCGCGACACCCGCGAGGTCAAGGGCTCGGACTTCCCGGACGGCGCCCGCCAGTCGCTGATCACCGACTTCCGCTACACCGGCGAGCTCTCGGTGACGACCGGGCAGCCCCTGTTCTTCAACAACGTCGACGCCGTGCCGCACACGGTCACCGCCGGAACCGAGGACGCGCCGACCCTCGACACGTTCGACTCCGGGCTGCTGACCCCGGGCAGCAACTTCGAGGTCAGCTTCGACGAGGCCGGCGTCTACTCGCTGTTCTGCACCCTGCATCCCGGCATGGCCGCCACCGTCACCGTCACCGACTGACCCGCCGCAGCCCTCCGGTGAGAGGTGAGACCACCTGTACGTCTCACCTCTCACCGGAAGCGCGGCGGTC
>JBFGCT010000212.1:0-6074 GCA_041581055.1 Ilumatobacteraceae bacterium | reverse complement strand
CTCCCACCCCCACCAGGTTTGTGTGACCGAAGATGCCCGCGGTCGACGTGTTCGGTCACACAAAACCCGAGGCCCGAGGTTTGTGTGACCGAACATGCCCGCGGTCGACGTTTTCGGTCACAGAAACCCGCTCGCACCTGTCGCGGGGATCCGAGGTTTGTGTGACCGAAGATGCCCGCGGTCGACGTCTTCGGTCACACAAACCGGGGGAGGTGAGGCGGTGGCGGCGGGGGGTCGGGGATCAGGCCATGTCGCGGTCGGCGACGGCCGCGAGGCCGAGGTCGGCGATCGCCTTCTCCCGCATCTCGACCTTTCGCACCTTGCCGGTGACCGTCATCGGGAACTCGTCGACGAAGCTGACGTAGCGCGGGACCTTGTAGTGCGCGATGCGCCCCCGGCAGTACTCCCGGACGGCCTCCTCGTCGAGCGACGCGCCGGCGCGCGCCTTGACGCAGGCCATCAGCTCCTCGCCGTACTTCTCGTCGGGAACGCCGATCACCTGCACGTCCTCGACGTCGGGGTGGGTGTAGAGGAACTCCTCGACCTCGCGCGGGTAGATGTTCTCGCCGCCGCGGATCACCATGTCCTTGATGCGGCCGACGATGTTGACGTAGCCGTCCTCGGCCATCACCCCGAGGTCGCCGGTGTGCATCCAACCGTCGGCGTCGATCGCCGCCGCCGTCTTGTCCGGGTCGTTCCAGTAGCCGGTCATCACCGAGTACCCGCGGGTGCAGAACTCGCCCGGCTCGCCGCGGTCGAGCGTGACGCCGGTGTCGGGGTCGGCGATGCGGATCTCGACGTGGGGGTGGACCTTGCCGACCGTGGCGGTGCGGTGTTCGATCGAGTCGTCGGGCAGGGTCTGGGTGGACACCGGCGACGTCTCGGTCATGCCATAACAGATCGTCACCTCGGTCATGTGCATCTTGTCGATGCACGCCTTCATCACCTCGACCGGGCACGGGGAGCCGGCCATCACCCCGGTGCGCAGGCTCGACAGGTTGTACTCGTCGAAGCGCTCGTGGCCGAGCTCGGCGATGAACATCGTCGGCACGCCGTAGAGCGCGGTGCAGCGCTCGGCCTCGACCGTCTCCAGCACGGCGGTCGGGTCGAAGGCGTCGCCGGGGATGACCATCGTCGCGCCGTGCGACGTGGAGCCGAGGTTGCCCATCACCATCCCGAAGCAGTGGTAGAAGGGCACCGGGATGCACAGCCGGTCGTCGGCGGTGAACCCCTGGAGCGCGGTGACGAAGCGGCCGTTGTTCAAGATGTTGCGGTGGGAGAGCGTCGCCCCCTTCGGGAAGCCCGTCGTGCCCGACGTGTACTGGATGTTGATCGGATCGTCGGGCGCCAGCCCGGCCCGCCGCTCGTCGAGGTCGGCGTCGGTGACCGAGTCGCTCCCGGAGGCGAGCGCGTCCCACTCCGGATCCCAGAAGAAGACCGCCGAATCGAGCGCCGGGCACCGGGGCGCGACGTCGGCGACCATCGCCCGGTAGTCGGACGTCTTGAACGTCGGCGCGGCGATCAGCATCCGGCAGCCCGACTGCTCGAGCGCGTACTGCAGCTCGTGGGTCCGGTACGCGGGGTTGATGTTGACGAGGATCACGCCGATCTCCGCCGTCGCGTACTGGACAAGGGTCCACTCGGCGTAGTTCGGGCTCCACAGGCCGACGCGGTCGCCGACGTCGAGCCCCGCGCCAAGCAGCCCGCGGGCCAACGCCTCGACACGCTCGCCGAACTCGCGATAGGTCCAGCGGATGTCCTGGTGGCGCGCCACGAGCGCCTCCCGGTCGCCGTGCTCGGCGACCGCGCGGGCGAGGTTCTGCCCGATCGTCTCGTCGAGCAGCGGCGGCTCGGTCGGTCCGACCTCGAGTGCCAGGTTCCCCATGAGTCCTCCTCGTCTGGTGCTCCCCGATTCTCGCGCGTTCCATAGGCTCGGGGCATGGTGCGGAGTTCAGCGACCAGCGTCGAGGAGTACATCGCCGAGCTGCCGGCGGAGCGGGCGGAGGTGATCGGGAACGTGCGCCAGCTCGTGCTCGACAACCTTCCCGCCGGCGTCGAGGAGACGGTGAACTGGGGGATGATCGCCTACGAGATCCCGCTGGAGCGGTACCCCGAGACGTACAACGGCCAGCCGCTGATGTACGCCGGGCTCGCCGCCCAGAAACACCACAACGCGCTGTACCTGCACTCGGTGTACTCGTCGGAGGAGGTCGAGCAGGCGCTGCGCGACGCCTACGCCGAGGCCGGGGTGAAGCTCGACGTCGGCAAGAGCTGCGTCCGCTTCAAACGGCTCGACCAGCTCGTGCCCGACGCGCTGGCGGCCGCGATCTCGGCGGTCACCGTTGACGAGTACATCGAGCGCTACGAGGCGAGCCGCCGCGGCCGTCGTTGAGCGCTGGCTCGTCACGGGCGGCGCGGGCCCGGCACGACCCTCGAGCGCGGGCTCGTCACGGGCGGCGTGGGCCCGGCACGACCCTCGGGCGCGGGCTCAGGCCTCCGCCGTCGCCGCCGCCCGGGCGGCCTCGATCTTGGCGGTGGTCAGCTTCGGGGCGGCGAAGGCGAACAGCAACAGGAACAGGCCGCCCGCCACGAAGAACGACATCCGCAACGCGAGCTCGCGCGGTCCGAACGTCTCGGTGACGAGGACGATCAGACCGCCGAGGATCGAGCCGATCGGCATCATCCCCCAGGCGAAGAACCGGTAGACGCTGTTGACCCGGCCGAGCAGGTGGTCGGGGATGATCGTCTGGCGCAGGCTGACGGTGATCACGTTCCACAGCGTTCCGAGCGCCGTGCTGATCCCGAACAGCAGCCAGACGAGCGGCCACAAGCTCACCGCGCCGATGGCGAAGGTGGTGACGCCGGCGCCGATCAGGGTGAGCCAGAGCGACGGGCCCGGGCCGATGCGCCGGGACACCGCCGACGCCGTCCACCCGCCGACGACCCCGCCGACCGCGGCGCCGGTCGTGACGAGCGCGAACTCGGTGGCGCTCGTGTCGAGTATCTCCTGGCCGAACAGGACGAAGACCGAGAAGTACATCATGTTGATCGCGTTCAGCAGCCCGAGGATGATCGCCATCGGGCGCAGCAGCTCGTGGCGCCACAACCACCCGAACCCTTCCTTCAGCTCGACCGACCAGTGCCGGCGATCGACCACCTTGGGCGGCGCCGACCGGGACATGTTGGGGATGACGGCGACGAGCGCGGCCGACACGGCGAACGTCGCGGCGTCGATGTAGAACGGCAGCGAGAAGGCGACGGCGATCAGCAGCGCTCCGAGCGGCGGGCCGAGGAACGTGTTGGCGATCATCTCCGCGCTCCACATCCGCCCGTTGGCCTTCTCCAGGTTGTCGGCGTGCACGATCGACGGCATGAACGTCTGGGCGGCGTTGTCGTAGAACACCTCGGCGACGCCGAGCAGCAGGGTGGCGAGCAGGACGAGGCCGTACAGGCCGAGGTCGGTGGTGATGACGGTCGCCGCGTCGGTGACCTCGTCGGGGCCCGGCAGGCCACCCTGCTTGCCGAGGACGACGAACGCGACGAACAGCGTGATCGCGGTCCGCACGACGTTTGCGCGGACCAGGATCGTGCGCCGGTTCATGCGATCGGTGATCACGCCCGCGGGGAGGCTGAACACGAGCCAGGGCACGCGCTGGACGACGGCGACCAGCGCGATCAGCAGCGGGTTGCGGGTGATCGCGGACGCCAGCCACGGGTAGGCGATGACGCTGATGCCGTCGCCGAGGTTGGAGATCGCGCTGGCCCCGAACAGCTTGAAGTAGTTCGCGCCGAGCCGGTCCGGCGGGAGCTCGGGCGCGGTCGGCCGCGCCGTGGGGTCGGGCTCGGGAATGTCGCTCGTCGTCGTCTCGGTCATCGGCCGTCCGCCTCCGGGAGGATCGGGAGATCCGTGCGGTAGACGGCGGCGACGAAGCCGAACACCTCGTCACCCTCGCGCGGCAGCATCGTGAACTCCTCGGCGATTTCGACCACCCGCGAGAAGAACTCGTCGGCCCGCTCCTCGGGGATGCGGGCGTGGCGCAGCGTCGACCGCATCTTCGCCGGCGCGTCGACGCGGGCCTCGGCCTGGGCCATCGCGAGGAAGCCGGACTGGACGCTGTTGTGGGGGAGCGGGCCCTCGCCGATGACGATCGTCCGCCCGACCCGGCCGTAGAACCGCTCCTCGATCGCGCGGACCATGCGCGTGCGCACGACCTTCAGCAGGCCCACGTCGACGAGGACGTCGACGTGGTAGGCGATCGACGACTTCGGCCGATCGAGCGCCGTTGCGAGCTCGGTGACCGTCGCCGCCCGCTCGAGCACGAGGTCGAGAATCTGGGCCCGGACCGGATCGGCCACCGCCTTCATCTGCGCGGGCGTCTCCGCCGCCACCGACGGGTCGAGCTCGTAGTCCGGGGTCACCGCCGCCACATTATCCGAATAATCTCGGACAGTCCAGATTTCCCGGACAAAATCACCCGCCCCATCCCGCAAACGGGGTGTGGGGGGCGGGTGGGCGCGCCAACGCCCCGCCGTCGGGGGGTGACGGCCGGGCGTTGGCGGCGGATCCGAGCCGGGGAGGGGTGCTCCGGCGCCGGCGTCAGCCGTCGCTGGCGGTGGCCTCGACCGGCTCGTCGAGCTCGGCCTTGGGGGCGCCCTTGATCTCGATCTTGCGCGGCTGCGCCTTGGCCGAGACGGGGATCCGCAGCGTCAGCACGCCGTCGGAGTAGTCCGCCTCGACAGCCTCGGCGTCGAGGCCGTCGCCGAGCGTGACCTGGCGGCGGAACGAGCCGCGGTTGCGTTCGGCGACGTAGACGCGGTCGCCCTCCTCGCGCTGCCAGTTGCGCTCGCCGGTCACGGTGAGCACGTTGCGCTCGACGGAGATGTCGAGGCTGTCGGCGGCGACGCCGGGCAGGTCGAGGTGGACCCAGACGTCGTCGCCACGGCGGTAGGCGTCCATCGCCATCGAGTGGTACGACGAGGCGCTCGACACCTGGTCGAAGAAGCGGTCGAACTCACGGAACGGGGAGTTCTGGAACAGCATCGCGGTTTCCTCCTTGTGGATGATGCGTTGGTTGTTCGGACAACTCCGATATTACCAAGCCTCATCTAAGTTGACAAGAGAAGACTCAAGAAATCTTACCGCTGCGCGATGCGACCGCGCAGGGAGGTGCTGGCCAGGCCGAAGCTGACCGCTCCCACCGCGCCGATCGCGCCCAACCCCTGGGCGAGGTCGCGCCAGACCCACCCCTCGCTGACCAGGCTGCGCAGGCCGCGCAGGACGTAGGTCACCGGGTTGTACGTGGCGATCGTCGCCAACCAGCCGGTGAGGGCCGGCTCGGGCAGGAAGGTGCTGGTCAGGAACGCGAACGGGAAGAACAGCAGGAAGCTCGAGTTGACCGCCGCCGGGTTGCCCGTCTTCAGCGCGATCGCGTAGGGGAACCCGGCGAAGGCCAGGCCCCACGCCGCGCCGTAGAGGAGGAAGACGGCCATCCCGATCAACCCGGTCTCGAACCGCACCCCGAGGATGAGCCCGAGCGCGGTGACCGGGATCGCCAGCAGGATCACCGCCACCACGTCGGCGGCCATCAGGCCGAGCAGGAGCGACGGCCGCCGGATCGGCGTGAGCAGCAGCCGGTCGAAGTAGCCGCCCTGGATGTCGGTGACGAGCGCCGCGGCGCGCGACACGCCCGTCACGGCGAAGATGATCGCCACCGGGAGCTGGAACGCCTTGAAGTCGGTCACCACGCCGGTGGCCTCGGCGACGTCCTGCAGCGCGCCGACGTTGACGACGAAGAAGAAGACCGGGATGATCAGCGCCGGCCCGAAGAACTCCGGCTCGCGGAACACGCCCCGGATCGCCCGCTTGGCGACCGTGCGGAGGTCGTGCAGGGCCGACGACCGGCGCGCCAGCGGCTCGTCGTCCGGCCGGATCGTCCGGTCCTCGGTGACGGTCATGGCGCGGCCTCCTCGGTGTCGTTGGTGGTCGGCTGCTCGTGGCCGGCGTGGCGTGTGACGGTCATGGCGCGGCCTCCTCGGTGTCGTTGGTGGTCGGCTGCTCGTGGCCGGCGTGGCGT
>JBFGCT010000211.1:0-6157 GCA_041581055.1 Ilumatobacteraceae bacterium | reverse complement strand
CGGGCACCGGGCACCGGGCACCGGGCACCGGGCACCGGGCACCGGGCACCGGGCACCGGGCACCGGGCACCGGGCACCGGGCACCGGGCACCGAGCACCGGGCACCGGGCACCAGGCACCGGGCACCGGGCACCGAGACGACCGCCGACCGAGTTGAACTCACACGACGCAGAGCTCGAACGGCGCGACGGTCCCGAGCAACTCGGCCGCCGCGTTCAACTCATCCGCCGTCGGCTCGACGAGCGGGGGGTCGTGCGGCCGGGTGCCATGGCGACGGAAGCCGATCACCTTCACCCGCATGCTCCGGTCGACCGTGGCGAGCCATCGGGCCGTGCGGCGCAGGAGGTCGGGATCGTCGTTCACCCCGGCGACGAGCAGCAGCCGCACCTCGTAGAGGAGCCCGAGATCGTGGAGATGGCCGATGCTCGCCACCACCTGATCGTTCGGCTGACCGGTCACCTCCTGGTGGATCACCGGATCGAGGCATTTCAGGTCGACCATCGCGCCGTCGATCACCGGGGCGAGGTCGTCCCACACCGCGAGGTCGCAGGCCCCGTTCGAGTCGACCATGCACGTCAGATGAGCCAAGCCCGGGTCGGACTTCACCGCGGTGAACAGCGCCCCCAGGAACGCCGGCTGCTGGGTCGCCTCCCCGCCCGTCACGGTCAGGCCGCGAATGAACGGCGCGGCACGGCGGATCTCGACGAGCAGGTCATCGACGCTGAGCCGCTGAGGACCCTCGCCGTCGACCGGCTCGTGCCCGGGGATCGTCTGCGGGTTGTGGCACGCCGCGCAGTCGAAATTGCAGCCCTGGAGGAACACGACGAATCGGTTGCCCGGGCCGTCGACGTTGCTGAACGGGATCGTGCTGGCGACGAGGCCAGTGCGACGCTCACCGCCCGCTCGACGCTCACCGGCCGCTCGACGCTCACCGCCCGCTCGATGCCCACCGCCCGCTCGACGCGGGTCGCCTCCACGGCGTCTATCGAGGGTCGCGCTCACGGCAGCCGATTCGCTTCACCGCTCGCCCGGTGAGGTGATACGCGTCCTCGCTGCCGGCCGCCAGATGATCGCTGGTGTGGCGCGCGGTGCCGTGGTCGGCGATCGCTGCGAGGTCGCTCTTGCGGACGAGGTAGCCGGTGATCCGCACGAACTCGTTGCTGTCGAGGTTGAACGTGAAATCGCGCATGCCGCTGGCGAACGCGCCACGGATGATGTCGACCATCGCCTGCGGGTTGCCGACCGCCGTCTCGTCGACATGGAAGATGTCGCTGACGCCGGCGGCGAACAGGTGATGGTGCGGAGCACACTTCGTGATGTGCTCGAGCATGCTCGCCGGCTCGTCGCCGACCGGGATCCGGGTGCCGGCCGTGACGTGGTCGTCGAGGTCGATGCCGCCCTGGCTGTGCAGGTAGCAGCGTCCGAACCCGCCCTCGCAATACGGCATCGGCCGGGCCGCGACCAGCTCGGCGACGCGCTCGACGACCCGCACGGCGAGTGCGTCCGCCTCCGCGTCGTGGCCGTAGCGGACCTCGCCGTCGCCGCCTGCGCCATCGCGGTCGCGGCCCTCGTACGCCAGCAGCAGGTTGACGCATTCGGCGAGCCCGAAGATCCCGAACATCGCCGAGAACCGGTCGATGTCGATGAGCCCCTCCGTCGCCAGCCAATGGGTGTCGAAGAAGCGTTGCTCCTCGACGAGTGACCGGATGCGGGCCTCGGCCAGCTCGGCGGTGAGCTCGACGTAGTGCGGCAATGCGCTGGCGAGGAAGTCGTCGGCCGTGCCGCTGTGGCGCAGCGCGACCTCCTTGAGGTTGAGGCGCACGAGCGTGTGGGCCCCGCCGCCGATCTTCAGCGAGTTGTAGCAGCTCACCGCGGCGTAGCGCTCGCCGTGGTCGTCGACCATCATCGGATGGTTGACGAAGTGCGGCTTGCCGGTCTCGAACACCGTGCGCACCGCGTCCTCGACGAGCTCGTCGGGGGTGATCGCCGGATCGACCTTCAACGTGATGTTGGGGACCGACTGGCGCAGCGACCGCTCGACGCGCAGGATCGAGCGCGTGACACGGCTGTCGCGCGGCCCGAGGTCGAGGTGGACGAACGCGTCGGGCAGCATCCGATCGATCCCGATCCAGAACCGGCGGAGCTTGCGGTCGAGCTCCTGGTCCGAGATGGCGCCGGTGACGAAGTCGGCGAGGAGCTTGTCGAGGTCGCCGAGGTACACCGGGTAGGTGGTCACGCTCGGCACATGGGCGTACATGATCTGCAGGAAGGCGAGCGCGTCGTCGATGTCGGTCGGCGGATCCAGCTCGAGGAACTGCAGACCTTGCCGGAACGCCCGCTCGTAGTCGGGAAGGATGTAGCGGGCCGTGTACGGGGCGTTCCCCTCGTACAGATCGCAGATCACGCGCTTGTCGAGCGCCTCGCGGCACTCCTCGGACAGCTCCGGGTACGGCAACGCCTCGGTCGCCAGAGCCGCCAGCTTGCGCAGCTTCTGGTCATGCCCCAGCGCCCCGTCGCCGACCAGCTCCGAGGCGCGCGTCTGAAACTCGGTCATCTCCACAGGTCGACCGTAGGGACGACCCGGCGGCGACGACCAGGGCCCAAGGTCCGCACCCCTGATCGACCGGACAACCGGGCAACCCCTGATCGACCGGGCAACCCCGGGGCGGTCATCCTCCGCGAGTCGACCTCTACCGACGTCGCGCTCCCCGCACACGGCGACTACCTGGTCGTGGTCGGCGGAACGCGCGGCACGCGCCACCTTCGATCTCGACGTCTCGATCGTCTGATACGGCACTCGTCGCGGCGTCCCGCCTAGCTGCCGACGCCTGGCTGCCCGACGCCTGGCTGCCGACGCCGGCGGCTCAGCGTCGGCTGTTCGACTGCGCTGACTGCGCCGACTGCGCCGGACGACGGTTGCTACGGGGAGGGTGATGCCGAGGGCGCGGCCGGCTCGACGTCGCGGACGTAGCCCAGGCGCGGCGTCACGCGCACGCTGTATCGCTCACCTTGGCGAACCCGGTCGAAGACCTTCCGGCGCACCTTCATCGCCGCGACGACGGGACGCTCACCGGTGTCGAACGCGCAGTAGAACCGCTCCCGGGTCTGGTCGTCCGAGTTCGTGCTCGGCGACGCGGTCAACCCGACCAGGCCGCGGCGCACACGTGCCCGGATGACGATGCCCTCCCGCACATCGGTCGTGACGACGTCGGCGAGTGCCATGAGGAGCTTCACCGCGTTCCAGGCGAGCACGATGAACGCGACCGCCGCGATCACGGCCGCCGCGATGTCGATGCCGCGCGCCACACCACCGGTCGCGTCGCCCAGCGCATCGATCTCGTCGCGCCGGACACGTTCCGCGAACCGGAGCACGACCAGCGCCGCCGCGCCGGCGACCGCCGCGCCGACGAGGGCGAGTAGCGGATGCTGCCCGTACCCGGGCCGCATGAGCGGATAGCGCACCCGCACCTGCCGCCAGCGGCCCGAGGCCCGACTCCAGGTCTGACGGTGATCCTCGGCGCCGAGCGGCAGTTGCGCCACCACCAGCGGCGCCAGGTCAAGCGCGACGGCGTACGCCAGATATCGGTCCCACACGGCCACCATCGCCGCCGGCTTGTCGTTGAAATCGCCGACGGTCGCCATGTAGTCCCGCACAGCGACCCAGCGCGACGCCGCGTCGAGACCGGCGTCGGTGTCGCGTTGGAGGTC
Source organism: Ilumatobacteraceae bacterium (assembly GCA_041581055.1). Classification (GTDB taxonomy): domain Bacteria; phylum Actinomycetota; class Acidimicrobiia; order Acidimicrobiales; family Ilumatobacteraceae; genus JBFGCT01. Next base: position 2,449 of record JBFGCT010000211.1, on the reverse strand, counting down.
ACGGCCGAGCACGGTGGACGCCCAGATCCCGAGCCCCACCGCGCTGAACACCACCAGCAGCCACAGTCCGCCGCCCCGGCTCGGCGGGTCCAACTCGTCGCGGACGTCGCCGAGCTCCATGGCGAGCCAGAGCAGCGCGCCGGCCGAGACGACCCCGATCCAGATCGGCGCCAGCATCGCCTTGGTCCACCGATCACGGCTCAACCCGCGCCGCTGGGCGTCGGCGACGACCTCCCGCCGGAACGAGCGCCACCAGCGCTTCGACGCGCCCTCCGGTCCCGTCGTCATCGCCGCCGCTGGCACGAGGCTGTCGAGGGACAGGCTGCGGAGATGGTCGAGCACCCGCCGTTCGAAGGGCGCGAGCGGCTCGTCGCGATCGGCGGTCCGGAGGCGGATGACCACGTTCCCCCGGCCGGCCTCCTCGATCGTCAGCCATCGCCGCGCGGCGAGATCGACCAGCGTCGCCGGAACGGCCTCCGGTGTGACGGAGAAGTCGTCGGTGAGCAGGTCGACCACCGCGGGAGGCTCGGGTCCGAGATCCATCGTGGCCACGCGGGAGGCCGGCCGGCGAGGCCGGGTGCGCAACTGCGACACGAACAACCAGAGCGCTGTCGCCGCGATGACCGTTGCCGCGATCACCGTCGGCACGATGTGGGGATCGCTGTCCACGCAAGCCTCCTGGTGCGGGGAAATCTACTACGCGACCAGGGGCGACGTGGACGTGCCACGGGCACCCCTGCTGCGCAGCCGGCGCCTCAGCGGTAGCGGACGCCCTGGCGGTCGAGCTCACGCTGGATCGCCCCGACGTCGACCTCGTCGAGCGCGCGGGAGGCGTGCAGCGACAGCGCGGCGGCGATCCCGGCGCCCTGGCCGAGCACCGCGCAGCACGACATGTTGCGGGTGGCCGCGTGGGAGACGCGGTCGCCGCCCGACGAGCGGCCGGCGACGAGCAGGTTCCCGACCCCCTTGGGCAGCAGGTTGCGGTACGGGAGCTGGAAGTAGCGGCCGGTCGTCGGCAGGATCAGGATCCCGTAGCCGTCGATGAACTCGGGGTAGATCCCGATCGAGTCGTCGAACGCCGCCTGCCCGCGCACGTCGTGCTCGGTCATGTTGTAGACGGCGTCGATCTTGCGGGTGTCGCGGACGCCGAGCGTCATCCCGAAGTTGCGCAGCCGGGCGCCAGAGCAACCCGGCGTGGCGTGGCGCAGCGCGTCGATCGCCGCCATCGCCTGCTTGCGCCCCTCGATCTCGCCGCGGGTGAGGTCGTCCGGATCGGTGCCGTCGAGGTTCTGAAGGTGGACGACGTTCATGTAGGTCAGCTCGCCGGTGTCGTGGATCGCGCCCCACGTGCCGGCGAGCGTCGTGAGGTTGGCAGGGATGACGCCGTCGGCGATCGCCTTGGCGAACGGCTTGTGGAGGAAGGGCGAGAACATCTCGTCCTCGTTGTACGGGGCGGCCTTGTCCGAGGTCTCGATGTCCCAGGCGCCGTTGCCCTCCCAGTCGCGGTAGGTCTGGGGGTCGGCCTTGACGCCCTCGATGAAGGCCCGCTTGTCGACCCCGGCGATGTGGAACATCACCGACGCGGCCATCATCTCCTCCCGCGGCGTGAGGCGGGTCGGGGCTCCTGCCCGGTGGGCGACGTCGGCGTCGCCGGTGGCGTCGATCACCCGCCGCGCCCTGATCGCCTCCCGACCGGCCTTCGACTCGGTGACGATCCCGGTGACCTGCTGACCGTCCATGATCGGGGCGACGAAACTGCGGTGCAGCATCGGGTGGATCCCGGCCTCCTCGACCAGCGCGTCGGCAACGACCTTGAAGCCCTCGGCGTCGAGCTCGAACGACTCGGACTGGCTCTCCGGCGCCGCGGCGCCCATCTCGTGCGCCCGCGTCTCGAACTCCCGGCCGATGCCGTCGGCCTCGACCGTGCGCTCGTGGCGGTACCACGCCATCCCCTCGACGCCGACGGTCGTGATGTTGCCCCCGAAGCACCCGAACCGCTCGACCAGCGAGACCTCGGCACCAACCCGGGCGGCGGCGAGCGCGGCCGCCAGTCCGGCGGGCCCGGACCCGACGACAAGCACGTCGGTTTGGTGGACGACGTCGATCTCTCGCGCCGGCTCGGTGATCGTGCCGAGCGCGGGCCTGAACCCCGGGCGGCCGGATCGGTCGGGCATCACCCGATCATCGCGCCACGACGACCCGCCGCACGCACTCCCAACGCCCCACCCGCCCGCCGGCTACGCGGTCCAGTCGATACCGGGAAAGGTGGCGACCCAGTGCTCGACGATCCGCTCGTGCTCGAACCGTTGGATCATCAGCCAGGACACGACCGTCCGCGCGCCGGTCTCGGTGTTGACCCCCGTGCTGGTCGCCCGCGTCCAGACCCGGTCGCCGACGGCGACACGGTCGTCGATCACCGTCTCGGCGCTCGACAGCGCCCGCCGGATCT
>JBFGCT010000210.1:0-6170 GCA_041581055.1 Ilumatobacteraceae bacterium | reverse complement strand
CCCGGCGTTGCCCGTCGATCCGACGTAGCCGATGACCTCGCCCTGCGACACGCCACGGCTGCCGCCGGCGTAGCTGCTGAGGTGGGCGTAGTAGTACTTGGTGCCGCTGTTCCCCGTCAGCCACGCCGCGAGACCGCCGAGGCGGTTGCTCGAGAAGCGCACGGACCCCGACTCGACGGCGACCAGCGGGGTCCCGGTCGGCGAGATGAGGTCGACGCCCTGGTGCCGGCGGCCACCCGAGCGCGGCGCGCCCCAGGTGTCGGAGTAGGCCCGCGAGCCGTTGACCGGGCAGACGATGTTCGAGCTGGGCGGTGGCGGTGGCGGTGGCGGTGGCGGTGGCGGGGGCGCCACGACGCTCGAACCGCCGCCACCCGATCCGCCGCCGCTCGAACCGCCCGAGCTGGAGCTGCCGCCCGAACCACTGGAGCCCGATCCGCCGCCGCTCGAACCACCGCTGCTCGAACCACCGCTGCTCGAACCGCCCGAGCTCGAACCGCCGCCGCTCGAACCGCCCGAGCCGGAACCGCCGCCGCTCGAACCGCTGTTGCTCGCCGCGGCCGCCTCGGCGGCCTGCTTCGCCGCGGCCTCGGCGGCGGCCTGCGCCTTCGCCGCGGCGGCCGCCTCGGCGGCCTCCCGCTCGGCGCGCTCGCGCCGTTGCCGCTCGAGCTCGTGTTGCACCGCCTCGTCGGCCAGCCGCTGTTGCTCGATCTCCTGCAGCGCGAGGACCTCGGCCTCGGCGTTCGCCCGAAGCCCGATGAACTGCTCGCGCGCCGCGGCCTGCTGTCGCTTGCGGGAGTCGAGCCGCTCGGTGAGTTCTGTCAACTCGGTCGTGACGGCCTCGAAGTCGTCGAGGTCGACGACGCCCGACGAGCGGGAGACCGCGGCGAAGACGTCGACGGTGAGCGCGTCGTTGGTGTCCTCGAGGTCGATGAGGAGCGGGAACGAGGTCGCGCCGGCGTTGACGAAGCGGCGCGCGGCCTGCTCCTCCAGCTCGGCCCGCATGGCGTCGGCCTGCGCCTGCACCACCGCCAGCTCTCCCTCGGCGTCGGCGATCTCGATCTCCAGCGTGTCGATCGCCGACTCGGCGTCGAACAGCGCCTGGGCGGCGGCGTTGGCGCGGTCCTGCGCGGCCTGGATCTCCTGGGCGGCCCGCTTGGCGGCCTCGGTGCCGTGGTCCGCGCCGGCGCCAACGGGCGCGACGACGGCGATCAGACCGGCGAGGACCCCCGCCGCCACCCGGGCGCGCCACGGTGAGGAGGCACTGGTGATCCGCATCGGCACGACCCTAGCGCAATATGACGGTTCCGTGACAAATGTTGCCGGTGTGGTCGACGGTTCGTCACACGACCGCAGTATCGGCGAGCCACGCGCCGTACCCGCCGAGGATGTCCGACACGTCGTCGAAGCCCTCATGACGGAGGAGGCTGGCGGCGACCGACGAGCGATAGCCGCCCGCGCAGTAGACGACCGTCGGCGCCGATCGATCGAGCTCGTCGAGCCGTGCCGGTAGCTGCCCGACCGGGATCGCCGTGGCGCCGGCGATCGCGCCCAGCGCGATCTCACCGGGGTTGCGGATGTCGACGAGTTGCAGACCCTCGATCTCGTCGCGCCGGTCGGCGAACCGGGCGGCGGTGAGGCGCGACGCCCGACGGACGCGGTCCGGGTGGTGCGTCATCACCGCGAGCGGATCGGCGAGGTGGCCGACGACCCGGTCGAAGCCGATGCGGGCGAGCCGGTTCTTCGCCTCGAGCTCGAACCCGGGCGCGACGACCAGCACGATGTCGACATCGTGCGGCACGACCGAGCCGGCGAACTCCGCGTACCGGCCGTTGAGCCCGACGTTGATCGAACCCACCAGGTGCCCGTGCCCGAACTCGTCGGGGTCGCGGCCGTCGACGATCATCGCGCCGCCGGCGACGAGCTGCTCGAACGTGGCGAGATCGAGGGCGCGGGGCGGCTCGTGTTCGTCGAGCAGCTCGCGGTCCTGGCGGTTGAGGACCGCGTCGTAGACGAAGTAGCCGGGGGCCGGGGGCTGGCCCTCGGTCACGAGGTCGACGAAGGTCTGCCGGTCCGGCGCGAGGAGGGCGTAGTTGGACTCGCGCTGCTCGCCCATCGTCGACGTCGTCTCGGTCGAGAGGTTCTTGCCGCAGGCCGAGCCGGCCCCGTGCCCGGGGAACACCCTGGTCGCGTCGGGCAGCGTCAGCAAGCGGTCGTGCAGGCTGTCGTACAGCTGGTCGGCCAGCTCGTCGCGGGTGAACCCGATCGACGACAGCAGGTCGGGCCGGCCGACGTCGCCGATGAACAGCGTGTCGCCGGTCAGCACGCCGTACGGCGCGGCGGCGCCGGCGTGCTCCCAGACCACGACGCTGATCGACTCGGGCGTGTGGCCCGGTGTGTGCCGGATCTCGAGCACGACCTCGCCCAGTTCGATGCGCTCGCCGTCGTCCAATCCGCGGGACGCGAAGTCGGTCACGGCCTCGGTCGAGTAGCCGATCTCGGCGCCGGTCAGCTCCGCCAGCTCGAGGTGGCCGGAGAGGAAGTCGGCGTGGAAGTGCGTCTCGATCACCAGCTCGATGTCGAGCCCGGCCGCGGCGGCGTCGCGCACGTACTCGTCGACGTCACGCCGGGGGTCGACGACGACCGCCCGCCCGGTCGTCTCGTCGCCGATCAGGTACGACGCCTGCGAGAGACAGTCGAGGTAGTACTGCGTGAAGATCATGGGTCCCCTTCGAGGTCAGGCGGTGGGTCAGGCCGCGGCGCGCAGCTCGTCGAGCACGCCCGCGATGTCGCATTTGTCGGTCCGGTTGTACGGCAGCTTCGCCAGCAGGTCGCCCATCGCGCACGTGTTGGAGACCGCCGAGTAGACGAGCCCGCTGGCCACGCCGGCGGAGAGCAACTTCGCCTTGGGCGCCGCCAGCCCGGCGATCAGCCCGGCCAGCACCAGCGAGCCGGCGACGAATCGAACCTGCCGGTCCATCGCCCACCGCGCGGTGGCGCCCTCGACCACGTCGCCGCCGGCCGATCGCCAGGCGACCATGCCGCCTTCGAGGATGTGCAGGCGCTGCTTGCCGGCGCCGCTCAGCGTGCCGTGGGCCTGCGTGGCGCGCCCGCCGGTCTGGCAGACGAGCACGACGGGCCGCTCGACGTCGGCGAGATCCTGGGCGTGCTCGGCGAGCGTGTCGAGGGGAACGTTGTACGAGCCGGGGATGTGCACCGACTCGAACTCGCCGCCGGTGCGGACGTCGAGGATGCGGAGCCCGGCGTCGGCGGCGAGCATCGCCCGCAAGGTGTCGACACCGATGACGTCGGCGCCGGGGATGGTCGTGGTGGTCATGTTGTCTCCAGTGGTGGAAGGTGTTCGGACGGACGGTCGGGCGGGTCGAGGCGGCCCGGCGCGAGCGCGTAGAGCATGCCTCCGATGTCGACAAGGTCCTCGCGCCGACGGCGCGCGCGGGTGGGCGCGCCCCGCTCAGGCATGGCTGTGCTCCATGATCGGGCCGGGTTCCGGGCGCTCGTCGATGCCGCTCCGGCGCTGGTCGCCCGGCGCCGGGACGCGGCGGGCGATCGCGTCGACCGCGTCGCTCGTCGACGCGTGGATGCGACCGGCCGCCGACTGCCAGATGCCGGCGCGCCGCAACACGTCGCGCACCGGGCCCTTGACGTCGGCGAGGTGCAGTTGAACGCCGCGCTCGTCGAGGTCGGGCAGCAGTTCTTCGAGCATGGCCACGCCGGTGGCGTCGAGGTCGTTGATGCCCGACGCGTCGAGCACCAGGGCCCGCGGCCCGACCGAGACGAGCGCCGCCTGCTCGAGGATCAGCTTCTTGACCACGGTCGCGTTGACGAAGGAGAGCGCGGCGTCGATGCGGATCACCCGCACGTCGTCGCGGGTGACGACCTCGGGGAAGCGGGCGACGTTGCGGTAGTTCGTCGTGCCGTCGACGCGCCCGAGGACGGCGGTGTGCGGCCTCGACATCCGGGCGAAGACGACGATCATCGACGCCAGCACGGCGACGCCGATCCCCAGCTCGATGCCGAGCACGAGCGTCGCCACGAACGCCACCGACAGGCCGATCAGGTCGCTCGACTTGACCCGGGCGATGTGCCGCATCTCGCGGACGTCGACCAGCCCGATCACGGCGACGACGATGATCGCCCCGAGCGCCGCGTTCGGCAGCGACGAGAGCAGCGGGGTGAGGAAGGCGATGGTCGCGAGCACGATCAGCGCGGTCACGATCGACGCCAGCGGTGTGCGCGCGCCAGCGGTGTCGTTGACCGCCGTCCGGGAGAAGCCGCCGGTGACCGGGTACCCGCCGAACAGGCCGGACGCCACGTTGGCCGCTCCCAGCCCGACCAGTTCGCCGTTCGGGTCGATCGTGTAACGGTGGCGCCGGGCGTACACCTTGGCCACCGCGATCGACTCCATGAACCCGACGAGCGTGATGACCAGCGCGGTCGGCAACAGCCGACCGATCAGCGAGCCGTCGAATGTCGGCAGCCCGAACGAGGGAAGCGTGTCGGGGATGTCGCCGACGGTCGACACGCCGCGCGACGTCAGGTCGAGCGCGGCCACCGCGGCGATCGAACCGACCATCACGACCAGGGCGGCCGGAACCTTCGGCATCATCCGTCTCAACAGGAGCAGCGCGCCGAGCGCGCCGACGCCGAGCGCCAGCGTCGCGCCGTGCGTGTCGGTCAACCCGCCGACGACCGCCCAGACCGTCTCGTAGAAGTGGTCGCCGCCGTCGATGCGGATCCCGAGGAGGTGCTTGACCTGCGAGAAGCCGATGATGATCGCCGCCGCCGCGGTGAATCCGACCAGCACGGAGTGGGAGAGGAAGTTGACGAGGAAGCCCAGGCGGCCCGCGCCGACGACGATGTGGATCACGCCGACGAGCAGCGCCAGCGTCGCCGCCGCGGCCAAGTAGTCCGCGGTGCCCTCCTCGACGATCCCCCCGAGCGCTGAAGCGGTGAGGAGCGAGACGATCGCCACCGGTCCGACGGCGAGCTGGCGCGAGGTGCCGAACACGGCGTAGACCAGCACGGGGATCGTCGCCGCGTAGAGGCCGACCTGGGGCGGCAACCCGGCGAGCAACGCGTACGCCATCGCCTGCGGGACGAGCATCGCCCCGACGGTGAGCCCGGCCGCGAGGTCACTGCGCAGGTCGGCGCGTTCGTAGGCCGGCCCCCATCGCAGGATCGGTAGCAGCGAGCGCCCCATGGACATAAGTACGAATATACGTACTTTTGGTAGCGCGCGCAACCGAACGCGGTGAAACGGCCACTACCTGGCCTTTTCAACGCCGCGCCGCCCCGTGTCCGGTCGTGCCTGACCGTTTGTTAGGTTGTGCAGACAAGCCGACAAATGGGAGGAGGACGGCGCGCGTGGGTCTGGACCGATCGAGCCCGATGCCCCTGTGGGCGCAGTTGGAGCACGATCTCAAGCGGCGCCTCGACGGCGGCGAGTTCGACGATCGCTTCCCGACCGACAGCGAGTTGGTCGACGAGTACGGCGTCAGCCGGCACACCGTGCGCGAGGCCATCCGCCACCTGAACAAGACCGGGATCCTCCATCGCGAGCGGGGCCGGGGGACGATCGTCAACCGCGCCGAGTTCGAGCAGCCGCTCGGCGCGCTCTACAGCCTGTTCGACTCCGTCGAGTCGTCGGGCGCCGTGCAACGCAGCACGGTCGTCGAGCTGCGCGCGCTGACCGACCCGGTGGTCGCGGGGCGGCTCGAACTGGGACCCGAGGCGCCCCTGCTGTACCTCGAACGGGTGCGGCTCGCCGACGACGAACCGCTGGCGATCGACCGGGCGTGGCTCCCGATGGACGTCGCCGCGCCGCTGCTCGAATCCGATTTCGGGCACACCGCGCTGTACGACGAGCTCGAGCGCCGGTGCGGTGTCCGTCCGACACACGGCTGGGAGCGGATCGCGCCGACGAACCCGGCCGCCGCCGATCGGGATCGCCTCGGGATGCGGCGCGGCGAGGCGGCCTTCTTCCTCGAGCGGTTGGGGCACGCGGACGGCCGGCCGATCGAGTGGCGGACGACGACGATCCGCGGCGACCGCTACCGCTTCGTCGCCAACTGGACCGCCGGCGTCGCTCCGCCCCTGACCGCCTCGTCCGTCGACTGAGTCCGGACGCCGACGACCCGCCCGCCGGGGGGTGG
>JBFGCT010000209.1:0-6177 GCA_041581055.1 Ilumatobacteraceae bacterium | reverse complement strand
GGGGTCGAGGAGGCCCTCGACCCGGGTCATCCCGTCGGGCTGGTCGGTCAGCTTCAGGTGTCGGCGGGCGCGTTGGGTGTCGGCGAGGTCGGCGTCGCGGTCGGGGTGCTGCCGGGCCCGCCAGTCCTCCACCGCCGGCTTGACCGCCTGCAGCGGGAGGTCGGCGATCGCGCCGACGATCTCGGCGTCGAGCGCCTCACCGCCGGCGGCGCCGACCGCGGCGGTGGCCTTGTCGGTCGACAGCTCCCCGGAGGTGACGGCGTCGGCCAGCTCGTCGGACTTCGCCATCGCCTCGCCGAGCTCCGCCGCGGCCCGGTTGCGGCGGGTCGACGTGCCGGTCTGCGTGCCCAGCCACTCCGCGGTGCCGCGCGCCCCGGTGCCGATGAACGCCCCGGCGGCGTCGGCGGCGTGCGTCAGCCGGGCGAGCTGGGCCTCGAACCGGGAGTGCACCTGCTTCAGCCGCCTCAGCTCCGAGCGCAACACCGACACGTCACAGCCGTCCACGCACACCCGCCCGACGTCGCTCACGGCCACCGAGGTGGCGGTGACGGCATCGGCCAGCTCCATACCTAACACGATAGCAAACAGGTGTTCGATAGACAACCTGAATGTCGAACAATAATTGGAACGACTGAAGGTGCTGCGGGGCCGTGCCTCGCGGGTCAGGTTGCGGTGGCGCCCAGCCGCGTGGCCGGTCGGATCGCGCCCGCCGCTCCCCGGTCGATCGGCGACGCGCCGAACCGACCGGTGATCTCGTAGGTCAGGCCGCGACCGTCCGGGCCGCGCTGTGACGACACGTACAGCCGGTCACCGTCGGGCGTGAACGCCGGCCCGGTGATCTCCGAGCCGGCCTGCCCCTCGATCCGCAGGAACGTCCCGATCCGACGGCCGTGGTCGGCCAGCCGCTCGATCGAGCAGAGCTCCATGTTGCCGCCGTCCTCGGCGACGAAGATGTCCCCGGTCCGGCGGTGGACGACGATGTTGTCGACGGCGTCCAGCGGGGTTCCCGGCTCGGCGAGACAGTCGTGGAGCACCGTCAACCGCGCCGTCCGGAGGTCGAGTTCCCAGACCTTGCGGTCGCCCTTCGTCGTGAACAGCAGCAGGCCGTCGTCGACCCACGCGCCCTCGCCGCCGTCGAACGCCGCCGTCTCCGGCGACCGGTCGGGAGCGGTCGGGCTCGCCGTTCGCCAGGTGACCGCGGCCGGGCCGACCGCCGGGTCGCCGGAGACCACCGCCGCCTGGAGCGTGCCGGCCCCGAGATCGCCCGGGGTGACCGGCGTGAACCGGTAGAGCCGGCCGTCGCGCCGATCCTCGGTCAGGTACACCGCGCCGGTCACCGGATCGACCGCCGCAGCCTCGTGGTTGAACGATCCGAGCAGGGGGAGGCGAATCCCGTCGCCCGGCGCCCGCGGGTCGCACTCCCAGACGTTGCCGCCGTCGCCGCTCTCCTCGCAGGAGAGCCACGTGCCCCACGGCGTGACGCCGCCGGCGCAGTTCCGCGAGGTTCCCGAGAGCACGGAGTGGGCAGCGACGATCGAGCCCTGAGCGTCGAACCCGATTGCCGACGCGCCGCCCTGGCCCGAACCGACCTCGGAGTTGGAGACGTAGAACCAGCCGCCTCCGTCGCGCCCGAAACAGCCACCGCCGTCGGGGGCGGCGTGCCACGCGAACGCCGTACCGGGCACAACGTCGCCGGTCCGCCCGACGACCCGGCTGCGGAAGCCGGCGGGGAGCCGAACCCCGTTCGCGTCAGGGGCGCCGAGCGGCCCGTATCGGCTGCCGGTCGTCAACGCGGGCCCCCGAGACAACACGGCGCGCCACATCGAGCCGGCAAACATCGTCGACATCGCAGCGGCGCCGGCGCCGGCGACGACACTCCGGCGGCTCATGGGGCTCATCGTCGCCATCCTCTCATCCCCCGACCGTCCGCCGACGCGCCCCCGGCCGGTTGCGGTCCGGATCGACCATCGTCCATGATGGGCCCGTGATGACCGTCGGCCTCGTGATCACCGCGTTGACGCTCGGGATCAGGCACGGCGTCGACTGGGACCACATCGCGGCGATCACCGACCTGAGCGGGACCGCCGAGAACCGTCGACGAGGCCTCGTGCTGTCGCTGCTCTACGCCCTCGGACACGCCGCGGTCGTGTTGGTGCTCGGGGCCGGCGCGATCCTGCTCGGAACGCAGATCCCGGACGCGCTCGACGACTGGATGGGGCGGGTCGTCGGCGTCACGCTCGTACTGCTCGGCGCCTGGGTGCTCGTCGGCCTGCTCCGCGACCGTCGCGACTTCCGGCTGCGCAGCCGGTGGATCCTGATCCTCGACGGAACGTTCGCCGGGCTGCGCCGGGTGCGCGACGGGCGCTCGTCGCGCACGGTCTCGGTCGTCCACGACCACGCCCACGACCACGACGGGGGCGACGGCGACGGCGGCGCCGATGCCGTGGCACACGACGCGTCGTACGCCCACGACCATTCCCACGCGGCGGCGAGCGCCGACGCCGAGCGGGAGGTGCCCGTCGGCGCCGCACGGCCGCCGGTGGCGGCGCGGCGCGCCCATCGCCACCCCCACCGCCACGACCTGTTGCTGCCCGGGACCGCGACGGCGCGCTACGGCAACGGCACGGCGACCGGGATCGGGATGCTGCACGGCGTCGGGGTGGAAAGCCCGACCCAGATCGCCGTGTTCGTCGCGTCGACGTCGGTCGTCGGCGCCTGGGGCGGCATCGTGTTGCTGCTCGCCTGGGTCGTCGGGCTGATCGCCGCCAACTCGATCCTCGCCGTCCTGGCCGGGGCCGGCCTGCTCCACGCCGAACGCAACTTCGCGCTGTATGCGACGCTGGCGGTCGTCGTCGCCGCGATGAGCGTGGCGATGGGCGTGGCGTTCATCGTCGGGATCGACGCGCTCCCGGCGATCTCGCGCTGACCCGGCTCACACCGACGAAGCCAGCTGGTACGTCGCGATCGTGCAGCCGACGGCGAAGATCGGGATCGGGGCGTAGAAGTGGACGGTGCCGGGCGCGCCGCCCGCCGCCGCGCTCACGGCGAGGAAGGTGCGGATCTCGAACCCGCCCTGGCCGGCGTCGGCGTAGACGCCGAGGTCGTCGTAGTCGAGCAACGCGTCCCGGTCGTTGCGCGCCCAGCGATCGAGGAAGTCGCGGTCCCACCGCTCGTTGATCCTCCCCGAGTCGGGCGTCGCCGGCCAGTGCGAGATGCCGCCGGTGCCGACGATCGCGATCCGCTCGGGCAGGGCGTCGGCGGCGGCCCCGATCGACTCGCCGAACGCCCACGCCCTGTTCAGCGGGGCGAGTGGGGGCCCCTGGCAGTTGATGTTGGCGGGGATCACCGGGACGTCGTAGTTCGGCGTGAGGAAGTGCAACGGCACCATGATCCCGTGGTCGAACTTCCACTCCTCGGCGTAGGCGACGTCCGAGCCGGTCATCACCTGCGTGATGAACCGTTGTGACAGCTCACGGTCGCCGGGGACGCGCGTCCGCTCGATGCCGAGCCAGGCGGGATCCTCGATCGGGCCCTCGTAGGAGTCGGCCATCCCGATCGCGAACGACGGCATGTTGTCCATGAAGAAGTTGGCGAAGTGCTCGGCGGCGATGACGACGATCGCATCGGGTCGGGAGGCCTCGAGGTCGACCCGCATGCCGTCGAAGGCGGTGTAGAACGCGTCGCGCACCACGGGGTCGGCCTGCTCGGCGCGGCCGGTGATGCCCGGCGCGTGCGAGCACACCCCGGCGAAGACGAGCGGCATCAGCGGGTGCCCGCGTCGGGGTCGGGTTGCGGGGCGGGGTCGGGGTCGCCGTCGGGGTCGCCGGTCATGGCGTACACGCCCTCCCGGACCGGGCCGTGGGCGGCGACCCCGTCGCGCATCCGCTGGAGGTAGTCGGCCCACTCGATCCCGTGGAAGGCGGCGAAGTGCATCAGGATCTGCCCGTTCACGCCGAGGTGGTAGAGCAGCCCGATGTCGGGCGCGACCAGCGCGTCGACCTCCTCGTCGGTCAGCTCGAACGGCTCGAGGACCGCGCGGCGCTCGGCGAGATAACGCGCCTGCAACTCGGGGGAGCGGTTCAGCTCGTAGAGGAACTTCTGGGTGGCGTAGAGGCTCATCGGCTCGGCTCGCGGGGAAACGTCTCGGCCGCCGTCTTGCTCATCGGCTCGGCGCGTCCCACTCGACGTGCAGTGTGCTCGGCCCGCGGAACGTGATGTTCGGGAAGTAGTCCAGCTCCTGGCCGGCGACCAGCCGAAGCGACGGCAGCCGGGCGGCCAGCAGCTCGAGGGCGATCCGCGCCTCCGTCTTCGCCAGCCCCGCGCCGAGGCAGAAGTGGATGCCCTTGCCGAAGCTGATGTGGTGGTTCGCGCCCGGCCGGTGGATGTCGAACGTCTCCGGGTCGGCGAACACGTCGGGCTGATGGTTCGCGGACGCGAAGTTGAGCAGCAGGCGCGTGCCCGCCGGGAGCTCGACGCCGCCGAGCGTCGTCGGCCGGGTCGTAACTCGCCGCCACGACACCTGGCTCGACTCGTAGCGCAGCGTCTCCTCGACGGCGTTCGCGGCGAGCGTCGGGTCGGCGACGAGCGCGTCCCACTGGTCGCGTCGGGGGAGCAGGCACAGCAGCGTGTTGCACAGCAGTGCGGTGACCGGGTCGTGGCCGGCGAAGCTGATGCCGTACACGACCGACTCGACCTCCCGGTAGCTGATGCCGGTGCCGTTGTCGGGGTCGGGGTCGGCCTCGTGGGCGTCGATCAGCTCCGACGTGAAGTCGTCGGCGCGCCGGTCGCGCCGACCGGCGACGAACTCGCGGCAGTAGCGCCAGTAGTCGAGCATCCCCCGGGCGATGGCGACCTGCTCCGCGACGGTCGGCTTGCCCCACGAGAACGCCTTGCGGTTGACGCACCACGACTTGATCAACGCGTCGTCCTCGGGCGGGAAGCCGATGAGCCGGAACACGATCTCCGCCGGCAGCGGGAAGGCGAGGGCCCGCACGTACTCGGTGGGCGACCCGCCGGCGATCATCTGGTCGAGGAGGTCCGACGCCCGGGAGCGCATGTAGGCCTCGAGCGACCTCAGCCGGCGGTTGCCGAAGCCCTGCCGCGTGTACACCCGGATCCGGGCGTGGTCCGGCTCGGGGCGGTTCGACATCACGGCGACCGGGTCGAAGTCGTCGGCGCGCAGGATCTCGGCGGCCTCGGGGGCGAGGGGGTAGATCGGATCCTGGACGTTGGTCGAGGCGAACACGTCCGGATTCATGAACACGTGCTCGATGTCGGCCATCCTGGTGACGACGACGTGACCGAGTCGGTCGGCGTAGAACACCGGGTGCTCGTCGCGCAAGGCGTTGGCGATCGGGTACGGGTTGGCCAGGTAGTCCTCGTCCAGCGGCGACCAGCGCTCGTGCAGCGGACACCCCGGCGGCGCGGCGGCGACTGCGGCCGGCGCTTGGTGATAGGTGTTGGCGCTGTTCATCGAGGCCCCACGGTGGTCGATGGCCGAAGCTTTTCGCCGATCGTACCGACGCGCGGGCGGGCACTCCGCAGCGGTGCGAGACTTGGCGCTCGTGGACACCGACGTGACGCGCTGCGGCTGGCCGACCGGCGATGACGACTACCTCGCGTACCACGACCACGAGTGGGGCCGGCCGACCACCGACGCCCACCGGCTGTTCGAGAAGATCTGCCTGGAGGGCTTTCAGTCCGGCCTGAGCTGGTTGACGATCCTCCGCAAGCGCGACGCGTTCCGTGCCGCGTTCGCCGGCTTCGACTTCGAGGCCGTCGCCGGCTTCGATGACCGCGACGTCGAACGGCTGCTCGGCGACGCGTCGATCGTCCGCCACCGCGGCAAGATCGAGGCGACGATCAACAACGCCCAGCGGGCGTGCGAACTGGTCGAGACCGAGGGCTCCCTCGTCGATTGGATCTGGGCCTGGGCGGTCGAGTCGCCAGAGCGTGACAACGGGGCGATCCCAAACTTCACCGGGCGGTCGGCGGCGCTGGCCAAGGAACTGAAGACCCGTGGGTGGCGGTTCTTCGGCCCGACGACCGCGTACGCGCTCATGCAGTCCGAGGGGTTGACCAACGATCACGTCGAGGGATGCTTCGTCCACAGCGACTGCGAGCGGGAACGCCGAGCAATCCTGTCCGGGCGCGATCTTCGTCCCTAGGTTCCGGGCG
>JBFGCT010000208.1:0-6179 GCA_041581055.1 Ilumatobacteraceae bacterium | reverse complement strand
CGCCAAGCCCGGCGAGGGCGGTCAGCTCCCGGGTCACAAGGTCTACCCGTGGATCGCCAAGACCCGGTACTCGACTCCGGGCGTCGGCCTGATCAGCCCCCCGCCGCACCACGACATCTACTCGATCGAGGATCTCAAGCAGCTGATCCACGACCTGAAGAACGCCAACCCCGAGGCCCGCATCCACGTCAAGCTGGTCGCCGAGACCGGCGTCGGCACGGTCGCCGCCGGCGTGGCCAAGGCCAAGGCCGACGTCGTGCTGATCTCCGGCCACGACGGGGGGACCGGCGCCAGCCCGCTGACGTCGCTGAAGCACGCCGGGGGCCCGTGGGAGCTGGGGCTCGCCGAAACCCAGCAGACCCTGCTGCTCAACGGGCTGCGCGACCGGATCGTCGTGCAGACCGACGGCCAGCTGAAGACCGGCCGCGACGTCGTGATCGCCGCGCTGCTCGGCGCCGAGGAGTTCGGCTTCGCCACCGCGCCGCTCGTCGTGTCCGGATGCATCATGATGCGCGTCTGCCACCTCGACACGTGTCCGGTCGGCATCGCCACCCAGAACCCGGTCCTGCGGGAGCGGTTCAGCGGGAAGCCGGAGTTCGTGGTCAACTTCTTCGAGTACGTCGCCGAGGAGGTCCGTGAGCTGATGGCCGAGCTCGGCTTCGCCACGATGGAGGAGCTGATCGGCCACGTCGAGTGCCTCGACACCCGCCGGGCGGTCGACCACTGGAAGGCGGCGGGCCTCGACATCGCGCCGATCTTGGCGATCCCCGACAACCGGTACGGGCAGACGATGCACCAGAGTGTCGGCCAGGACCACGGGCTGTCGGAGGCGCTCGACCAGCGGCTGATCGAGCTCGCCCGACCGGCGATCGAGGACGGGCGCAACGTGACGATCGACCTTCCGATCCGCAACGTCAACCGCACCGTCGGCACGTTGCTCGGCCACGAGGTGACCAAGCGCTGGAACGGCCAGGGCCTCCCGGACGCGGCGATCGACGTCACGCTGACGGGGTCGGCCGGGCAGAGCTTCGGCGCGTTCGTGCCGGCCGGGGTGCAGATGCGGCTCGTCGGCGACGCCAACGACTATCTCGGCAAGGGGCTCTCGGGCGGCCGCCTGATCGTGCACCCGCACCCGGACGCCCCGTTCGTCGCCGAGGAGCACGTCATCGCCGGGAACGTGATCGCCTACGGCGCCACCGGCGGTGAGATCTTCCTGCGGGGGATCGTCGGGGAGCGGTTCTGCGTCCGCAACTCGGGGGCGCTGGCCGTCAGCGAGGGCGTCGGCGATCACGGTTGTGAGTACATGACCGGCGGCCGCGTCGTCGTGCTCGGGCCGACCGGCCGCAACTTCGGCGCCGGGATGTCGGGCGGGATCGCCTACGTCTACGACCGCCACGCCGACTTCGGGAGCCGGGTCAACGGCGCCATGGTGCGGATCGAGGAGCTCGACGACGACGATTGGGCCTTCCTGCGGACGACGATCGAGCGGCACCGGGAGTTCACCGGGTCGGCGGTGGCCGACGGCATCCTGACGTCGTGGGCGGTCGAGAGCGCCCGGTTCCGCAAGGTGATGCCGACCGACTACAAGCGGGTGCTGACCGTGATCGCCGAAGCGAAGTCCGCCGGCCTGACCGAGGACGAGACGGTCGGCAGGATCATGGAGGCGGCGCAGGCATGATCGGCAGACGAGGGAGGGTGACGTAGTGGGCAAGCCGACGGGGTTCTTGGAGTGGGAGCGGCAGCTCCCGGCGCGGCGGCCGGTGCCGGTGCGGATCCGGGACTGGAAGGAGGTCTACGAGGAGTTCGACGCCGAGGCGCTGAACCACCAGGCCGGCCGCTGTATGGACTGCGGCATCCCGTTCTGCAACAACGGGTGCCCGCTCGGCAACCTGATCCCGGACTGGAACGACCTGGTGTACCGCGACCACTGGCGCGACGCGATCGAGCGGCTGCACGCGACGAACAACTTCCCCGAGTTCACGGGCCGGCTGTGCCCGGCGCCGTGCGAGGCGTCGTGCGTGCTCGGCATCAACCAGGACGCGGTGGCGATCAAGCAGATCGAGGTCGAGATCATCGACCGCGCCTGGGACGAGGGCTGGGTCACCCCGCACATCCCGTCGGTGCGGACCGGCAAGCGGGTGGCGGTGATCGGGTCCGGTCCCGCCGGCCTGGCCGCCGCGCAACAGCTCACCAGGGCGGGCCACGACGTCGTCGTGCTCGAGCGGGACGACCGGATCGGGGGGCTGCTGCGCTATGGCATCCCCGAGTTCAAGATGGAGAAGCGGCACATCGACCGCCGCATCTCCCAGATGGAGGCGGAGGGGACCGAGTTCCGCACGAACGCCGTCGTCGGCGAGAACGTCGACATCGAGGTGCTGCTGGCGTCACACGACGCCGTCGTCCTGGCCTGCGGCGCGACCCAGGCGCGCGATCTGCCGATCCCGGGGCGGGAGCTCGACGGGATCCATCAGGCGATGGAGTACCTCCCGTACTCCAACCGGGTGCAGCTCGGCGACATCGAGCGCTCGCCGATCGACGTCGAGGGTGGCCATGTCGTGATCATCGGCGGCGGCGACACCGGCGCCGACTGCCTGGGCACCGCCCACCGCCAGGGGGCGGCGTCGGTCACCCAACTCGAGATCATGCCGCGCCCGCCCGACGAGCGGTCGCCCGACAACCCGTGGCCGCAGTGGTCGATGATCTACCGGGTCTCGTCGGCGCACGAGGAGGGCGGCGAGCGCGTCTACTCGGTCAACACCGAGCGGTTCCTCGACGACGGCGACGGCCGGGTGCGCGCGCTGCAGCTCCACCAGGTCGAGATGACCGACGGCCGGTTCGTCAAGGTCGAGGGAACCGACACGGAGATCCCGGCCGACTTCGTGTTCCTCGCCCTCGGGTTCCTCGGCCCCGAGCGCGGCGCCTGGCTGGAATCGCTCGACGTCGAGTTCGACGCCCGCGGCAACGTTGCCCGTGACGGGCACTACATGACGAGCCAGCCGGCCCTCTTCGTCGCCGGCGACATGGGCCGCGGGCAGAGCCTGATCGTCTGGGCGATCGCCGAGGGGCGGGCGGCGGCGGCGGGCGTCGACGCGTATCTGATGGGCGAGACCCGGCTTCCGGCGCCGATCTCGCCGACCGCCCGCCCGCTCATGTAGCAGGTGTCACCGTCGCCCGGTTTCGCCCTGACGTTCGGTCTCCCGCGCCGCGGCCTACGATGGCCGGTCATGCGGTTCAGCAATCTTGGTCGTGTTGGGGTCCTTCTGTGGCCGTTCGCCATCGGCGTCGTCGTGCTCGCCTCCTGCAGCAGCGATGCCGCGTCCGAGCCGAGCCGGACCACGCTGAGCCTCAGCACGGGATCGACGGCCTTCATCGTCAAGCCGGCCGTCACGACGGTGCCGCCGGCGGAGGGCGTCCTCCTCGACGGCACGAACCCGCTGTCCCAGGAGTACACGGTGCAGTCCGGCGACTACCCGCTGAAGGTCGCCGAGCAGTTCGGCGTGCCGCTCGACGACCTCATCCAGTTCAACGGCTGGGCGAGCGCCCAGGAGTTCCCGTTCCCCGGGACCGTGATCAAGATCCCACCGGGCGGCACCGTTCCCGGCGGGTCGACGACCGCGGCCACCACGCCGCCGGCGGGCGAGGCGCCGGTCGGCGACGCGATCCCGGAGGCGGGCGACAACTGCGCCGCGGGCGAGCACACGGTCGTCTCTGGCGACTTCCCGCTGGCGCTGGCCCGCCAGTACGACGTCACGCTCGAGGCGCTCGAGGCGGCCAACGCGGCGAACCCGGCGTACGCGCAGTTCATCCCGGGACAGACGATCATCATCCCGGCCAAGGCCGACTGCTGACCCGGGCTCGGCCCGCGCTCGATCAGATCTGCTCGAACACCCAGTTGCTCCGCTTGACCTCGGCCATCGGCGCGCTGGCGGCCGGCGAGTAGCGGTGGCCGGGAAAGAGCACGGTCTCGTCGGGAATCTCGGCAAGGCGCCGCAGGCTCTCGACCATCTGCGCCGGGTTCGATCCGGGCAGGTCGGTTCGACCGCACCCGTCGAGGAACAGCGTGTCGCCGGCCACGAGCCGGCCGTCGACGAGGAAGCACTGGCTGCCCGGCGTGTGACCCGGCGTGTGCACCAGCGTGATGTCGACCCCGCCGACGGTGAGCACGTCGCCTGAGTCGTGTCCGACGAGGTGGTCGGCGCCGACCGCGGTCGTCTTGGTGACCCACTCGGTCTCGTCGCGGTTGACGTGGATCGGGCAGTCGACCACGTCGAGCAGCTCGGCGACCCCCTCGATCGTGTGCCCCATCATCGAGCCACCGACGTGATCGGGGTGGTAGTGGGTGGCGAGGACGCCGACGACTCGCATCCCGTCGGCCGTGACGAGGTCGACGAGCTCGCCGACCGAGTAGGCCGGGTCGACCAGGAGGCACTCGCCGGTGTCGCGGTCGCCGATGGCGTACACGAAGTTCACCATCTGCCCCGCGAGCGGGTCGTCGCCGGCGAAGTCGTGCCCGGACAACAACTGTCGGAAGTAGAGCCGGTCAACGGGGCGGTCGGAGGTCATCACGACAGTGTGCCAAGCGAGGGCGCCGTCGCGCGAGGCCGGGCCGGAGTCGTCGAGCGGCGAGGTCGCCGATGCGCGGGCCGGGGCGTACGCTCGGGTCGATATGGCCGCCGAGCTGACCCCGATCCGTTACGGCGTCATCGGGACCGGGATGATGGGCGTCGAGCACATCCAGAACATCCTGGCCCTCGACGGCGCGACGGTCACCGCTGTCGCCGATCCGCACCCGGAGTCGCTCGACTGGGCGCAGCTGGCGGTCGGCGAGAGGGCCGACCTGGCGCGCTTCCGCGACGGGGCCGAGCTGCTCGACTCGGGGCTCTGCGACGCCGTGGTGATCGCGTCGCCGAACCACACCCATCATGGCGTCCTGCTCGCCGCGCTCGACCGCCCGCTGCACGTGCTCGTCGAGAAGCCGCTGTGCACGACGCTCGCCGACTGCCGCGAGGTCGTCGAGGCCGCCGCCGCCGGCCCGCCCGACCGCGTCGTCTGGATGGGCCTGGAGTACCGGTACATGCCGCCGACGCAACGGCTGATGGTCGAGCTGGCGGCCGGCGCGGCCGGCAACGTCAAGATGGTCTCGATCCGCGAGCACCGCTTCCCGTTCCTCCCCAAGGTCGGCGACTGGAACCGCTTCAACCGCAACACCGGCGGCACGCTCGTCGAGAAGTGCTGCCACTTCTTCGATCTGATGAACCGGGTCGCCGGGGCCCGCCCGGTCAGCGTGATGGCCTCCGGCGGCCAGTCGGTCAACCACCTCGACGAGGTCTACGACGGCGAGGTCCCCGACATCCTCGACAACGCGTTCGTCATCGTCGAGTTCGACAACGGCGTACGGGGCCTGCTCGACCTGTGCATGTTCGCCGAGGCCAGCAGGAACGAGCAGGAGATCTGCGTCGTCGGCGACGAGGGGAAGCTCGAGGCCTTCGTCAGCGAGAGCGTGCTGCGCGTCGGCCGGCGGGCGGACGGCATCGGAGTGGTCAGCGAGTCGACGATCGCCAATCCGGACGTGAAGCACGTCGGGTTGCACCACGGCGCGAGCTACCTGGAGCACGTCGACTTCGCCGCCGCGATCCGCGCCGGCCGGCCAGCTGGGGTGACGCTGCTCGACGGGCTGTGGTCGGTCGCCCTCGGCGTCGCCGCCCACCAGTCGATCGACGGCGGCGCGCCGGTCGACCTCGCCTCGCTGCCCGAGCTCGACGGGGTGGGCTTCGGCCGATGAGCGGCGGCGGCCGGCTCACCGCCCTCCGACCCGGGCAGGAGCTGGTCTACGGCGGCGACCGGGTGGCGGTGGTCGACGAGACGCTGGCGGCGGCGTTCGCCGACGGCGACCGGCTGATCGTCGTGCAGACCACCGGCGACCTGATCCACGTGCCCGCCGACGAGCATCGGCTGGTGGCGGACGCGGTCGGCGCGGCGGTCGACGGCTTCGCCGCGCTCGCCGCGTGCTCCGATGAGGCGATCACCGACTTCTTCGACGGGTTCGCCGCCCGCCTCGACGACGAGGCCGCGTTCGAGCCGGTGGCCGTGGCAAACCGTCTCGACGTCGAGCGGGCCGTTGCGGGTGGCCGCACCACGACCCGCCTCGTGCTCGACGACAAGATGCGCGGCGACATGGT
>JBFGCT010000207.1:0-6218 GCA_041581055.1 Ilumatobacteraceae bacterium | reverse complement strand
GCGGCGTGCACGCCGGCGTTGCGGGCGAGCCCCTCGAGCGCGCGAGCGACGTGGATGAGGCGGCCGACCCGCTCGTCGTCGGCGCGCATGCGCTCGAGGGCGGGGGAGTCCGCGAGAGCCTTCTCGAGCGTCACGCCGAGCTCCTCCACCCCGTGCATCTCGTACTGGGTGACGATCGGCGCGTCGGCGGGATCCTGGCCGGACTCCGGCTTGCGCTGGATCGGCAGGTAGTCGGTGACCGGGTCCTTGGTGATCACCACCGCCGCGGCGTGAATCCCGTCGGACCGCTTCAACCCCTCGAGGCCCCTGGCGACGTCGACCACCTTCTTGACGTCGGGGTCGGCCTCGTACATCGCCCGCAGGTCGCCGGCCGCCTTGTACCCGTCGGCGTACTTCGGCGATTGCTCGAAGCAGTACTTCAGCGGCGTGTCGCGCCCCATCACCAGCGGCGGCATCGCCTTGGCCACCTTGTCGCCGAGGCCGTACGGGTAGCCGAGCACGCGCGCCGCGTCGCGGACCGCGTTGCGCGCCTTGATCGTGCCGAACGTGATGATCTGGGCGACGTGGTCGCGGCCGTACCGCTCGGCGGCGTAGCGGATCATCTCGTCGCGGTAGCGCGAGTCGAAGTCCATGTCGATGTCGGGCATCGAGATGCGGCTCGGGTTGAGGAACCGCTCGAAGAGCAGGTCGTACTTGATCGGGTCGAGGTCGGTGATCCGCAGGCAGTAGGCGACCGCGCAGCCCGCCGCCGAGCCGCGGCCGGGCCCGACGCGGATCTCGCGGTCTCGGGCGAACTTGATCAGGTCCCAGGTGATCAGGAAGTACGCCGCGAACCCCATCGCGCAGATCGTGTTGAGCTCGAACTCGATCCGGTCGACCGCCTCGCTCGGCAGCTCGTCACCCCAACGGCGGCGGGCGCCGTCCCACGTCAGATGGCGCAGGTACGCGGCGTCGTCCTCGAACCCCTCGGGCAGCGGGAAGTCGGGCAGCAGCGGCTTGCCGAACTCGATCTCGACGTCGGCCCGCTCGGCGATCCACAAGCTGTTGTCGCACGCCTGGGGCACCTCGCGAAACAGGTAGCGCATCTCGGCGGCCGACTTGAGGTAGTGCTCGGTCCCCTCGAACTTGAACCGCTTGGGGTCCGACAGCAGCGCGCCGGTCTGGACGCACAGCAGCGCCTCGTGCGACTCGTGGTCCTCCTGGTTGGTGTAGTGGCTGTCGTTGGTCGCCAGCAGGGGGGCGCCGATCTTGCGGGCGATCTCGACCAGCTTCGGGTTTGTTTCGCGCTGGGCGCCCAGCCCGTGGTCCTGGAGCTCGACGAACAGGTTGTCGCGGCCGAAGATGTCTTGCAGCCGGCCCGCCTTGTCGATCGCGCCTTGGTCGTCGCCGTTGAGCAGCGACTGCAGGACGTGCCCGCCGAGGCAGCCGGTCGTGGCGATGAGGCCGTCGGCGTGGCGCTCGAGGAGCTCCCAGTCCAAACGCGGCTTGTAGTAGTAGCCCTCGAGGAACGCGGAGCTCGCCAGGTGGATCAGGTTGTGGTAGCCGACGTTGTTCTCGGCGAGCAGCGTGAGGTGGTAGTAGAGCTTCTTGCCGCCCTCGGTGTCGCCGCCCGAGTCGTCGACCCGACCCCGCCGCGTCGGCCGCTCGCTGCGGTGGGCGTGGGCCATGTAGGCCTCGGTCCCGATGATCGGCTTGATCCCCTGCTTGTTGCACTCCTTGTAGAACTCCAGCGTGCCGTACATGTTGCCGTGGTCGGTGATGCCGATCGCCGGCTGGCCGTCGGCCACCGCCTTGGCCACCATCTCGTCGAGCCGCGCCGCGCCGTCGAGCATCGAGAACTCGGTGTGGACGTGAAGATGGGTGAAGGAGTCGGGCACGGGTCGTTCGGTCGGATTACACGAGTGTCATTCGGACGATATCAGGCGCGGCTGGTGGCCCTCGGCTCGCCTCGGGTCAGAGGTAGGTGCCCGGGCGGTCGCCCTCGCGGCGCGCCGGTTGGTCGTCGTCGAGCGAGATGCCGCCGGGGAGTTGGCGTGGCGGTCCGCCTTGCTGGCGGGCGAGTTGTTGGGCCATCAGGCTCGCCTGGATGCCGTGGAACAGACCCTCCAACCAGCCGACCAGCTGCGCCTTGGCCACGCGCAGTTCGGCCTCGCTCGGGACCTCCTCGTGGTCGAACGGCAGCGACAGCGAGCGCAACTCCTCCTGGAGGTCCGGCGACAGCGCGTCGGACAGCTCGACGATCGACCGCTCGTACACCTCGGCGAGCCGCTCCCGCGACGACTCGTCGAGGTTCGAGCTGCGCACCTCCTCGAGCAGCAACTTGACCATCGAGCCGATGCGCATCACCTTCGCCGGTTCGGTGACGGCGTTCCCCGATTCCGCAGCGGTCTCCGGCTCGGCGTGGGGGGCGATCACCTCGACCGCGTCGGCGTGGGAGGGGCCGGTGGAGTCGGACATGCCTGCCTTTCTACTCCCAACCCGCCGACATCACTCAGCCAGCGCGGCGAGCAGCGGGACGTTGACCTCGGCCGAGGTGAGCGACCCGTGGCGGCAGACCAGGTCGAACGGGCCGGAGTCGGACGCCTCGTAGAAGCTGACGGGCTCGCGGGCGACGAGCGCCACATCGCCCAGCCGCGACTGGACCGGCGGGGCCACCGTGGGGCCGAACCAGTGATCGTCGAGCATCTGCTCGCGCGTCACGATCCACGCCAGCCCGCCCAGTTCCTCGGTGGCGGCCGCGGCCAACGCGGCGACGTTCGTGCGGTGGGTGTGCAGCCAGCGGAACCGGCCCTCGCCGCTTTGCATCGTGACGCCGGCGAGCAGCTCGGCGGACGGGCGGATGATGCGGTCGCCGACGTGGACCTGGCCGTGGTCGGCGGTCACCATCAACGCCGTGCCGGACGGGATGGCGGCCAGGACGTCGGCGACGAGCGTGTCGGCGTAACGCAGCTCGGCGTCGTAGTAGGCCCCGAAACCTCGCTCGTGGGCGATCTTGTCGATCCCGCCGTAGTAGCAGTACACGAATCGCGCACCGGCGTCGAGCTGGGCCCGCGCCTCGACGGCGATCGACGACGGCGACCGCCAGCCGACCGGCTTGCTCCCCCGCAGGTGGGCCTCGGTGAACGCCGAGCTCTGCAGCTCGGCCGGACTGCACACCGGCACGGCCTCGCCGAGGAACGGCGCGACCGGCTGGACGTCGGCGGGCGGGTGGGACCGGCGGACCGCTTGCGTCCCGACGCTCCACCGGAGCACGTTGACCACGTCGCCGCCGAGCACCATCCG
Source organism: Ilumatobacteraceae bacterium (assembly GCA_041581055.1). GTDB lineage: Bacteria > Actinomycetota > Acidimicrobiia > Acidimicrobiales > Ilumatobacteraceae > JBFGCT01. Next base: position 2,936 of record JBFGCT010000207.1, on the reverse strand, counting down.
GTAGCCGATCAACCCGTGCTCGCCGGGCGTCAGACCGGTCGTGATCGACGTCAGCGCGGTCGCGGTGGTCGTCGGAGCGACGGTGTGGATCGAACGCCCGGACATCGACGCCAGGTTCGGCATCAACGCGAGCCGCTCCTGAAGCTGGTCCCAGCCGAGCCCGTCGAGCACGAGCAGCACCGCCCGATCGGCCTCGGCGACCGGCGCGGGCATCCAGGCCGGGAGGCCGCTGCTCCACGGCGCGGGTCCGAGCAACGCCGGAACGAGCCCGCGCACGTTGGCGTCGGCGTAGTCGGGAATGATCGGTTGCCCGCCTGCTGATGAGTTCACGCGCCGCGAGTCCAGCACGGCGACGGTGGTTTCCACAAGGCCAACCGCGAGATCCGACGATGCGCGCCCGCCGCCGCCGACTCAATAGTCTGACCTCGTGCGCATCTCGACGCGAGGCGACTACGCCAGCCGGGCCCTGCTCTCGCTCGCCTTGCACGCCGACGGGGCCGGGCCGACCTCGGTTCGGGACATCGCCGAGCGCACCGCACTCCCCCAGCCGTACCTCGAACAGATCCTCCTCGCGCTCAAGGGCGCCGGGCTCGTCAAGTCCAAGCGCGGCGTCGGCGGCGGGTACGTGCTCGCCCGCTCCCCGGCCGACATCAAGCTCGCCGACATCGTCTCGGCCGTCGACGGACCGATCACGCTCGGCGATTTCGGGCAGCCGCATCAGGACGGGGCGTGCGACCACGAGGGGCAGTGCGTGCTGCTGTCGATCTGGGATCGGGCCGGACAGCACATGCGGGCGTATCTGGACGGGTTCACCCTGGCGGTCATCGCCGACATGGCCCGCGGCGACGCGCCCTGGGAGTGACGCCGGGCGGCGCGGTCAGACGCCGGCGCGGTCGAGCCACGCCTGGAGGTCGTCCGCCAGTGGGCTGGTGAACGAGACCCGGCGGTCGCCGTCGGGGTGCAGGAACGCCAGCTCGGCGGCGTGCAGGAAGGGCCGTGACACGCCGAGCGTCGGCCGGCGCTGGCCGTAGGTCGGGTCGCCGACGAGCGGATGGTTGATCGACGACAGGTGCACGCGGATCTGATGCGTCCGGCCGGTCTCCAACCGGCACTCGAGCAGCGAGACCTCGGCGGGCGTTCGATAGCTTCCGAGCACCTGGTAATCGGTGCGCGCCGGGCGCCCGTCGGCGACGACGGCCATCCGCAGCGGGTCGCTCCGGCTGCGGCCGATCGGCGCGTCGATGATGCCGTGCGGCGCCTCCGGCACGCCCCAGACGACCGCCCGGTACCGCCGCGTCGCGGTGTGGTCGGCGAACTGGCTGGACAACCGCTCGGCGGCGGCCGGCGTGCGGGCGACCACGAGCAGGCCGGAGCTGCCGGCGTCGAGGCGGTGGACGATGCCCGGCCGTGTCGGGTCGCCGACGGCGGCGATCTCGGGATACCGCGCCAGCAGCCCGTTGACCAGCGTGCCCGTCGGGTTTCCCGCGCCGGGGTGCACGACGAGCCCGGCCGGCTTGTCGACGACGATCACCGACGCGTCCTCGTGGACGATGGTGAACTCGACCTCCGGGTCGGCCTGCGGCAACTCGACCTGGGGGAACGTGGCGGGGTCGATCTCGACGGTCTGCCCGGCGGCGAGCCGCACCTTGCCGGCGGCCGCCTCGACACCATCCACCCGGACCCCGCCGCGCCGTATCACCGCCGCCGCGTCGGCCCGGCTGAGGTCGCTGATCAGCGCCACGATCCGGTCGAGACGCTCGGCGTCGAGGGCCGGGGGCACGACCTCGACGATCATCACTCGCCGCCGACCGCCGGCTCGACCGGCGACGCCCGCTCCCCCGCCTGGACGCGGGCCGCCACGATGCTGTTGAGGATCAGCAGCGCGGCCCCCACGTTGATCGCGATGTCGGCCACATTGAAGATCGGGAACCATTGGAAGTCGATGAAATCGACGACCGACCCCCGCAGCCAGGCCTGTCCTCGGGCGAACCGATCGATCAGATTGCCCGCCGCGCCGCCGATCACGAGGCCGATCCCGACGGTGCTCAACCGGCTGGCCTCGGTGCGCAGCGACGCCAGCAGCCAGACGATCACGACGGTCGCCACGACCGCGATCACCGGCCCGAAGCCCGAGGCGCGGCTGAACGCCATCCCGCTGTTGAAGGCCAGATTCAGCTGCAACGTCCAGATCACGTGGATCGTGTCGTCGTCGGCGAGCGCGTTCACCGCCCAGTGCTTGGTCAGCTGATCGAGGCCGACCACGCCGGCGGCGATCAGCAGCGGCGCCCGCCAGGCGCGTGCCGGGGACATGACGGCCACTCCCGGCCGGTCAACGGCCGATGCCGCTGACCTTCTCCGCGGCCAGCACCGTGGTCTCCGGTATCGCCTCGAGCCGTTCGCGCGGGATCGGCTGACCGGACAGCTCGCTGTAGCCGTAGGATCCCGCGGCGATCCGGGCGAGCGCGGCGTCGATCTCCATGATCGTCTGGCGGGCCTGGCTGGACAACACGCGGTCGAGGTCGCGCTGGACGACCATTGTGTCGCCCTCGCCGCCCTCGTCGTCGAACTGCACGTCGCCCATCTCGCCGTTCTCGATCAGGCTCGTCGCCTCGTCCTCGAGCCGGGTGGCGCGGGCCAGCTCACCGGCCCGCCGTCGCTCGAGCTCCTCGCGTTGGGCCCGCAGGAAGTTCACGTCGAAGTCCTTGGTGTACGCCACGCCGTCCTTGCTGACGCCGCGCGGCGCCGGGATCTCGACACGGTCGGGAACGTCGTTGGTCAGCATCGACGGGGTCGGCGACGTCGTCCGTGCCGCGGGCGAGCCGGACCGCGGCTTCTTCGCCGCCGGCTTCTTCGCCGCCGGCTTCTTGGACGCGGCCTTCTTCGCCGCCGGCTTCCTGGCGGGAGCCTTGGACGCGGCCTTCTTCGCCGCCGGCTTC
>JBFGCT010000206.1:0-6269 GCA_041581055.1 Ilumatobacteraceae bacterium | reverse complement strand
GGTGAGACCGACAGGTGGTCTCACCTCTCACCGGAGCGGGCTTGGCGGACGTTCCGGTGAGATCCAGGGTGACCTGTAGGTCTCACCTCTCACCGGAGGACTGAATCGTCCGGCTCGCTGGCCGGGGTGGCGGCGCGATCTGATCGGGGGATGGCTCGACTCCGTCAGGTTCCGCGTTCAGAAGCCGACGAGGGGACGGTGCTGCCGATGTACCGGTTCCTGTTCGGCGACCGCGACCCGGTCGCCGAGCCGGGCACGAGCACCGGCACGCCCGGCGACTGGTGGACCGTGTTCGCGCTCGTGCCCGACGTGTTCCGCCACTGCGTCGACGGGTTCCGCCTCTACCGCGACCCCGAGCGGCGGCTCGACCCGCTGCTGCGCGAGCTCGGCCAGACCCGCGCCGGCTGGCTGACCGCCAGCCAGTTCGTCTACTCCCAGCACTGCAAGAGCTGCCGTGGCCTCGGCATGCCCGAGGAGAAGATCGCCGCGATCGAGCACTGGGAGGTGGCCGACTGCTTCGACGCCGGCGAGCGGGCGCTGCTCGCCTACACCGACTACCTCGTCGACCAGCACGGCCGGGTGCCCGACGCCGTGTTCGACGCGCTGCACGAGCACTTCGGCGACGAGGAGATCCTCGAGTTCACCTACATCACGACGCTGTACTTCATGCACGCCGTGATGACCAAGGCCCTCCGGCTGGAGTTCGACGACCGCGCCGACCCGATCGTCGAGGTCGACGCGCCCGACGGCTTCGACCCCGCGGGGTTCGCCCGGGACTGACCGGGCTACCGTTCGGCCATGGCGACGAACCACAAGTTCGAGCTGCGGGGCGTCAACCACGTCGCGCTGGTGTGCAGCGACATGGCCCGCACCGTGCGGTTCTACCGCGACGTGCTGGGGATGCCGCTGGTCAAGACGATCGACCTGCCGAGCGGCGCCGGCCAACACTTCTTCTTCGACATCGGCAACGACGACTGCCTCGCGTTCTTCTGGTTCCCCGGCGCCCAGCCGGCCCAACCCGGCGTGTCGAACGCCCCGGCGCTGCCCGACCGCGGCGACATCACCTCGGCCCACGCCTCGATGAACCACCTCGCGTTCGACGTGCCGCTCGAGCGGTTCGAGGAGTACCGCCAGGCGCTGATCGACGCCGGCGTCGAGGTCAGCATGGTGCTCGACCACGACGACAGCGAGCACCAGGTCGCCCGCCGGTTCCACCCCGGCGTGTTCGTCCGCTCGTTCTACTTCCGCGACCCCGACGGCATCCTGCTCGAGTTCGCCGCCTGGACGCGCGAACTGGGCCGCCCCGAGGATCTCGCGATACGGCCGGTCGACGGCGCCGGCGCCCACGTCGACGGCTGAGCGTTCATTTCGATTTCGGGTTCCGCCGCCCGGGTCCGACCACCCACCGCATGGGTAATGGAGACCTCTCGGCGAGTCATCGCCCCCCACGCTGAGCGAGAAAGTCACTCATAGTGCTACTCTGCTCGCTCGGAATGTGGGGAGATCGGGTGGAGTTCACAACGGCGCCTCGAAGCGGACATCGGCTGACGGGCCAGACGGTGGATCGTCATACCGGCGCGTGCGCGGCGGCACCGCACCGGCTGTGGACGGCGTGGGCAGCGATCAGCGTGACCGCGCTGTGTGTCGGTGCTCTGCGTGGCACGGTGCCCGCCGCCAGCGCGTGTTGTGTCGCCAGCCTCGTGCCCGCCGCCCTCATCGACGTGCGGTCCCGCCGACTCCCCGATCGCCTGGTGGCGCTCGCCGCCGCCGTCTTGATCATCGGGTTGGCGGTGAGCGCCGCCGCGGGCACGGCTGTCCCGGTCGTCGGCGTCGTCGTTGGCGCCGCGTTGTTCGGCGGGCCGCTGCTCCTCCTCCACCTGATCTCGCCCGCCTCGATGGGCTTCGGCGACGTGAAGACGGCGCTGGTGCTCGGCGCGGCGGTCGGCGTGGCGCACTGGCAACTGGCGCTGTCGGCCCTGGCGCTGGCCGCCGGACTCTCGGCGTGTGTCGCCCTCGTCGTCCACGCCCGCACGATCCCGTTCGGGCCCGGCCTCGTCACGGGTGCGACCGTCGCGTTGACCGCGGCCACCGTGTTCGTCCCGACGCGCGATTCGCCCACGGTCTTCGACGAACCGGCGGTCGTTCGCACGGCCGACGAGGGGGCGTCGAGGTGACCGACACGATGCGCTCCCGCAGCCGCCGGGCGCCGGCGCCGACGGCGAACGACGATCGGTCCGTCGACCGGTTCGCGGTGCGGGGTTTCCGCCCGGCGCCGCGCCGGCGGAACCGGATCGCGGCGGGCGTCGTCCTCGGCGCCGCGGCGATCGGCGGAAACGTGTTGGTGTATTCGAGCCTGAGCGAGCGCGAGCCGGTCGTTCAGATCGTCCGCGACGTTCCCGCCGGAGAGCAGCTCCGCGCCGACATGATGCGCACGGTCGACGCCGACGTCGATGGCTCGGTCAACGTGGTGGCCGGCGATCAACTCGAGGCGCTGATCGGGCAGTACGCCCGCGTCCGGCTCGTGTCCGGATCGCTCGTCACCGCCGAATCGGTCCAACGGGCGCCGCTCGTCGAACCCGGCAACGCCGTCGTCGCCATCCGGGTTCCCGAGGGCGCGCTGCCCGTGGGGCTGCGCGAGCGGGTCGCGGTCCAACTCGTCCTCCCGCCCGACGACGCCGCCGGCTCGACGATCACCGTCGACGGCGTCGTCGTGGCGCTGCCCTCCCAGCCCGACGCCGTGCTGGGGACGCTGTCGCTGTCGGTCGAGCTCGCCGTCGCCGACGCGGCCGTGGTCGCCGGGGCCGACGATGTGCGCGTCGTGCTCCTCGCGCCCGATCTCGGCGGAGGAGATGGTTGATGCGGGGGCCGGAGTGACGTTCATCCCACTGATCGGGGACTGCACGACCACGACCACGGTCGCGCTGGCGGCCGCCCACCCCGTCGGCGACGATCCACTCATCGTCGAGGCCGACCCCGCGGGTGGCTCGATCGCCGCGTGGTTCGACGCGCCCCTCTCGCCGTCGCTGTCCACGGTCGTCGCCGGCGTCCGCGGCGCCGACCACGCCGTGGCGAGCGTGTGGGCGGGGATCGACGGGCTGGTCCGGCGATCTCGGTCCGGGCTCCGGTACCTCCCGGCGCCGGTTCGGTCGGTCGAGGCGACCCGCACGATCGCCGAGGCCGAGCACTCGGTGTTCCCGACGATCGCCCGGAGCACCACCGCGCTGGTCGACGTCGGCCGGCTGTCGCCCGCCGGAGGAATCACGAAGACGATCCGTCTCGCCGACACCGTCATCGTCTGCCATCGGCAGGCGACGGCGTCGCCCGGCGCGGCCGGCGTGCGCCTCGAGCGCACCGCGGAGCTGATCGACCTCGTCGCCGACGTGGCGAGCCGGATCATCGTCGCCGTCATCGGCGCCGAGCCCTACGAGCTGAGCTCGATCGACGACTACCTCTCACCATTCCGGGCGCGCACGTCGTTCGAGACCCACCTGCTCGCCGTCGATGACCTGGCCGCCGCGGTCCTCGCCGGCCGGGTCGGGGTGTCGCGGCGGCGTCTCTCGCGGCTCCCCCTGATCCGGACGTGCCAAAGGCTGGCAACGCTGCTCGATGACGGCGCCGGCGACGCGGAGGCGATGGTGTCGTGAGCCCGGTCCGCAGCACCATCCCGCTCGATGACGGCGCCGGCGCGGCCGTGGCCACCGTGACCGAGCGGGTCGCCCAGCGGCTCATCGACGAGATCGAGCGCGACGAGGCCGACCACCCGATCGGGCAACGCCTGGCGACCGACGAGCGGCGCCAACAGCTGCTGATCGGCGGTTGGGTCAACGACGCGATCGCCGAGGTGAACGAGGCCCGCCTCGGGCGAGGGCTGCCGTCCCTCGACGAGCTGAGCGAGCAGACCGTGCGCGCCCGGGTCGTCGCCGATCTCACCGGCGCCGGTCCGATCGAGCAGTACCTCAACGACCCGCGCGTCGAGGAGATCGACGTCAACGGGCCGGCGTCGACCTGGGTGACCTACACCGACGGCCGCAAGGTCGACGTCGGTCGGCTGTGGGCCTCGGCGGCGGAGCTCACCACGTTCCAGAAGCGGCTGGCCATTCGGATGACCGGCACCGGCGAGGGCCGGCTCGACACGTCGGCGCCGATGCTCACATTGCAGTCGAGCGACGGGTCACGGATCGTGATGGTGCTCGGCGGGCGCGACGAGCACGGCATCTCGACCCATCCCCGCATCGCGATCCGCCGGTTCGTCGTCCGCCAGGTCGGGCTGGACGGGCTCTGCGAGCTCGGCCTGTTCCCCCGCGCCGTCGCCGAGCAACTGCGGGCGCTGGTCCGCTGTGGCTTCACGATGCTGGTCTCCGGTCCGCCGGGCGCGGGCAAGACCACGCTGCTCACCGAGCTGCTCGGCGAGGTCTCGCCGTACGAGCGGATCATCACGGTGGAGAAAAACCTGCTCGAGTTGCGGCTCGAGGACGACCCCCGCCACCCCGACGCGCCGGCGCTCTTCACCCGCCACGCGAACTCCGAGGGCGAGGGCACGATCACGACGCGCCAACTCGTCGAGCTCACACGGCGGCTGAACCCGGACCGCGTCGTCGTCGGCGAACTCGTCGAGGACGAGGCCCTCGACATGCTCGACGTCGCGTCGATGTGCAAGCGCGGCTCGCTGGCGACGATCCACGCCCACACCGCCGACATCGTGCTCCAGCGGCTCGCGTACTACGTCTCGAAGTCGAACACGAATCTCCCCGAGTTCGCCGTGTGGAGCCTGATCGCGCAGACCGTCGACTTCGTCGTGCACATCGACCTGGTGCGCAACGCGGCGGCCGACGAGCCGCCCGTCCGGCGCGTCACGGCGGTCATCGAGGTCGGCGGCCTCGGCGAGGCCGGGGGCGTGTCGAGCACCGAGATCTGGGGGCTCGACGAGGACGGCCGGCTACAGCAATTCGCACCGTTGTCCCGACGCCACCTCGCGCGGCTGCGCTTGGCCGGGTACTCCCCCGACGCGTTCGGCCTGAGCGGGGTGTCGGCGTGAGCCTCGACATCGTCGTGTTGGTCGCCTCCTCGGCGGCCGCGCTCGCCGCGGCGCTGCTCCTCGCGCTGCCCGCAACCGAGCCGACGGCCGCGGAACGGCACGACGTGACGGCGGCTGGGCGGTGGCTCGGCGTCGGCGCCGGCGCTGCCGTCCTCGTGCTGGCGTTCACCGGCTGGGTGCTCCCCGCGTTGGTGGCCGCGGTCGCCGCCGGCGCCGCGGCGCGGGCCTGGCAGCGTCGCGACCGCCGGCGCGTCGACGACGTCGGCCGCACCGAGGCGCTGGCGTCATGGATCGAGAACTTGCGCGACGTCCTGATCGCCGGCGACCAACCGATCGGTGCGATCGCCGCAACGGTGTCGACCTGTCCGGCGCCGATCCGGCCGCAGGTCCGGCGGCTGTCGGCCGGGCTCGGGCGGCAGGCGCCCGATGTCGTCGTCCGCCGCTTCGCCGACGAGATCGACGATCCACTCGGTGATCTCGTGGCGGCCGGCCTCCTGATCGCGGTCGAGCGCGGGGCGCGCACGGTCGCCGTCCTCACCTCGCTCGCTCACCAGGCCCGCCAGCAGGCCGACCGCCGGCGGCTGGTCGAGGCCGAGCGGGCGCCGGTGCGGCGCGAGGTGGTCATGCTCTCGGTGATCATGGGATCGCTGGTCGCCGGGCTGTTCGTCTTCGCCCGGGCCGACTACCTCCAGCCGTACGACACCCCGGCCGGCCAGCTGTTCCTGGGCACGGTGCTGGCGATCTACCTCATGCTGCTGGCACGGGTGCAGCGCCTCGCCCGGTATCCGCGCCCCCATCGCTTCCTGGCCGGTCCGGGCAACGACGGATGAGGCCAGCGTGAGGGCGTCAGGGTGGTTGGTCGTCGTCGGGGCGATGTTCGTCGCCGCCGGGTGGTTGATCGTCACGGGATGGCGCCAGCCGCGCCCGCCGCTCGCCGTCGTCCTCGCCCGGCTGCACGGCCCGGCCATGAGTCACGGCGACGCACGACATCGGGCGGGCTGGAGCAGGTGGGTGGGCCAGCACGATCGCCTCCGCCTCGCGGCCGAGCGCTGGGCGCCGTCGCTCCGGCTGACGGGGCGCACGCTCGACGCCCACGTCGGCCTGCTCGCGGCCGCGTCCCTGATCGGGCTCGTCACGCCGTCGGCGGCGGTGTTGGCGCTGCGAGCGCTCGGCGTCATCTCGATCTCGCTCGCCGCGCCCGCCGCGTTGTCGATCGCCGGGGCGGTCCTCGCCC
>JBFGCT010000205.1:0-6337 GCA_041581055.1 Ilumatobacteraceae bacterium | reverse complement strand
TCGACGTCGTGACCTTGTCGAGCGGGATGTCGGCGAGCAGCAGCCGCATGTCGGCCATCGAGTCGATCGCCACGCCGACCTTGCCGACCTCGCCCTCCGCCCGCGGGTGGTCGGAGTCGTAGCCCATCTGCGTCGGCAGGTCGAACGCGCACGACAGGCCGGTCTGGCCGGCGTCGAGCAGGAACTTGAAGCGCTGGTTGGTGTCCTCGGCGCCGCCGAAACCGGAGTACTGGCGCATCGTCCAGAGCCGGCCGGCGTACATCGAGCGGTAGACGCCGCGGGTGTACGGCGGCGAGCCTGGCTCGCCCAACTGCGCCGCCGCGTCCCAGCCGGCGAGATCGGCCGCGGTGTACAGCGGCCGGATCGGGATCCCGGAATCGGTGTGCGGCAACTCGGACGGCTCGGCCATGCCCGCGAGCGTATTGCCGTCGGCGCCGGTGTCAGCCACCGCGCGACACGGCGCGCCGAGTCACGGCACGAGGTCGAACATCGACACCGAGGCCGTGTTGCCGCCGTAGTCGGTGAGGACCAGTTCGGCGTACAGCCCGGTGCCCGGGTCGAGCGGCTCGAGGTCGTACTGCAGGTCGGGCAGGTTGGCGAACAGCCCGACCTCGCTCAGCGTCAGCCACTCGCTCGTGCCGTCGGGGTACTCGTTGAGCACGATCGGGAAGATCAACCCCTCGGGATCGGCGCGCAGCTCGCCGAACGTGCCGTCGGCGCCGATCTCGTAGTACACCTCGCTGAGCACCGCGCCCTCCTCGTCGAGCACGAGGCTCAGCACGACGTCGTGCGGCGGGTCGTCGGTCTCGAACTCCTCCGGCGGGACGTACCAGAGCGGCACGTCGACGTAGATCACCCCGGACTCCTCGTCGAACGTCAGGTCGAGGTAGGCGAAGTCGGTGTCGATCCCGTCGGAGATCGTCAGCACCGTGAGGTCGTAGATCGCCGCCGCCAGCCCCGACCCGTCGTCGGACACCTCGCCGGGCTCCTCGCCGATGAAGATGATCGACCCGTCGTCCTCGTCGAGCACGCCGTAGACGACCTCGGCCTCGACGAGGTTGCCCTGCGCGGCGAGGTCGAACGTGCCGAAGATGTTCAGCCCGTCCTCGTCGAAGAAGTACTCCGCCTCGCCGCCCTCGTTGACGAACGACGGCTGCGCGGCTTCGGGGATCGCCTCGCCGGCGGTGAAGAACGACTGCAGCAGGTCGGGCCAGACCGGGATGTCCTCCAGGAACAGATAGCCCTGGCGGAAGTTGCCCGCGTTCGGCGGGAAGTAGACGCTCAGCCCGGTCGAGGCGGCCGTCGCCGGGCCGGTGGTCTGGGTCACGACCAGTCGTTCGAGCGCCGCCATGACGGCGTTCGCCGGATCGGCCAGCGACGGGTCGGCCTGCCCGAGCGCCGACACCACGCCGCCGAGATCGACGTGGAACGTGTCGAGGGACGGGTCGGGGTTGGCCCCGAACTTCTGCGCCCCGGACTGGGCCCGGGCCAGCAGCGGCGCGGCGAGCGTCGGCTCCGCGAGCAGCGGCCGGGCCAGCCCGTCGAGCGCGGCCTCGAGGTCGCCCATCGCGGAGAGGTCGAGCAGCGACAGCGTGATGTCGGCCGACGTCCCCTGGTCGGCGGCCTGGCCGGCGAACCCCTCGATCACGCGGTTGCCGAACTCGACCGGCGTCGAGCCCGGCGCTTCGGTCAGGATGCGCAGCGCCTCGTAATTCCATCCGTGCCCGGGCTCGAGCTCTTCGGAGGCGAGCATGAATCCGGCGTGGTCGGCCATCGTCGTCGCCACCTCGTACGACGCCATCAGGCAGGCGTCGAAGCCGACGAGATCGACCTGGTCGACGCCTGCCGCGTCGAGCCCGGCGGTGAACGCGGCGTCGATCTCGGCGAGGTCGAGGATGTCGTTCCCGTCGGTCTCGTCGGGGCCCATCCCCGGCCAGCCCGCGCCGTGGTTCCAGAGCACGACCGCATACCGTTCGGCCGGGAAGTTGGCGACGCCGGTCTCGATGAAGTCGGCGAGCGTGTCGGGCGACCCGACGTTGACCTCGTCGATCTCGCCGAGCTCGTCGAACGCGCCGGCGCCGACGCGGTAGAGCTTCGAGCCCTCGTAGTCGCCGAGCGGGTCGTCGTCGATGAGGTAGGCGGGGTGGCGGTCGACGAGGGCCACGATGTTCACGTCCTCGGTCGAGCCGACCTGGCTCATCTCGAGCAGGTCGCCGACGGCGAACGGCTCGAGGTCGTTGTCGCCCATGATGTAGAGCAGCACCGTCCAATCGGCTCCGGCGACCGGATCGGGCGCGTCGGTGGCGGGCGGAACGCCGGTGACGGGCGGCGGGTCGGTCGCCGGCGGATCGGTCGCCGGCGGGTCGGTCGCGCCGACGACGGTGTCGGGGCCGCGCCCCTCGGGCTCGTCGCCGTCGCCGCCGCCGGTGCACGCCGCCAACGCGATCAGTGCGGCGAGCGCCAGCGTCGTCGGTCGCCGGCGTCGTCGTGTCGTGCGCATCGGGCTGAACCTAGCCCTTCCCGGATCCGCCGTTGCGGGCAATTCGCCGGCCGTCCGGACGCAGCCGTCGGGCGATCGCGCAGCTAGCGTTGACCGCATGGCGATCACCGATGACGCACCGACCACCACCCCGTCGATCGACGGGATCGAGCTGACTCCGAAGTCCGTCAGCCTCTCCGGCCCACCGGAGTTCGACACGGTCGAGGAGGAGCGCCACCACCGCAAGACGCACCTCGCCGGCGCGCTGCGGGTGTTCGGCCGCTTCGGGTTCAGCGAGGGCGTGGCGGGCCACATCACGGTGCGCGACCCCGAGTTCCCCGACCACTTCTGGGTCAACCCGTTCGGCATGAGCTTCCGCCACGTCCGCCAGAGCGACCTGATCCTCGTCAACCACGACGGCGACGTCGTCTACGGCGAGCACCCGGTCAACCGGGCGGCCTTCGTCATCCACGCCGCGATCCACGGCGCGCGGCCCGACGTCGTCGCCGCGGCGCACGCCCACTCGCCGTTCGGCAAGTCGTTCAGCTCGCTCGGCGTCCCACTCGCCCCGCTGACCCAGGACTCCTGCATCTTCTACAAGGACCATCGGGTGATCAGCGAGCAGGGCGGCGCCGTCGTCTTCGACGTCGAGGCCGGCAAGGAGTTGGCCGCCGCGTTCCCCGACGGCAAGGCGGCGATCCACCAGAACCACGGCCTGTTCACGGTCGGCCAGACCGTCGACGAGGCTGCGTTCTGGTTCATCTCGATGGAGCGCTCCTGCCAGGCGCAACTGATGGCGATGGCCGCCGGCACACCGATCGAGATCAACGACGAGTACGCGAGCTACACCGCCGAGCAGACCGGCTACCCGCTGGCCGGCTGGTTCAGCTTCCAGCCGATGTGGGACGAGATCTCGCAGTCCGAGCCGGAGTTGTTTGAGTAGAGCCGCAACGATTGGTTCGGCCTCGGAGCACGTCGGTGGCTGATTCGTCCGGTCGGCCGAACGCCAGGCTTGCTCGCTGGCGCTCCCTGCGCCGGCCGGTGAACTCATCTGCGCCATGAGATCGCCGCCCCGAAGCCCGGTTGCCCGGTGGCTGAACACGGCGCAGCCGGAGGCGTTGTTCGTCCTCGCCGCGGTCGCCCAGTACATCGGCGCGGCGATCGCCGTCGTGCTGTTCGACGAGGTCGAGCCGCAGACCGTCGCCTGGTTCAGGGTCATCGGCGCCGCGCTCGCCGTCCTGCTCGTCTCGCGCGGCTGGTGGAGCGGGTGGTCGCGCCCCCAGCTCCTCGCGGCCGCGCTGTTCGGCGTGGCGACGGCGCTGATGAACACGTTCTTCTACCTCGGGCTCGACTCGACCGACCTCGCCAAGAGCGTGACGATCGAGTTCATCGGCCCGATCACGGTCGCCGCGATCGCCACCCGCTCGGCGCGCAACGCCGTCGCCCTGGTGTCGGCCGCGGCGGGCGTCGTCGTCCTCGGCGGCGGCGAGGTCGGCGACAACATGGCCGGCCTCGTCTACCTGCTGCTCGCCTCGGCGATGTGGGCGGTCTACATCGTCGTCGGGGCCCGGGTGGCACGGCTCGATCGCGGTGTCGCGGGGCTCGGCGTCGGGCTGGCGATCGGCGCCCTCGCGATCGCCCCGCTCGGCGCGCCGGGCAGCGGTGTGGTCTGGCTGTCGTGGCGGCTGCTCGCGCTGTGCCTGCTCGTCGGCGTGTTCTCCAACGCGATCGCGTACGGCATCGACCAGTTCACGCTGCGGCGCATCCCGATCCGCCGGTTCTCCGTGCTGCTCGCGCTGCTCCCGGTCACGGCGACGGCGATCGGCCTGATCGCGCTCGACCAGTTGCCGACCCCGGTCGAGTTCGCCGGGATCGCCCTCGTCGTCGCCGGCGTCTTCCTCCAGGAGCGCGAGACGCTGGCGCGGGTCGAGCGGACGGTTCAGACCGAGCCGGCCTGACCGGCGGTCCGCCGCTCGTGCAGCACACGCGTGAAATGGGCGCCGACGAGCACCATCTGGGCGATGTAGTAGAACCACAGCAGCACGAGCAGCACGCCGCCCGCCGCCCCGCTGACCGACGACCCGCCATACGTGCGCAGGTAGAGGCCGAGCGCCCACGTCCCGGCCGCCAGCAACCCCGCGGCGGCGAGCGAGCCGGCGAGCAGCGCGACCCGGTCGATGCGCCGCCGGGTCAGCACCTGGTAGAGCAGCGCCAGGATCGCGAACAGCACGACCCAGCCGGACACGACGCTGAACAGGTCCGACACCCGGTCGAGCGGGCCACCCCGCCCGGGGACGACGTAGCGCAGCAGATCGGCGACCGCGTTGACCACCAGGAGCAGGACGATCAACACGCCCGTCCCGACGACGACGACGTACGCCGTCGCCTTGCGCACCACGGAGTTCTTGATGCCCGTGCGCACGGGCAGCTCCCAGACCTCGTCGAACGCGTCCTGGAGCGCGGAGATGACCAACGCCCCGGCGAGGACGAGCGACCCGAGCCCGACCACGCCGAGACTCGACTGCGTGGACCCGCGGTCGATCTCGTCGATCAGCGACGTGATCGACTCGTCGGCGATGTCGAGCCGGGCGGCGATGTCACGCAGGAGGTCCTCGACCACGACCGGATCGACGAGCAGCTGGGCGACGACGACGGCGAGCGTGATGAGGGGCACGATGGCGAACAGGGCGTAGTAGGCGAGGCCCGCGCCGAGCCGGATCGTGCGGGCGTTGCGCCAGTTCTCGTACGTGGTCCGGCCGATGTCGACGGTCGACGCGATCCCTCCGCGCAGCGTTGACGTCGTCGAGTTCACCGATTTGGATCATGCCACGCAACGCTGCCCGCGGGCCTTGTCGACCGCTGCGTCGGGGCGCATGATGGTCCCATGCTCGCTCAACTCGACGCTCCCCTCACGTTGACCGACGGTGGACTCGAAACGACGTTGATCTTCCACGACGGTCTCGACCTGCCGCACTTCGCGGCGTTCTCGCTGATCGGCACGCCCGAGGGCCGGCGGGCGCTCGACCGCTACACCCAGTCGTACGTCGACATCGCCAACCACCACGACGTGCCGCTGATCGTGGAGACGGCGACGTGGCGGGCGAGCCAGGACTGGGCCGACCTCCTGGGGATCGACGCCGGCTCGCTCGCCGACCTGAACCGGCGCTCGGTCGCGCTGATCGCCGCCCACCGCGCCGACAGCGACACCGAGCTGGTCGTCAGCGGGTGCGTCGGACCGCGTGGCGACGGGTACGTCGCCGGCGACGAGATGTCATCCGAGGCGGCCGCCGAGTACCACCGGCCGCAGATCGCCGCGCTGGTCGACGGCGGCGCCGACCTCGTCACCGGGATCACGATGACCAACGTGCCCGAAGCGGTCGGCATCGCCCGCGCCGCCGCGGCGCTCGACGTGCCGGTGGTGATCTCGTTCACGGTCGAGACCGACGGGCGGCTGCCGACCGGCGACCTCCTGAGCGACGCGATCGCCAACGTCGACCGGGAGACCGATGCGGCGCCCGAGTACTACATGATCAACTGCGCCCACCCGACGCACTTCGACGGCGTGCTCGGCGACGGCGACTGGATGGCGCGGCTGAAGGGGATCCGGGCGAACGCCTCGACGATGAGCCACGCCGAGTTGGACGAGGCCGAGGAGCTCGACGCCGGCGACGCCGCCGACCTCGCGCGGCGCTACGCGTCGCTGCGGGACCGGTTCGGGAGCCTCACCGTCTTCGGCGGGTGCTGCGGCACCGACGACACCCACATCGCCGCCGCCGCGGCCGCGCTCACCCGGTGAGGCCGGGGGCGCAGAGCCCGTCGAGCTCCTTGATCTCGATCCGGTCGCGATTGGCGTAGGTC
>JBFGCT010000204.1:0-6517 GCA_041581055.1 Ilumatobacteraceae bacterium | reverse complement strand
GGAATGCAGCGCCCTCGGGAACCGTGAGCGTCAGCCGGTATCCGCCCGCTTCCTCGGCCAGGGTCGCGTCGATCCTCCGCGGCCTGCCGGAGACGGTCGCGGCCTTGATCGTCTCGTGCACGAAGACGAAGAGCGCCTCGGTGGTCGCGCGGTTCGGCGGTTCGGCGGTCCGGTCGTCGATCTGGAACGAGAGGTGGGTGCCGTCGATCAGCGGCGCCGACCAGTGCTGCAGCCAGCGTGCCGCGCCCGCGTGGGCCGGCCGCCGATCGTCGAGGATCTCCCGCAGTTCCGTCGCGGCGCGCTCGATCGCGTCCTCGAGCGCCGTCAGCTCGTCGGAGCCGCTGCGGCGACCGGCGCTGACCCCCACCCAGAGAGCCAGCGCGGCGAGGATCTGGACCGGCCCGTCGTGCACCTCTCGCCGGATCCGCTGCTGTTCCTCGTCCTCGACCCGGGTGAGCCGGTGCTGCGCGCGGCGGCGCTGATCCTGCACGACGCGCAGCGAGGTGATGTCGTGCGACAGCATGATCGCCCCGACCCGTTCGTGGCGGCCGCGGGCGCGGGGAACGAACGTGAGGCGGAGCGCGCGGATCCACCCGTCGGCGCCGCGGTGGGTGCACACCAGGCGGACCGGTCCGTCGGCGGCCGGTGCGGCGCAGATGGCGTCGATGTCCCCGGGCGTGAGTCCGGGGAGCACGTCGCCCAGCCACCGGCCCGACAGTTCGTGGGGCACCGCGTCGAGGGTCGACGCGGCCCGGGCGGTGGCGAACTCGAAGCGACCGTCGGCGTCGAGCACGGCGAACCCTTCGTGGGAGAGGTCGACGATCTCCGACCAGCTGCCGGTGGGCGGGGCAGGTGCACCGCCAGATGCTCCGGCGTGTCGGTCGTGGATCGTCGTGGCGCTGGCGGCGATCTCGTCCCCCTCGTGTTGCGTCGTGGCCCGCGTTGGTGTCGCGAGGGAGAATACCGCAGGCGGTGGCGGTTCGGGGGGACCGTCGTCACGCAGTGTGAGGCGAGGTCGCGCCGGGGGCGCCCGGCCCGAGCGGAAAAAGTAGAGTGCCCCGGTCGGCGGCCCGCTTTCGCCGGCGCGCCTCCCAGGGCACTCAATGGTGGGACATATCCACCATCGATCGAACGTCGGGCGTTAGCCTTCGACTCGATCAAACACATCGCCCGTCTCGCCTTGCGGCGGGGCGGGCGATGCCCTTTTCGGACCCGATCCGGTTGCCCGGTTCCGGCCCGTGTCACCGTTTCACGCTGACCCGGTCGCCCGAGCCATCGGTCCTGGTGCCATCGGAACCGCCCTCACCGGGGCCAGTTGGGGTGGCCCCAGATCCTTCGGCTCCGCCCACTGCGCCGCGACCCACGGTTTCCCGCGAGCCACCTTGCCTCGCCGTGACGCCCCGGTTGCCCGGCACGCCACCGCAGGTCCCCGTCGCCGACGGTTACCCGTCGGCCCGGTCTGACCCCACGCCATCGCAGTTGCCTGCTCCGGACGCCGACTCCCTGGTGCCCCGCAGCGAACCGCGGGATACGACGGGAGGTGGTCGGTGGACTCTGTCCCTGCTCCGATCCCGCTGCGCCTCGTCGGCGGCGTGGGTTGGGCCGAAGCCCCATCCTCACCGCCCCGGTTGGCGTGCGCTCACCGGAACGACCAACAGTAAAGACGGCGTAAAACCCCAGGTCAAGAGGTATTTTCGAACTCACAGGGTTATCCACCAAGTTTCTTGGTTACCCCCAGGAAACCTTGGTCGTCCACATGCAAGCCCACTATTCGTACACAGGGATACGCACAGGCCGGCGCTGTCGCGACCCGCGGCCGGCGGGCCGCTGTGGCGTTTTCGGCGATCAGCGGGTTGAATGGGGGGCGATGTCGTCAACCCGCTTCGCGATCATCGTCATTTCGTAGAACACGTGGGTCATCCGCGTGTTCGCCAAGCCGCCCTACCGGGCGGCTTCTTCATTTCTCGGGAGAGATCCATGCGCCTCGTCGAAGTCTTCGACACAACGCTCCGCGACGGCCTGCAGGTCGAGGGCGTCTCCGCGACCGTCGACGACAAGTTGCGCATCGCCGAGCAACTCGATCATCTCGGCGTGCAGTACATCGAGGGCGGGTGGCCGGGGGCCAACCCGAAAGACATCGAGTTCTTCGCCCGCGCCTCGGCCGAGCTGAACCTGGCCAACTCGACGCTGGTCGCGTTCGGCTCGACCCGCCGGCCGCGCGGCAGGGTGGACGACGACGCGACGCTGCGCAACCTGATCGAGGCCAACACGTCGGCGGTGTGCATCGTCGCGAAGAGCTCGGAGTACCACGTCGTCGAAGCGCTGAAGACGAGCCTCGACGAGGGGGCCGCGATGATCGCCGACTCGGTGCGCTTCCTGCGCGGCGAGGGGCGGATGGTGATGGTCGACCTCGAGCACTTCTTCGACGGGTACAAGTCGAGCCCGGAGTTCTCCCTGCGGGCGATCGAGGCCGCGGTCGTCAACGGCGCCTCGCACGTCGTGCTCTGCGACACCAACGGCGGCACGCTGCCCACCGAGGTCGGCCGGATCGTCGCCGACGTGAGATCTCATGTCGGCGACGACGCGATCATCGGCATCCACTGCCACGACGACACCGGCTGCGCGGTCGCCAACTCGATGGCCGCCGTCGAGGCGGGCGCCGGCCACGTGCAGGGCACCCTCAACGGGCTCGGCGAGCGGACCGGCAACACGAACCTGTCGACCGTGATCCCGAACCTCCAACTCAAGCTCGGCTACCAGTGCCTGCCGGACGGTTGCATCGAGCGGCTCACCGTCGTCAGCCACCACGTCGCCGAGACGCTCAACCGGGCGGTCAACCCGCAGGCCCCGTACGTCGGGTCGTCGGCGTTCGCCCACAAGGCCGGACTGCATGTGTCTGCGATCGTGCGGGCCAAGGACGCCTACGAGCACGTCGACCCCGAACAGGTCGGGAACGGCACGCGCTTCGTCGTGTCGGAGATGGCGGGCCGCGCCACGATCCAGATCAAGTCCGACGAGCTCGGCCTCGGCATGGACGGCCCGGCGATCAACCAGGTGATCGACGACCTCAAGCGGCTCGAGCACGAGGGGTACCACTTCGAGGCGGCCGACGCGTCGCTCGAGTTGCTGATGCGGCGGGTGTCGGGCGGCGTGCCGGAGTTCTTCCGGGTCGAGTCGATGCGGGTGATCACCGACGAGTTGCCCGACGGCCAGTTCAGCACCGAGGCGACCGTCAAGGTGTGGGTCGGCGAGGGCGCCGCCGCCGAGCGCCACGTGTGGGTCGCCGAGGGCAACGGGCCGGTCAACGCGATCGACACGGCGCTGCGCCAGGCGGTCGGCAACGCGCTCCCGCAGCTGGCGCGCATCCACCTCACCGACTACAAGGTGCGGATCCTCGACGGCGGCAGCGCGACCGGGGCGACGACCCGCGTGCTGCTGTCGGCGACCGATGGCGAGCGGGACTGGACGACGATCGGCGTCAGCCCGAACATCATTGAGGCGTCCTGGCGGGCGTTGGAGGACAGCCTCGTCTGGGGCCTCCTGCACGCGCCGCCGCCGGCGGAGGACACCCTCCGTGACGGGTCTGACGGAATCGCCGGGCCGGTCGAGTAGAACAGAGGGCGATGGCCGCTCCCAAGTTCAGCCCCGTCTCGTCGACCGATCACGCTCGCGCCTACTCGTCGCCCGACCACGTCCCCGAGCCGTGGTGCCCGGGCCGTCCCGGCGAGATCGACGGGTTCCAGCCCGGCGGGCCGCGACTCGGCAGCCAGGGCCCCGACCAGGGCTATGCGCTGCGCATCGCCGAGCGGCTCCGGCCCAAGCTGCGGCTGACCGCCGGCGAGCACGAGGACGACGCGATCCGCGGCTGCCTCGGTGTGGCACTGCGGCGGGCGTCGATCTTCTCGCGTGCCCCGGTCGTCCACGACCTGACGATCGCGTTCACGATCTGGGGGTTCTACGACGACTCGCCCCCGCCGGAGCTGGTCGCACTGCGGCGCACGATGTTCGAGGGGTTGCGGCACACGACGCACCACTACATGGAGGCGCGGGCGGTCGCCGACCTCCCGCCGGAGTCGACACTGCGGATGACGCCCGACGCGGTCGCCGCCGCCTACCCCGGGTCCTGGCAATCCCTCCTCGGTCGCTGAGGCCGCACCCGCCACGGTCGCCCCCGGTCCCGCCCGGCGGGGCCCGCGGCTGACCGCCGCCGCCGTCCCGCCCCGGTTTGTGTGACCGAACATGTCGACATCCGCGATGTTCGCTCACACAAAGCCGGCCGCGGGCCCGATTCTGGGGTCTTCCGTGTCGAGGACGGGGGGCGAACGGGCAACAATGGTGGGATGAACCAGCCGATCACGCTCACCGACGAGCAGCGCGAGTTCCGCGACGTCGTACGGCAGTTCGCCGCCGACAAGATCGCCCCGCTCGCCGCCCAAACCGACCGCACCGCGGAGTATTCCTGGCCGGCGTTCGACGCGCTGCGCTCGATGGAGCTGACCTCGCTCTCGTTCCCCGTCGAGTACGGCGGGGCGGGGGCGTCGCTGGTCGACCAGGCGATCATGGTCGAGGAGATCGCCGCCGCCTGCGCGTCGACGAGCCTGATGCTGCTCATCTCCAAGCTCGGGATGTTGCCCGTCCTCAACTTCGGCTCGGAGGAGATCAGGCAGAAGTACGTCACGCGGATCACGGCGGGCACGAGCCAGGCCAGCTACGCGCTGTCCGAGGCGGACGCCGGGTCCGACGTGGCGTCGATGACGACGCGGGCGGTGGCCGACGGCGACGAGTGGGTGATCAACGGGTCGAAGTGCTGGATCACCAACGCCGGCATCTCCGACCTCTACACCGTCTTCGCCCGCACGTCGGAGGACCGGCACACCGGCATCACCGGGTTCCTCGTCGAGGCCGACTGGGGCGTCCACGTCGACAAGCTGGAGCACAAGCTGGGGATCAAGGGATCGCCGACCGGGGTGATCCGGCTGGAGGATGTACGCGTGCCGGACGCCAATCGGCTCGGCGACGTCGGGCAGGGGTTCGAGGTCGCGATGCACACGCTCGACCGCAGCCGCCCGACGATCGGCGCGCAGGCGATCGGCATCGCCAGGGGAGCGCTCGACTTCGCGATCGGCTACATGAAGGAGCGGACGACGTTCGGCCGGCCGATCGCCGACAACCAGGGCCTGCAGTGGATGGTCGCCGACGCCGGGATGAAGATCGAGGCCGCCCGCAGCCTCGTGTTCCGGGCGTGCGCGACGGTCGACGAGGGCGACCCGCACGGGGAGCTGGCGATGGTCGGCGCGATGGCCAAGGCGTTCGCCTCCGACGTGGCGATGGAGGTGACCACCGACTGCGTCCAGTTCCTCGGCGGGTACGGCTACAGCAACGAGTTCCCGGTCGAGCGCATGATGCGCGACGCGAAGATCACCCAGATCTACGAGGGCACCAACCAGATCCAACGCATGGTGATCGCGAAGCACCTGATGGGATGACATTTCCTGTCCGTCTCGTGTTGCCTCGTGTTGCCTCGCTCGGGCGTCATCCCTACTCTCATCCCTACTACGCTACGATCGAATCATGGCGACGATCCGCGAGCGCGTGCCGGGGGTGTGGGAGGTGCGTGTCTTCCTCGGCCGCGACGAGCGAGGCCGGCCGAAGCAGGTCAGCCGGACGGTGCGGGGGACGAAGCGGACTGCACAGCGGGTCGCCGCCGAGCTGACGGTCTCGCCGCCTCCGGTGAGCGAGGGCCACACGGTCGCCGACGCGCTCGACGCGTGGGTGGAGACGAGCACACCGACGTGGGCCGCCTCGACCGTGCGCGATCAGACGAGCCGGGCGTCGCTGGTGAAGGCCGACCGGATCGCCCGCGCGGTCGTCGACCGGCTCTCGGTGTCCGACGTCGATCGCTGGCACGCCCGGCTGCGCAAGGCCGGTGTGGGCGAATCGTCGATCCGCAACCAACACCTCGCGCTGCGGGCGGCGCTCTCGCTCGCGGCGCGATGGGGCTGGGTGACGACGAACGTCGCGGCAATCGCCACGCTCGGCCGCCGCAAGACGAAGCCGCGGTCGGCGATGTCGGCCGATGACGTTCGGGCGGTCATCGCCGCCGCTGCGGAGCGCGACCCGGCCGCCGGACTCGCGCTGCGGCTCGCCGCGATCACCGGCGCTCGGCGGGCCGAGCTCTGTGCACTCGTCTGGACCGATGTCGACGGCGATCGACTGACGATCGATTCGAGTATCGAGATCGTTCGTTCGGGATCACCTGACAGCAGACAGGTGCCCGCGCTCTTCGACGCTGCGACGAAGACCGGGAACCAGCGCGTCGTGCGCCTCGACGAGCAGACGGTGGCGATGATCGCGACGCTGCGATCCGAGCGTGAGAGGTGGGGACCGTGGATGTTGAACCCGGGGGAGCGGCCGCTGAATCCCGAGCGGTTGACGAACTGGTGGCGGCTCGCCCGCCGTGACTCGGGAATCGGGACACGGTGGCGGCTGCACGACCTGCGCCACTGGTCGGCGACCG
>JBFGCT010000203.1:0-6564 GCA_041581055.1 Ilumatobacteraceae bacterium | reverse complement strand
CGAACGGGCTGCCGGAGACGAACGGGCTGCCGGAGACGAACGGGCTGCCGGAGACGAACGGGCTGCCGGAGACGAACGGGCTGCCGGAGACGAACGGGCTGCCCGACACGAACGGGCTGCCTTCGAGGGCGCCGTGGCCGGAGTAGACGTGGACCGGTGACGCCCGAAACTCGGCGAACTGCGCAAGTAGCTCGGCGACCGGCTCGACCGACCAGCGCTGCTGGCCGGCGATCTCCTTGGTATGGGGTCGTACCTTCACTCGGATGAAGCGGCAGGAGGCTCCCACGGTTGCGAGGTCGTCAACGTCGACGATCTCGACGGCGCGCGCCGTGATCGCGTCGGCTTCGGCATCGTCGCGGGCGCGGACGAGTATCTCGTCGGGCCGGATCAGGAACAGACCGCCGTTGCGATCCCGGGCGACGGCGATGTCCTGGTCGAGCAGGAATGCGGCCCAGTCGCCGACGCCGATCGCCGGATCGTCGAGTCGGGGTGTCTCGTTGTCACACATCAGGTTCCTCGCTGACTCCAGAGTCACTTCTTGTCACACATCGGGTTCATCGCTGACTCCAGAGTCACTTCGACCGGCCGTGATACCTGGGTTTACCATGTTCCCGGTGGGCCAGGAGCGGACGAACTCGAGGGAGCTCGTCGAACTCGCCTACAGCGACCCGGAGCTGGCGATCGTGCGCGCCAGCGCGGTGCTCGACCGGTCCGACACCACGATCCTCGACCGGTGCCACGCGTTGTGGGCCGTCGGTCTCGCCCGCCGCGAGCTCGGCGACACGGAACTCGCGGCGGAGCATCTCGAGCACGGGCGAGTGGCGGCGCTCGCTGCCGGCGAGCCGACGACCGCAGGCCGCATCGCCACGACGCTCGCCCTCACCCGCAGTCAGCTTGGCGAATCGAGCCGGGCGCTGGGGTTGCTCGACGACGCCGAACCAGAGCTCACCGGGACCGATCGCGGCCACCTCCTCCTCCAGCGCGGGCTCGTGCTCATGTTCGACGAGCGGATCGACGAGGCGCTCGCGCCGACGCTCGCGGGGCTGGCGATCTTCGAGGCCGCCGATGACCGGCTCTCGGTCGCCCGCGCGCACCTGAATCTCGGCGTGATCTACGGGTCGCTGCACCGCCACAACGAAGCGATGCATCATGCGCAGCGGGCGACCGAGATCGCCGGTGAGCTCGGCCGGGGTTTTCTCTCGGCCCAGGCCCGTCACAACGTCGGGTACGCGGCGTACCGGCTCGGCGACGTGCCTCGTGCGCTGCGGGAGATGGCGGCCGCGGAGGAGCAACTGCGGTCGCTCGAGGCGGCGCCACTCGTCATCGCCACGATCCTGCAGGACCGGGCGTCGGTCGAACTCGAGGCCAACCTCGTCGAAGAGGCGTGCGCCGACGCCGAACACGCGCTGGCCGCGGCCGGCGCCGGAACGAACACGGTGCTGATCGCCGAGGTCACCCTGCTCAGTTCGCAATGCCTCCTGCGCACGGGCCGCCTCGAACTCGCGCGGGAACGCGCGATCCGGGCCGGCGCGCTCCTCGCCGAGGTCGGACGGACGTCCTGGGAGCCGCTATCGCGTCTCGTCGCGCTCCAGGCTGCCCGCCGGGCCGGTCGCCCGATCGACGTCGACGTCGCCGAGCGCGTCGCCCGTGAGCTCGCCGGTCGGCGGTGGCGGAACGACGCCGCTGCGGCGGCGCTGCTCGCGGCCGACGCCGTCGACCGGTCCGGCGATCGGGGGCGGGCGATCGACATCCTCGACCGTTGCCGCCGCCAACCGCGCGGTTCGACCGCGCTCGAGCGCTCCGGCTCGGCGGTGGTGCGCGCCCATTTCCACGCCCTGCGCGGTGACGACCGGTCGGCGAGGGCGGCGGTGACGGCGGGCTTCCGATCGCTGACCGAGAACCGCGCCGCCGTCGGCGCCATCGAGTTGCGGGCGCACGCGATCGAGCACGGCCAGGGCCTGGCCCAGCTCGGGATGAGTCTCGCGATGCGCGCGGGCCGCCCTCGCGAGTTCCTGGCCCGCGCCGAGCTCGGTCGTGGCGTCGTCACGGCGCTCGGGCGGGTTCGGCCCTATGACGACCGAGCCCTCAGCGAGTTGATGGTGAAGTACCGCACGCTGACGCGGCGCATCCACGACGAGATCGACTCGGGGCGATCGCCGGGGCGGCTCCTCGCCGATCGCGTCGCCGCCGAGGCGGAGCTCAGGACCACAGCGCGACGATCGGCGCCGGCCGGTGAGGCGGTCGCCGTCGACGTCGGTGAAGCGGTCCGCGGGCTCCGGCGGCTCACGATGCTCGAGTTCGTCGAGCTGGAAGACGAGTTGGTCGCGGTGGTGGTCGAGTCCGGGCGCTCGCGCCTGGTCGCGCTCGGCCGACCCGACGTCCGGCCGCTCGTCGACCAGTTGTCGCTCGGGCTCAATCGGCTGAACCGAGCACGATTGTCCGCGGGCTCCCGCGACGCCGCGCTCGCAGCCGTCGCCGACGTCGGCGGGCGACTGGCGGACGTCCTGATCCCTCGCGACCTCCGGGTCGGCGACGGTGGCCTGGTCATCGTGCCGTCGGGTGACCTCCACGCCCTGCCCTGGGCGCTGCTTCCGCCACTCCGCCATCACCCGATCCGAGTCGC
The DNA here is from genome assembly GCA_041581055.1 of Ilumatobacteraceae bacterium. Taxonomy (GTDB): domain Bacteria; phylum Actinomycetota; class Acidimicrobiia; order Acidimicrobiales; family Ilumatobacteraceae; genus JBFGCT01. The sequence goes on along the minus strand of JBFGCT010000203.1, from coordinate 3,941 downwards.
GCCGAGCTTGCTGACCTGGTACCGGGCGTCGTGCGCGCCGCGCCGTGCGACGAGCGTCGGGTTCATCGCCGGCCCCGGCCTCGAGCACGCCGATCGGGAGATCGCCGCGCTCGGGGCGCTGGTCGGGGAGTCGGAGTCGCTCGGCTCGGACCGGTCGCGGGTCGATGCGTGCGCCGCGTTGCTCGGGCGCGTCGACATCGCTCACCTCGCGTGCCACGGGACCTACCGCGCCGACAACCCGATGTTCTCGTCGTTGCGGCTGGCGGACGGCGACCTGACCGTGTACGACCTCGAACGGCTCACGCGGCTCCCACGAACGGTGATCCTCTCGGCATGTGAGGTCGGACAGAGCGACGTGTTGCCGGGCCAGGCCCTGCTGGGGCTGGCCAGCGCGCTGATCCAACTCGGCGTGTCGTCCGTGATCGCTCCGCTCACACCGGTGAACGACGCGCGGTCGGTCGAGGTGATGGTGCGGCTGCACACCCAACTCGCGGCCGGCGTCGCCCCACCCGAGGCCCTCGCCGCGGCGAGCGAGCTGCCCGACGGCCCGCTCGATCCGACGGCGATGCCCTACGTGTGCTTCGGGAGCTGAGGAAAACTTCCGCTGCGCGCGTATCACGGGCCACGAGGCGCGCTCTAGACGATCGTGATGAGCGACTCGGCGACGACGACCAGGACTCGCCTACAGTCGGCAGTCATGGACGTCGGATCCCTTCTCCGACGCATCGTCGACGGCGATCAGCGGGCATGGGATGAGGTCGTCAGCCACTATGGCGGCCTCGTGTGGTCGGTGGCCCGCGGCTATCGGCTCGGCGTGCTGACCGACGACGTCGTTCAGACGGTCTGGCTGCGCCTCGCCGAGCACTGCGATCGCATCCGCGAACCGGATCGGCTCGGAGCCTGGCTGGCCACCACGACCCGGAACGAGGCCCTGCGGGTAGCCAAACGTCAGCAGCGCTCGGTGAGCCTCGGCGAGTATCCGGATCGCAGCGACCCGAGCCGGTCGACGCTCGACGAGATGATCGTCGACGACGACACGCTGCGGCACGTGATGGTGGCGTTCGCCAAACTCCCCGAGAAGGACCAGGAACTGCTGCGGCTGCTGTCGACGGTCCCACCGCTCGACTACGCGACGATCGCGGACATCCTCGAACGATCGATCGGGAGCATCGGCCCCTCGCGGGATCGCAGCCTGAAGAAGCTCCGTAAGCTGCTGCCGGCCGGACTCGACGATCGCGGAGCGACGGCAGGAAAGGAAATCGGCGATGACTGACGACGCCTCTGCGCGGGGCGATGATCCCCTCACCGACGACGAGCTGCTGGCGCTGGTCGGCCGGGCGATCGAAGCCTCCGACCCGGTGCCCGACCTCGTGCTCGACGGAGCTCGTGCGGCGTTCACGTGGCGGACGATCGACACCGAGTTGGCCGAACTCGTCTTCGACTCCGCGCACGAGCTCTCCGGCGTACGGAGCGAAGACGTCAACCGCCAGGTCACGTTCCAGGCGCCGGGCGTCGAGATCGAGGTGATGGTGATCGAGAGCGGCAGCCGCCGGCTCGTCGGCCAGCTGGTCCCCCCGGGCGCGGTGACCGTCGAACTGGTCTCCGGCGACACCGTGCAATCGGCGACGACAGACCGACTCGGTCGTTTCACGTTCGACGAGCTCGCCCCCGGCCCGGTTCGGCTGGTCGTGCTCGACACCGAAGGTGAGCGGGTCGTCCAGACCGAGTGGGTGCTGTTCTAGCTCTTCGCGCGCGGGTCGCGACGCCGCCGTCGTTACGCCGGGTCCCGGACGCCCGGTGGGGCCGTCGGTGCCTCTCGTGCCCCACCGGTCGTCTCGGGGATCGTGCCCGCCGCCGACAGGCGGGTCGGAAGTTCGGTCGACAGCGGGTTGCGCCGGCGACGCCGGGGGACCGGCGCCACGCCGCGGGCGCCGGCGAGCGCGGTCTCCAGCACGCCGACGGTCAAGTCGTCGATCATCGACGGCGCCGGCGACGTCGCGCGGGCCGGGATCGGGCCCGACGGGCGGAGCACGGCGTCGAGCCATGCCTCGGCCTCGCCGGCCGCGTCGGGGTGGTCGGTCGCCCAGACCTCCCACGGCGTGATCGGCGCGGCGACCCACGGCGCGGTCGGCGCGGCGACGATCGCGGGTTCGGGGTCTGGCCGCCGCGGCGCGGTGATCGCCGGCTCGGGTGTGGCGGCGACGATCGCGGGTTCGGGGTCTGGCCGCCGCGGCGCGGCGATCGCCGGCTCGGGTGTGGCGGCGACGGCCGCGGGTTCGGGGTCTGGCCGCCTCGGCGCGGCGATCGCCGGCTCGGGCGCGGCGGCGACGACCGGCTCGGGTGGTGGGGCGGCGACCGGCTTGGGGTCCGTTCGGCGCCGCATGGGGACGGCGGGCTCGGCTGTTGCGGCGACCGCCGGTTCGGCTGTTGCGGCGGCTGCCGGTTCGGGTGTGGCGGCGATTTCCGGCTCGGGCGTCTCGGCGACGACCACCGGGTGGCCGAGCTTGGCCGCCAACCGCTCGTAGGCCGAACGCAACTGCGGTCCGAACACGACCCCGCCTGTCGCCAGCGACATCAGCTTCCAGCCGGGGTGGAGCATCGCGCCCGTCACCGTCGCCTGCACCCACCAGGTCGTCGTCAAGACGAACGAGCCGCCGAGCAACATCCCGTAGAGCACGCGCCGCGGTGAGGTGCGCTGCGCGTCGTTGGCCATGAGCCCGGGGAGGAGCAGTGGCGTCAGCGCCAGCGATCCGAGTTCGAGGTGCGACTGCCAGTCGGCGCTGAAGAAGCGGGCGCCGAACCACAGCGCGGTCCAGGAGATCACCGACGAGACGAGCAGCATCGAGGAGAACTTGCGGCGGCCGAACAGGATCATGCTGTTCATCAACAGCCGGGTGACCACGAGATAGGTGAGCACGGCCGTCGCCACGGCGGCGGCGACCTGCCACGGGTCGCCCATGAACATGCTGATGAAGGCGGCGCCGACGAAGCCGCCGCTGCGCAACCCGAAGTTCATGGCGACCGCCCAGGACACGAGCACCGACAGCAGCACCGCGAACGGCAGCCACTTCCCGTCGATCGCCATGCTCCCGAAACCGTCCAGCGGCGCCAGGTCGTTGACGCCGGGCAGGTCGAGGATCAGCGCGAGGGCGATTGGGGAGGCGACGATGCAGCCGGCGAGCAGCACCGACTTCGTCGTCTTCCACACCCCCTGGCGCGCCATGTCGTGGGCGATCAGCGCCGGGACCACGTAGCCGACCCCGATGAACAGCGGGATGTTCGACTCCCACAGCCATTGGCCGCGCGGCGTGGCGCGCAACAGGATCGTCTGGACGATCGTCGAGGTGGCGGCGAGGATCGTGAACTTCGTCCGCCCGTAGAGCAGGAAGAACCGGCGCAGGACGTGGTTCACCAGCCAGTACGTGAAGAACGCGTTGGCGAACGTGGCGATGATCACCAGCGGGTGGATCATGAACACCGCGATGTACCCGGGGACGACGATCGAGCCGGTCGTCAGGTGGCGCCGCTCGTACATGAGCATCGACACCGCGACGCCGAGGACGAACGCGAAGCGGACCCACTCCGACGAGAGCAGATAGTCATGCATGGCCGGCTAGCTCGCCGCTCCTTCGAGCCATGGCTCGGCCTCGTGCTCGAAGTACTCGAGCATCTCCTCGGCCTGGTGGGTGTGGATGTTGACGAAGCCGACGACGAGCACGTGCGGCGACGGCATCTGCGTCACCATCTGGTCGATGATCTCGTGCTGGGTGTAGCTGTGCTCGTCGCCGAGGTTGAGGATGTGCTCGGGCGGGTACCCGTTAACCTTGAGCCGGTCGGTCACCAGGCCCTCGTAGGCCCCGAACGTGACCAGCCGCTGGAACACCAGGTCGTGGACCGCGACGTCGGCGAACTGGATCGCCCGGCGCTCGCGGTCGGACCGG
>JBFGCT010000202.1:0-6644 GCA_041581055.1 Ilumatobacteraceae bacterium | reverse complement strand
GGCGGAGAACCGTCAGGGCGCACCGGCGCCGCGCGACTGTTGGGACCAATCCCATCACGATCGTCAGGGGTTCACGTTCCCCTCGGAACACCGCTGGGACCAGGTGCGGCGATGAGGATTGGCGGGGGTTGGCGAGTTTTCGCCAGGCGGTCCAGCCTGTCGGCCTAGCGGCCAACCACCTCCAGGGTCCCGTACTGATTGTCTGGCATGTGCTGGACCACCTCCTCTCTCTGGTGGGGAGAACATTAGCCCACGCGATCCCCGCTTGTCTCGTCGTTTTTCGACGCCGATCAGATCGTGTAGCGCAGGTTCTCCAGGACGGAGGCGGCGACGGTCTCGTCGCCGTCGACCGCGACCCGCGGGCGCCCGTCGGCCGCCGACAGCCGCCCCGCCGCGAGCCGCGTCATCACCCCGACCGGCATCGTCAGCGTGGCCGTCGCCGGGGCCGACAGCGCGCCGACGACGTGCGCCCGCTCGCCGACCTCGACGTGGATGTGGCGCACGACCGCTCCCCCGTCGGTGAGCGCGAACGTCACCCCGTGTCCGGGCCCGACGCCGGCGCGCTTGCCGACCACGAAGCCCATCGCCGTCGTCAACTCGTCGAGCGTCACCTCGACGGCGAGACCGGACTCGTGGCCCGGTCGGCCGACGGCGTCACGCATGTCCTGCTCGTGCAACCAGCAGTCGAAGACGCGGATCTGCATGAACCGCCCGTACGTCGACGGTCCGGCCGGGGTGAACGACGCGGCGTCCCACCCCTCCTGGGACATGGACTGGAGCACGTCGAGCCGGCGGTCGGTCACCTGGCGGAAGCGGGCGAGCATCTGCGCCGGCGACAGGCCGCGCATGGCGACGACCCACGTCTCGTTCATCGCGCCGATGTCGTTGCGGACGTGGTCGATCGCATCGCGGTCGATCTCCACGTCGGGCGGCGCCTCCCCGAGCAACGACGCCTCGGTCCCGGCGATGTGCGCGACGTTGTCGTGGACGTCCCATCCGGGCAGGGGGGTCCGACGGCGCCAGTGCTCGTCGTCCAACGACTCGAGGAGGGCGGCGATGCTCGCCCACACCTCGGTCAGCGCCTCGACGGTCCGGTCCTTGGGGATGCTCGTCGCCACACACAGAGCATGGCAGGCCCGGTCATTCGATCACGTCACTCGATCCTGTCACCCGATCCTGTCACCCGATCACGTCACTCGATCACGTCGTCGAACGGCGCCTGCGGGCCGATCGCGCCGATCGCCCGCAGGTACGCCAGGTGGGCCTCGGCGACGTTGAACGCGTCGACGTCGTCGAGGAGCTCGAGCCCGGTGCGCTCGGCCTCGCCGAGGAGGTAGCCGGTGAGGGCGTCCTCGTTGACCACGACCGTCTCCGCGATGTCCTGCGGCCGATCGATCACGTCGTCGGGCTGGAGGCCCATGCTGTGCAGCCACTGCATGTGGAACACCAGGAGGCGCTCCACGTCGGCGGGGGTCAGGCGGGATTGGCTGTCGGCCGGCAGCCGGTCGCTGACGTAGTCGACCGCCTCGTCGAGCAGGTAGACGGCGCGCGGCGCGACGGCGTCGAGGCGGTGCGCCTCCCGTCCGACGGCGATCGCCGCGATGGCGAAGGTGGCGATCGCCGCCACGACGGCGAGGACGATCGTGATCGGTTCCACGAGAACAGCTTAGGAACCAACCATGACGTGGCTCAGATCCCGATGCGCCGCGCGAGCTGCTCGCGGTGGTACGTGGGGTCGCCGAACAGCAGCTCGGAGCTCTTCGCCCGCTTGAAGTACAGGTGGGCGGGGTGCTCCCAGGTGAAGCCGATGCCGCCGTGGATCTGGATGTTCTCGGCCGCGGCGTGGAAGTAGGCCTCCGAGCAATAGGCCTTGGCCAGCGACGCGGTCGACGGCAGCTCGTCGTTCATCTCGCTCGCGCACCACATGCCGTAGTACGCCGCCGACTTGGCCGACTCGACCTCGAGCAGCATGTCGGCGCACTTGTGCTTGATCGCCTGGAACGAGCCGATCGGGCGGCCGAACTGGACGCGCACCTTGGCGTACTCCACCGCCATGTCGAGCACGAACTGGGCGCCCCCGACCTGCTCGGCGGCGAGCCCGACGGCGGCCAGGTCGAGGACGGTCTCGAGGACGCCCCAGCCCGCGCCGTCGGCCCCGATCAGGGTGGCGGGCGTGTTCTCGAACGTCAGCTTGGCCTGCTTGCGGGTCTGGTCCATCGTCGACAGCGATGTCCTGGTCAGGCCCGCGGCGCCCCCGTCGACGGCGAACAGGCCGGTGCCGGCGGCGGTCTTGGCGGCGACGATGACCAGGTCGGCGACGTGGCCGTCGAGCACGAACGACTTCTCGCCGTCGAGGGTGTAGCCGTCCCCCGCCGCGGTCGCCGCCATCGTGATGCCGGACTCGTCCCACTTCCCCGACGGCTCGGTGAACGCCACCGTGGCGATCGTCTCACCCGCGGCGATCCCGGGCAGGTGGCTCTTCATCGCCGCGTCGTCGCCGGAGTGGATCAGCGTGTTCGCCGCGAGCACGACGCTGGAGAAGAACGGCGCGCACAGCAGGGCCCGGCCCATCTCCTCCAGGACGATGCCGAGCTCGACGTAGCCGTAGCCCGACCCGCCGTGCTCCTCGGGGATGTGCAGCCCCTGGAGGCCCATCTGCTCGGCCATCTGCTTCCACACGGCCTCGTCGTAGCCCCGCTCGGTCTCCATCTGGGCGCGGACGGCCTCCTCGGAGCTCTTGGACTCCAGGAAGGCGCGGACGGTCTTGCGCAGTTCTTCTTGTTCTTCGGTGAAGGCGAAATTCATGGCCGGATCGTGACCGGCTTGCACCGCCGCGCGCAAATCTGCTTGTGTACACATGTGACCACTTCGGCGTTCGGACCCGACCGGCGGATGGGCGGGCGCACCGCCGGCGTGCGCGCGCTGCGCGCCGGGCTGGCCGACGCCGTCCGCCGCGCCGCGGCCGGCGAGCGCACGGTGGTGACCTCGGGCGGCCACCCGGTCGCCCAGCTCGCCCCGCTCGACGCCGGCGCCCCCGACCTCGACCGCCTGATCGGCGCCGGGGCGCTCGTCCCGCCCCGCCGCACGAGCACGTGGCGGGCGCCCGACCCGGTCCCGGTGTGGGCCGGCGTGCGCGTCGACCAAGCCCTCCGCGAGCTCCGCGGCTGATGCCCGACCGCCCGGCCCCGCCCGCCTCCACCCGCCGGGAGGGGGCGGCGTGACGCTGGCGCTCGACACCAGCGCGATCCTGGCGCTCGTCGTCGACGGCGGACAGCGGCGGATCGTGCTCGACGCGCTCGACCGCCACGAGGTGTGGGCGGCGTCGGCGATGGCGCTGACCGAGGCGCTGCCGGCGATCGACCGGCTGACCGACGAACCGATCCTGCGCGCCGACCTCGAGGACGCGATCCGGCTGGTGTGGGACCACCTGCACGTCGTCCCCGTCGACCAGCGGTGCCTCGACGACGCGGCCCGCCTGGCGCGGGAGCGGCCGATCCGGCTGACCGACGCGATCCACCTCGCGGCGGCCGGGCGGCTCCCGCCGCCGGTGTCGCTGCTGACCTTCGACCCGGCGCACATCGCGTCCGCCCTCGGCCTCGGATTCGAGGTCGTGAGCACCTGACCGGCGATCGCGCCGGCGAGGCTGGCGCGCCGACCCGCCGGTATGGTTTCGCCGCGTGGACCCCAACACCGCCGACTCCGCAGGCTGCCTGTCGGTCGTCATCCCCTGCTACAACGAGCAGGACACCGTCGACACGATCCTCGACCGGGTGTTGCGGAACCCGTTGGTCGGCCAGGTGATCGCGGTCGACGACGGATCCACCGACGCCACCCTCGAACGACTCCGGGCCTGCGCCGACGACCGGCTCACCGTGCTCGAACAGCCGGCGAACCGCGGCAAGGGCGCCGCGCTCCGCCGGGGGTTCGCCGAGGTCTCCCGGCCGTACACGATCGTCCAGGACGCCGACCTCGAGTACGACCCCGACGAGTACGAGCGGGTCATCGCACCGCTGCTCGCCGGGCAGGCCGACGTGGTGTACGGCTCGCGGTTCAGCGGCAGCCAGGCCCACCGCATCCTCTACTTCTGGCACTCGTTGGGCAACCGGCTCCTGACGCTGGCCTCGAACATGGCGACCAACCTCAACCTGTCCGACATGGAGACGTGCTACAAGGCGTTCCGCAGCGAGGTGCTGGCCGAGATCACGATCGAGGAGGACCGGTTCGGGTTCGAGCCCGAGATCACCGCCAAGGTGGCCGCGCTGCGCTGCCGGGTCTACGAGGTCGGGATCAGCTACCACGGCCGGACCTACGAGGAGGGCAAGAAGATCGGCTGGCGCGACGGCGTCCGGGCGATGTACTGCATCGTCGCCTACTCGCCGGTCGGCCTGTCGATCGGCTTCCGGCGGGCCGGCCCGCTCGTCGCCCGGATCACCAAGGCCTAGCGGACCGCGACCCGTGCCGAGTCGGCCGGCGGGGGCGCCACGATCTGCTGGGCGCGGTCGTTGACCCGGTCCCACACGACCCGTGCGTTCGGCGGCGGGCGCTGACAGACTGCGGGCATGAGCGCCGCCGACACCCTGCACTGGTCGAACGCCGACGTCGAGGTCCACAAGGTCGTCGTCGGGCCGTACGAGAACAACGTGTTCGTCGTGCGCTGCCGGGCCACCGGCGACGCGGTCCTGCTCGACGCGGCCAACGAGCACGAGCAACTGCTGGAGCTGTGCGACCGGCTCGGCGTCAAGCGCGTGCTGGAGACCCACGGCCACTGGGATCACATCCAGGCCGTCCCGGCGATGCGCGAGGCCGGCTACGAGGTGGCGGTCACCAAGCTCGACGCCCCGAAGCTGGCCGACGTCGGCTACGACGTGTTCCTCGACGACGCCGAGGTGATCGAGGTCGGCCGCCTGCGGCTGCACGCGATCCACAACCCGGGCCACACGCCGGGCTCGATCTCGTTCGACCTGGAGGGTACGCCGCTGCTGTTCACCGGCGACACGCTGTTCCCCGGCGGGCCCGGCGCGACGCATTTCGACGACGCCGACTTCGACACGATCATCCGCTCGATCACCGACAAGCTGTTCGCCTTCCCCGACGACACGATCGTGCTCCCGGGCCATGGGCTCGACACGACGATCGGGACCGAGCGGCCGCACCTCGAGGAGTGGATCGAACGGGGCTGGTAGCCGGTTCGGACCCCGATGCGATACGACGAGCGGCCGGCCGACGAGACGCCGGTGCACACCGACGAGCTGCCGCTGACCCCGACCCGCGACCGCAACATCAAGGCGACGGCCTGGGTCGAAGCGCCGGCCAGTCTGCTCGGGCTCGGCGAGGACCTGCCCGACCACCCGGTCGCCGACTACAAGCGCCGGATCGGGCCCTGGCTGCTTTGGCGGGCCGGTCCGGCCAGGCACGGCGACGCGCGCTACTGGGCGGCGCGCCATGACGACCTCGACCACCCCGTGACACTCCGCTTGCACCCCGACGGATCGGCCGACGGCATCGGCCCGAGCGGCGTGCGCCACGACCGCTTCCGGGCCTGGAAGCATGACCTCCGCGACGCCTGATCCCGGTGCGCCCAGCCGACTCCGGGGCGCGTACGATCCAGGGATGGCCGAGCCGTTCTTCCCCGACGTCGACCGGATCGCCTACGCGGGTCCCGATTCGGACGACCCCCTGGCGTTCCGCTGGTACGACGCCGAGCGCGTCGTCGCCGGGCGGACGATGGCCGAACACCTCCGATTCGCCGTGTGCTACTGGCACTCCTTCGCCTGGGACGGGTTCGACATCTTCGGCGCCGGCACGCTCGACCGGCCGTGGCACCCCAATCAGAGCGGCGGGATGGACCCGATGGCGGCCGCCCGACTGAAGATGGACGCCGCGTTCGAGTTCTTCTCCAAGCTCGGCGCGCCGTTCTTCTGCTTCCACGACGTCGACATCGCGCCGGAGGGCGCGACCTTCGCCGAGTCGGCGCGCAACGTCGACGAGATGGTCGAGCACGCCGCCGGCCACATGGAGCGCACCGGCGTCCGGCTGCTCTGGGGAACGGCCAACATGTTCTCCAACCCCCGCTTCCAGGCCGGCGCGGCCACGAACCCCGACCCCGAGGCGTTCGCCTGGGCCGCCGCCCAGGTCGCCCACTGCATGGAGGCGACCCACCGGCTCGGCGGCGCCAACTACGTCCTCTGGGGCGGGCGCGAGGGCTACGAGACGTTGCTCAACACCGACATGGCCCACGAGCTCGACCAGCTCGGCCGGTTCTTCTCGATGGTCGTCGAGCACAAGCACGCGATCGGCTTCGACGGCACGATCCTCATCGAGCCCAAGCCGTTCGAGCCGACCAAGCACCAGTACGACTACGACGTCGCGGCGGTGCACGCGTTCCTCCAGAAGTACGACCTGGCCGACGAGGTCAAGGTGAACATCGAGGTCAACCACGCGACCCTGTCCGGGCACGACTTCCACCACGAGATCGCCACGGCGGTCGCGGCCGGCATCTTCGGGTCGATCGACGCCAACGCCGGCGACGACCGCCTCGGCTGGGACGTCGACCGGTTCCCGGCGTCGGTGGAGCAGATGACGCTGGGGATGCTCGAGATCCTGCGCGGCGGCGGCTTCACGACCGGCGGGCTCAACTTCGACGC
>JBFGCT010000201.1:0-6692 GCA_041581055.1 Ilumatobacteraceae bacterium | reverse complement strand
GGCAGGACGCTGTTAACATCACGCAGAGCACGGCCGCCCCGCGGGGCGCGACGCGATGGTTCCTCAACGCCAACGCGGTGCTGGTGTACGCCTTCTTCTACGCGCCCATCATCCTGCTGCTGATCTTCTCGTTCAGCGCCAACCGCAACGTCGGCACGTGGGGTGGCTTCACGCTCGAGTGGTACCGGGAGTTCGCCGACAACGAGCCGATCAAGGACGCGATCTGGATCTCGGTCAAGGTCGCCTTCTTCTCGACGGTCATCTCGGTCGTGCTCGGCACGATGGCGGCCCTCGCCCTCGAGCGGTTCACGTTCCGCGGCAAGCAGGTCTTCGACGCGCTGCTCTACCTGCCGATCATCATCCCCGACGTGACGATGGCGGTGATGATGTTGCTGTTCTTCTCCCAGGCCCTGGACCTGATCGACTCGGTGTTCGGCGTGCAGTACGCCAAGGGGTTCACGACGATCGTCGTCAGCCACATCGCGTTCAACATCAGCTTCGTCTCGATCATCGTGCGGGCGCGGCTCGCCGGGATGGACGAGGGCCTGGAGGAGGCGGCGCTCGACCTGTACGCGACCCGCTGGAAGACGTTCCGCCATGTCACGCTGCCGCTGATCGCGCCCGGCGTCGCGGCGGGGGCGCTGCTCGCCCTGACGCTGTCGCTCGACGACGTCGTGGTCACGCAGTTCGTCTCCGGCCCTGGGTCGACGACGCTGCCGGTCTACGTGTTCGGGTTGATCCGCCGCGGCGTGACCCCGCTGATCAACGCCGTCTCGGTCGTGATGCTGGCGGTGTCGATTTTCCTCGTCCTGGCGTCGCTACTGTTGCAGCGGAGCGATCGAAGCGGGGGCGCCGAACCGGCGCCCGACGAGGCGGAGATCGCGCCCGCAGGATGAGGAAGTGGCCGGTCGACCGGCCGCAACGATGGCGCGGCGCCGCCGACCCAATCGCGCCGGGGGAGGAAACCATGTCCACGATGCGAACCACTTCGGGGCGCGCGCTCCGGTTTGCCGCCGTGCCGATCGCGTTGGCGCTGGTCGCCACCGCGTGCGGCAGCGACGACGACGGCGGCGGCGCGAGCGGGGACCCCGTCGCCTGCGAGGTCGGCGAGACCGACGGCGACCTTGCGCTCTTCAACTGGGCCGAGTACATCGACCCCGACCAACTGCAGGCCTTCGCCGACGAGTACGGCATCTCGGCGACGATGGACGTCTACGACTCCAACGAGGCGATGCAGCCACAGATCGCCGCCGGCAACTCGGGCTACGACGTGATCGTGCCGTCCGACTACATGGTGGCGATTCTGATCGCCGGCGGCCACGTCCAGAAGCTGAACAAGGACGCGATCCCCAACCTCGCCAACGTCGCCGACGCGTTCAAGACCCCGGATTACGACCCGAACCTCGACTACTCGGCGCCGTACCAGTGGGGCACGACCGGCCTCGCCGTCAACACCGCCTCCGTCGGGACCGACTTCCCGCGCACCTGGGGTCTCGTGTTCGACCCGGCGATCGCCGACGAGTACAGCGGCGCGATCTCGCTGTTGAACGACCCGCGCGAGACGATCGGCGCCGCTCTGAAGTACCTCGGGTACTCGCTCAACACGACCGACGACGGTGAGCTGAAGGAGGCCGAGGAGCTCGTGGCCGCGGCTCGTGGCCGGGTGGCCGCGTTCAACACCGACTCCGCCGACGAGCTGCTGACATCGGGCGAAACCGTCATCGGCCACGGGTACTCGGGCGACATGTTCGTCCAGATCCTGGAGACCGACGATCCGTCGCAGTACGTGTACTTCGTGCCGGACGAGGGTGGCACCCGGTGGATCGACAACATGGCGGTCGTCTTCGACGCGCCGCACCCGTGCACGGCCCATACGTTCATCAACTGGCTGCTCGACGGCGATCAGGGCGCCGAGCTGTCGAACTGGAACTACTACGGCACGCCGAACAAGGCCGCCGAGCCGGGGCTCGACGAGGAGCTGCTCGACTTCATCAGCAGCGCCGACACGCTGGGCGGTGACGGCAGCAACCTCGAGCTGATCCGCGACACCGGCGACTTCGAGATCAAGTACTCGGACGCGTTCGTCGCCGCCAAGGGGTGACGGAGGCCGAGCAGGCCGGCTGCCGGCATCTGTTCGTCTACGGCACGCTTCGACCCGGCGACGTGCGGTGGCATCACCTGTCACCGTTCGTCGCCGGCGAGGGCCACGCCGACACGGCGGTGGGACGGCTGTACGACACCGGCCTCGGGTACCCGGCCGCGGTCTTCGGCGGCGACGGCGCCATCGTCGGCCGCACCTATCCGCTGGCCGAGAGCACGATCAGCGCGTGCCTTCGGGTGCTCGACGACGAGGAGGGCACCGTCGCCGGGCTCTACCGACGTGTCAGGATCACGACGCGGCGGGGCGCCACGGCGTGGGCATACGAGTACGGCGGCGGCCTCACGCTGACGCCGATCGAGTCCGGGGACTGGAGCCGGCGATGAGCGACGAGGCATCACAGGTGGCGTGGTGGCGCGACGCGGTCGTGTACCAGATCTACCCCCGCTCGTTCGCCGACTCGAACGCCGACGGGGTCGGCGACCTGCGGGGCATCATCGACCGCGTCGAGTATCTCCACGATCTTGGCGTCGACGCGTTGTGGCTGTCGCCGATCTTCCGCTCGCCGATGAGGGATTTCGGCTACGACGTCGCCGACTACTGCGACGTCGATCCGGTCTTCGGCACGAACGACGATCTCGACGACCTGGTCGCCGCGCTGCACGCGCGTGACATGCGGCTGCTGCTCGACTGGGTGCCGAACCACACGTCGGACCAGCACGGGTGGTTCGCCGAGTCCCGCTCGACGCGGGACGACCCGCGGCGCGACTGGTACGTCTGGCGCGACCCGCGGCCGGATGGCTCGCCGCCGAACAACTGGATGTCGGAGTTCAAGGGCGTCCCGGCGTGGACGCTCGACGAGGCGACCGGGCAGTACTACCTCCACCTGTTCCTCGCCGAGCAGCCCGACCTCAACTGGGCGAACCCGGCCGTCGAAGCGGCGATGCACGACACGCTGCGGTTCTGGCTCGACCGCGGCGTCGACGGGTTCCGCGCCGACGTCGTCCACCTGATCGGCAAGGGCGCCGACGTCGACGACGACCTGCCGGACTTCGAGGCTCAGCACCCGGTGATCTCGATCGACCGGCCGCTCGGCCACGAACTGCTGCGCCGGGTGCGGGCGCTGCTCGACTCGTATCCGCAGCGGCCGATGATGGTCGGCGAGGTCTACCTGCTCCGGCCGGGGCAGTCGGCGGCGTACGTCGGAACCCCCGAACAGCCCGAGCTGCACCTCTCGTTCGACTTCCGGCCGGTGCACACCGAGTGGGACGCCGACGCGCTGCACCGCACGATCGCCGCCGCCCAGCACGACTTCGCCGAGCCGCGCTGGCCGACCTGGGTGTTGAGCAACCACGACCGCAGCCGGCACCGAACCCGCTACGGCGCCGACGCCAGGGCCCGGGCCGCGGCCGTGATCTCGCTGACCGTCCGCGGCACACCGTTCCTGTACGCCGGAGAGGAGCTCGGGCTCGCCGACGCTGTCGTGCCCGCCGATCGGGTCGTCGATCCGGACGGCCGCGACGGCTGCCGGGCGCCGATCCCGTGGACCGCCGATGGCGACGACGCCATCGGCCACGGCTGGTCGGCCATTCCGTGGTTGCCGTTCCCGGCCAACGCCGCGACCCACAACGCCGAGGCCGAGGTCGGCGTCGGCGGCTCGTTCCACACCCTGTACCGCGATCTGCTCGCCCTCCGCCGATCGAACGCTGTGCTCCGACGCGGGTCGATGGACCTCGCCCCGCTCGACGGTGCGGTGATCCGGTACACGCGATCGCTCGGCGACGACGTGATCGAGGTCGCGGTCAACACCGGCGACGAAGCCGTCGCCTGGCCCGCCGACCTCGACGGCGAACTGCTGCTCTCGACCGACGCGTCGCGAGTCGCCACCGGCGGCCCGGTCGCCGGATCCGAGGCGGTGATCGTGCGCCGCCGACCGTTCCCCCGATTTGTGTGACCGAAAACGTCGACCGCCGCGATATTCGGTCACACAAACCCCGGCGCCTGCCGACCCCCATCGTTTGTGTGACCGAAAACGTCGACCTTCGCGATATTCGGTCACACAAACCGTGGCGTTCCGAAGGTCGACCCGGTTCGCCGTGGGCGGCTCTTCTACAGTTCGGCCATGACCCCGCCGACCACCACCGCGCCGCGAAACATGGTGGTGGTCCTCCTCGACTCGCTGAACCGGCACATGCTCGGCGCGTACGGCGGCACCGAGTTCGACACGCCGAATCTCGACCGCTTCGCCGCCCGGTCGTCCCGCTTCACGAACCACGTGACCGGGTCACTGCCGTGCATGCCGGCCCGCCACGACATCCTGTGCGGGGCGCTCGACTTCCTCTGGAAGCCGTGGGGTTCGATCGAGCTGTGGGAGGAGTCGATCACGGCCGCACTGCGACGGGCCGGCGTGACGACGATGCTCGTGTCCGACCACCCGCACCTCTTCGAAACGGGCGGCGAGAACTACCACACCGACTTCACCGCGTGGGACTACGTCCGCGGCCACGAGGGCGATCCGTGGCGGACGCATCCCGACCCGTCGGCGTTCGGCGCCCCGACGTCGCTGCCGGCGACCGCCGACGGCGGCTGGTACCTGCGCGCCCGTCACGGCATCGACGACCGGGGATTCGGCCGCAAGCACTACGACGACACCCGGTCGTGGTTCCGCGAGGAGGTCGACCTGCCCGGACCGAACACGATGCGGGCCGCCGCCGACTGGCTGCGGACCGCACCGGACGTGCACGACCGCTGGCTGCTGTTCGTCGACGAGTTCGACCCCCACGAGCCGTTCGACACGCCGGAGCCCTGGGCGTCGATGTACGACGACCCGCCGTGGGACGGTCCGCGGCTGATCTGGCCGCCGTACGCCGTCGGCGCGCAGGACGACGGCTCGCTCACCGACGCGCAGGCCCGCAACGTCCGCGCCAACTACGGGGCGAAGCTGTCGATGATCGACCACTGGTTCGGTGCGCTGCTCGACGAGCTCGACGGCCAGGGGTTGTGGGACTCGACGGCGGTGATCGTGTGCACGGACCACGGCCACTACCTCGGCGAGCGGCGGCCGACCGGCGCCCCCGGCAACGACGCGACACCCGACATCTGGGGCAAGCCGGCCGTGCCGCAGTTCGAGCCGCTGGGCCACACGCCGCTCCTGGTCCACTGGCCGAGGACCGAGGCTCAGGACGTCGACGCGCTGACGACCAACGTCGACCTCAACGCGACGATCGCCGATGTGTTCGGCGTCGAGCTGGAGCACCGGACGCACGGCCGTTCGCTGGTCCCGCTGCTCACCGGGTCGGCGTCGACGGTGCGCGAGTGGGCGATCGGCGGGGTGTTCGGGGGCTGGGTACAGGTCACCGACGGCCGCCACAAGTACGCCCGGGCGCCGGTCGACGACAACCTCCCCCTCTCGATGTGGTCCAACCGGTGGTCGACGATGCCGATCCCGTCCGAGTTCGCCCCCTTCATGCGGTTCCCGGTCCCCGACCGGCGGGCCCGCCTCGACTTCATGCCGGGCTCCGACGTGCCGGTGATCCGGCAGCCGTTCGAGCCCGGCGACGAGTTGCCGTTCTGGGCGAGCGGCGCGCGCAACGTCGGATGCCACCACCTCTACGACATCGACGTCGACCCCGACGAGGGCGAGAACCGCGTCGGCGAGTCGACCGAGTCCGAGCTGGCCGAGCTGCTCCGCACCGCGCTGCGCGACGTCGAGGCCCCCGACGAGCAACTGGAACGCCTGGGGCTGACGTGAGTTGCGCCCCGCCGCCGTCCGGAGGAGGACGCCGATGACCGACACGCCGAGCGCACCCGACGCACGCGAGACACCCGACGCACCCGGTGAGCCCGGTGCACCCGATGGATGGGAGCACGTCCGCTACGACGTCCCGGTCGAGCGGGTCGCGCGCATCACGCTGGCCCGCGCCGAGGTGGCCAACGCGCAGAACTACCGCATGCTCACCGAGCTGAACCAGGCGTTCGACCGGGCGGCCCAGGACGACGGCGTGCGCTGCATCGTGCTCGCCGCCGACGGCAGGCACTTCTCGTCGGGCCACGACCTGGCCGACCTCGATCCGGACATGGACGAGCTCCCGACGATCGGCACGCAGTGCCACTTCGACGCCGACGGCGCCGAGGGCTACATGGCGCGCGAGGCCGAGATGTACGTCGGGCTGTGCTGGCGGTGGCGCAACATCCCCAAGCCGACGATCGCGTCCGTGCAGGGCAAGGTGATCGCCGGCGGGCTGATGCTCGTCTGGCCGATGGACCTGATCGTGTGCTCCGACGACGCGACGTTCTCCGACCCGGTCGTCGCCTTCGGCGTCAACGGCCACGAGTACTTCACCCACCCGTTCGAGGCCGGGGCCCGGCTGGCCAAGGAGATGCTGTTCACCGGGCGCGCGGTCACCGCCGAGGAGGCGTTGCGCCACGGCATGGTCAACCGGGTGGTGCCCCGGGCCGAGCTGGAGTCGGCGACGCTGGAGATGGCCGAGCACATCGCCCGCCGCCCGATGTTCGGCCTGACCCTCGCCAAGCAATCGGTCAACAACGCCCTCGACGCGATGGGCATGTACACCGCGATCCAGTCCGCGTTCGG
>JBFGCT010000200.1:0-6863 GCA_041581055.1 Ilumatobacteraceae bacterium | reverse complement strand
TCGAACCAGCCCACGTCGAACCAGCCCACGTCGAACCAGCCCACGTCGAACCAGCCCACGTCGAACCAGCCCACGTCGAGCCAGCCCACGTCGAACCGGCCCACGTCGAGCCAGCCCACGTCGAACCGGCCCACGTCGAGCCGTCCCAGACGCTGGACACGCCCGGCACGGCCGGGATCGGGCCTTCGAACTGAGCGGGCGCCCAGCTCTGCGTGGCGGCGCCGACGGCAGTCGAGACCGCCCGCTCGAGGTTGATGAGGCCACTGCCGGCCCGCGCCGGCGAAGCGCCAACGATCTCGTCGGCGCTGGCGGTGAGCACCGCCTTGACCTGATCGGCGGTGAGCTCGGGGCGGGCGTCGAGGAGCAAGGCGGCGGCGCCGGACACGACGGCGGCGCTCTGCGACGACCCGCTGCCGCGGAACGTCTCGTCGTCGACGAAGCCCTCGGCGTGCTCGACGTCGGCGTTGCTGCCGGGGACCCTCAGGCTGTCGATGTGGGCCCCCGGGGCGGCGACGTCGGGCTGGCGCGCGTCGTCGCCGCTGCTCGCGAAGTCGGCGATCGCCACGCCGTTTGCGGACACGTCGGCGGCGGCGACCGCGATGACGTACGGGTCGATCGCCGGCGAGTCGAGGGAGGCGGAGTCGGCGCCGCCGTTGCCGGCCGGTGTCACGACGACGATGCCGGCCTGCCAGGCGCGCTCGATCGCCGTCGTCAGGGGATCGCTCTGGTACGGAAGTGCGGAGCCACTGTTGTACGAGAGGTTGAGCACCCTGATGTCGAGTTCGTCGGCGTGCGCGACGACCCACTCGACACCGGCGACCACGGAGGCCAGCTCGGCGTCGCCGGCCTGGTCGGCGACCTTGACCGACACGATGCCGGCGTCGGGCGCGACACCGAGGAACCACTCGGGGTGGTCGGCGGCCCGCGAGGGGTCGGCCGCCGTCTCGCGCCCGGCGATGATGCCGGCCATGTGCGTGCCGTGGCCGTTGCCGTCGAGGAACGCTGTCGCCGGATCGGAGGCGTCGGCGCTCAGGTCGACGACCGCGACGATCTTGCCGTCGTCGGCAAGCCCGTCGACGGGCGCCACGCCCGTGTCGATGACCGCGACGTTGACGCCGGCGCCGGTGATCCCCTGCGCCCACAGCTGGCGGGCGCCGATCTGGTCGACGACGTGGAACATCGAGCCGAGCGGGAGATCCTCGGCGGCGACTGCGGGCTCGGCGACCGGTTGGAGCGAGCTGCCCTGGTCGGAGGAGGCGGCGGCGAAAAATGCGGCGGCACCCAGCCCGGTCACAGCGGCGATGACGGCGGGGACTCGCCACCGGGGGCGGCGGGGCTTGTCGAACGTGGTGCCGACGACACTCGGGCGCCAGGCGACAGCCGGCCCGCGAACCGCTCCCCTGGCTAGGGCGATCGCTGGCAATCGCTGGCTGATCATCGTCGCTCCGTTCCCACGGTGTTCCCAACCCTCGAGTGTGAACCCAGCTCGCGCATGGAACACAGACGAGTTATTGACGTTTTCCAGAAACTAGCTTGACAGAGCGAGGCGAGTCAACCGCTACCGGAGACCACCCGGTCGCCGGGCCCGCCGCGGCCGCCTACGATCGGTTCGGTCGGGCCGGGCAAGGGCTCGACGGACCGGAGGGCTGCCGGCGATGACCGACATCGTGTACGACGAATGGATGTCCGAGAGCGACGCGCTGTTGTGGCACATCGAGCGTGATCCGTTGCTGCGGTCCACGGTGACCAGCGTGTGGTTCCTCGACTCGACCCCGGCGCGGGACCGCATGGATGCGATCGTCGAACGCATGGTCGGCCGGCTGCCGAGGCTCAGCCAGCGCGTCATCGACGACCCCAACGGCATCGCCACGCCGCGATGGGCCGACGACCCGCACTTCGACCCGGGCTACCACGCCCGCCGGGTTCGGCTGTGCGGGCGCCGCCCGGACACCCGCGACGTGCTCGAACACGCGCAGCACGCGGCCAGCCGCGCGTTCGACAGGGACCGGCCGCTGTGGGGGATCGACATGGTCGAGGGCCTCCCGAAGTCGAGGGCCGCGCTCGTGATGACCGTCCACCACGCGATCGCCGACGGGCTCGGCATGGTCAACATGCTGCAGCACATGGTCGAGCTCGCTCCGGAAGGCGGGTCCGCCCCCGGCGATGAGACTCCTCCCGCCGCCCGCGCGGCCGCCCGCGCCGTCACGCGGCCGGGGGTTCCGGCGGCGGGCCGCTCGGTGACCCGCCGCGTGTCGGAGGAGGCCAAGACCGGCGTGCGGCTCGGCAGGGCGACCATGCGGTCGGCGGCGGGCTTCGTGCGCGACCCGGTCGGCGCGGTGCGCGGCGCGGCCCGCACGACGTCATCGGTCGCCGGCGTCGTCAAGCCGACGCCGCGGCCGTTGAGCCCGATCATGACCGCCCGGTCGATGACACCGGTCTTCGAGACGATCACCATCCCGCTCGACGACCTCAAGGCAGCCGCCAAGACCGGCGGCGGAACGCTCAACGACGCGTTCGTGTCGGCCGTGTTGGACGGCCTCGATCGGTATCACCGCCGGCGGGGCGCGGCCTGCGAGGAGATCCGGATGGCGATGCCGGTCAGCGTTCGCAACGCCGACAGCGCGGCGCTGGCCAGCAACCAGTTCGTGCCGGCGCGGGTCGTGCTCCCGCTGGGCGAGCGCCCGGCCGCGGATCGGCTGGCCGACACCCGCGACCGGTTGCGAACGGTCAGGGACGAGCCGGCGCTGCCGCACATGAGCGACATCTCCGGCGTCATCGGCCGGCTCGGCCCCGCGGCGTCGGTCGCGCTGATCGGCGGGATGATGAAGGGGGTCGACGTCACGACGTCGAACGTGCCGGGCCCACCCTTTCCGGTCTACGTCGGCGGGGCGCGGGTGGACACGTTCTTCGCCTTCGGGCCGACGGCCGGCGCCGCCGTCAACATCACGTTGTTCAGCTACGACGGCGTGCTGCACCTCGGCGTCAACCTCGACGCCAAGGCGGTCGACGACCGGCCCGAGTTCATGGCCTGCCTCCGGGCCGGGATCGACGCCACGCTCGCCCTCGGGGCGCCGACCGTCGCCTGACGCCACGGCACCGGCCCGCCGGCCGCCGCACGGCAGGCGGCGCGGCGGCGCTAAGGTGGAGCTTCCCGACTGAGCGGGGAGTTCTTCACAGCTGGCGCCGAACCCGGGCGACACGATTGGTTCGCCTCCCTCCGAGCCTGCCTCGAACGAGCGCAAGGAAGAAGTCATCATGGTCAAGCGCAAGAAGCCGGTCACCCGCTGGCACGACGGCACCACCCCGCTCGAGGACCTCACGCCGAGCGAACAGCTTGCCCATCAGATCGTCAGCGACTTCGGCGATCTCGCGCCGTCGGTCGAGCGGATCATGGAGGCCGAGCTGGACGACGCAGCCCGCGAGCAGGCGATGACCGCGTTCAGCGAGTCGCTCGGCAACCCCGACGACCCGAACCGCGACCCGCGGGTGGCGATCGCCAACGCACAGTCCTGAGACCCGCCGGGCGGGCGCCGAGCGTGGTCAGTAGAAGCTGATGACGGTGATGGCGAGCATCACGCCGTTCAGCGCAGGCCAGTACACCAACGACGGCAGCAGGTTGTTCCGGTAGTCGATGAGCCGGCCCCCGCGCCCGGCGCCGACGAGGATGGCGTTCGCCGACACCCCCAGGATCGCGACGTACGTGGTGAAGTAGAAGTACTCGAGGTAGATGATCTCGGACGAGTTCAGCTTCGAGCGCAGTTGCTCGTGGGAGAGGATCACGACGAAGAAGAGCGCTGCGCAGTACCCGAGAACGCCGAGCGCGGAGAAGTCCAGCGCGTCGTCGGCGGCGCGGCGCCTCGTGCTGATCAGCAGCACCCCGAACAGCAGGACGGCGACGACGCTCAGCGGCACGAGCTGCGACATCGCGGCGTCGAGGAACGAGCGCTTCAGGTGGATGTTGAAGTACAGCTCCGGGGTCGGGTCGTCGGCGATGTTGCGCAGTCCGAAGTCGGTGTTGTACGCGTTGTCGCGGTACGAGAACGAGCTCGCCTCGAGCTCCCACCCCTCGACGACGAAGTCGCGCTCGATGCCCGGCTTGGCGGAGGGGGCCAGCGTCTCGTACGAGGTCAGTTCGGGCAGCATCAGCCACGGCAGCGAGTAGTCGGCGGGCCAGAGCCGGAGCCAGACCGTCTCCCGGTCGAGCGGGTACCGCGAGTAGTCGAACGTCTGACGGAGGCTCGATGTGAAGGACCATCCGATCCTCGTCAGGTTGCCGTCCGTCGATCGATACTCCTCGGTGATGGTCATTTCGTCGGCCTCGGGGAACACGAACCCAGGAGGCTCCGCGAGGCCCGCGTCGTCGCGCCGCTCCTGCCACACGATCCCGCTGACCGTCACGTCGTTGGCGCCGGTGAACTCCACCGACTGCACGAACACGCCGGCGAAGAGCGGGCCCGCCGCCACCGGCTCGCCATCGTCGACGGGTGGAGCGAAGGCGTCGTCGATCGCCGCCGCGTCGGGCCAGTCGACGTCGGCGGCGGCGGTCCGGTCCTCACCCGGACCGGTCAGCGTCAGGTACCACACCCAGCCGATTCCGATCACGGCCAGCACGCCGGCCGTGACCGAGATCGCCCACAGCGCCCGGTCGCTTCCGCGGTGCGCGCCGAACAGCACGACGCACGCCAGCAGGACGCCGGCGAGCAGCGCCAACCCGGCGTCGATCAGCAACCGGTTCTGCTCCGCGGTTCGCCGGTAGACCTCTCGCTCGACGACGACGGCGCCGTACGTCCAGCCGACGGCCTCGATCGGCGACCACGCGAGCCACGCGGGCGCGTCGGTCACGTCGTCGGTCAGGCCGTCGAGGAACCCCGTCGGCGAGCCGTCGGCCAGCGCGGCCTCGCGGAAGGCGGCGACGGTCGTGCTCGCCGAGGGCCGGAGGTCGGCCCCGAGCCGCTCCGACCCCTCGAGCTCGTCGATCACCAGTTGCTCCGACGGATGGCTGACGACCTTGCCCTCGTCGCTCAGGACGACCGAGTAGCCGGTCGATCCGACGCTGAGCCAACGGAGGTCGGCCGCCAACCGGTCGAGCGCGTACGTCGCGAGCACGACGCCGCGCACGGCGCCGTCGTCGGAGACGAACGGGGCGGCGTAGTACGCGAGCAGCTTCTGGCTGGTGAGGCCGAACCTGGGGTGGGTCCACGCGCCCTGGTGCTCGACGGCGTTCACGTACCAGTCGGTGGCCTCGAAGTCGCGCTGGACCAACTCGCCGAGGACGAGCGGGCCGCCGATCCGGTTGGCGTACGGCCGATACGTGGTCGCCGGGTCGTAGCGCGTGGCGTAGACCACCCCAATGCCGTTGAGCTCGGGGATGTCGCGGGCGGTCGCACAGAGCCTCGGTTCCAGTTCGGCTGACGTCGGATCGAGCTCACGACACGGCCGCTGGTCGACGGCGCGACCCGGGTCGGCGCTCGCCGCCGCCAACCGCTCCGCCAGCCGGTCGTCGACGCTGCCGTCGGACAACCCGGCCGCGACCTCGTCGACGGCTGACTCGATGCTCGCCAACAACACGTTGACCGCCGCTGCCGAGGCGTCGGTAGCCGCGATGACCGCCGACTCCGCCGCCACCCGCTCGTCGGCCCGGGCGTCGAAGAACTCGTTGAACCGGAGCGCGGAGAACACGAGCGCGATCAAGCCCAGCACGAGGGAGGTCACCCTGATCACGGTCGCCGCGTCGGGACGGCGGACACGCTCGCTGAGGCCGGCCGGCCGTGAGCGTTCTGCGTCGTCGGCCACGCCGCGACGATACGCGCTGCCGATCGAGCACGCGCACCGTCGCCGACCGCCGGCGCCAGGTCAGAGCGCGATCGGGCCGGCGGCGGGCGGCTCACCGACAGCCAGGCCGGCGCCCGGTCAGAGCGCGATCGGGCCGGCGGCGGGCTGCTCACCGACAGCCAGGCCGGCGCCAGGTCAGAGTGCGATCGGGCCGGCGGCGGGCGGCGTCCGCCACCGGCGCTCGCCCACAGAGAGGCGGGCGGCGGAGAACGCTGCCGCCAACTGCTCGACGTGCACCTCGTGGCGGCGATCGGTGGAGACGGCGTTGGTCACCACGGCGACCGCGTCGAGGTACGCGGCGCGGAACACCGGGTCGTGGCCGCGCTCGCTACCGGCCAGCGCGTGGG
Source organism: Ilumatobacteraceae bacterium (assembly GCA_041581055.1). GTDB lineage: Bacteria > Actinomycetota > Acidimicrobiia > Acidimicrobiales > Ilumatobacteraceae > JBFGCT01. Next base: position 684 of record JBFGCT010000200.1, on the reverse strand, counting down.
CGAGCTCGTGGGCCAGCGTGGCGGGCGTCGCTTGGTCGGCGGCGATCCGGATGGTCGCGCCGTCGAGGTGGCAGCGGGTGCTCGACGACGACGCGTCGCGACGCGCCGGGCGCACATGAACCGGCGGGCCCGGCCACCACTCTCCCGCCGTCACAAGGTCGGCGCGAGCGATCAGCTCGTCGAGCGGGACGACCGACTCGAGGTCGGTTCCGGCGAACGCGGCGATCTCGGCGGCGTAGACGGCGACCCGGCCGACGTCGGCCGCGCTCATCCGGGAGACCCGCGGCCGATCGCCGGCCGGCCAGCCAGCCGGGCCCGGCCGACATCGGCGCCGTTCGCCGCTGACGCGCCGGCCACCCACGCACGGGCCTGCGCCGCGCTGGGGGCCCGGGCGACGCGGACCCGGCCGAACGACCGCTGGGCGTACTCCTCGACCCGGTCGGCGCGGGCGCGGAGGGCGAGCGCCGTCGTCTCCGTCGTCGATGCCGGGGCGCTGGCCTCGGTCGCCGCGCGGGAGTCGGCGAGGATCTCGGCGACGCGGTCGGCGAACCCGAAAAGGAACGAGCGGCGGTACCGCTGCGTGGCCGCCGCGGTCCCCCGGCGGATCGCGGCCATGTGGTCGGCCGCCTGGTGGTGCAACGAGTGGTACATCACCTCGACCACGTCGATGTCGGACCGGAACCC
>JBFGCT010000199.1:0-6880 GCA_041581055.1 Ilumatobacteraceae bacterium | reverse complement strand
TTTCATGTGAAGGTCGGCGAGGTCCACACGATCCTCGGCGAGAACGGCGCCGGCAAGAGCACCCTCGCCGCCATGCTGTGCGGCCTGTACCAGCCCGACGACGGCCGGATCATGCGCAGTGGTTCTCCGGTTCGGCTGCGCAGCCCGCGCGAGGGCCTGGCCAACGGCATCGGTATGGTGCACCAGCACTTCCGGCTGGTCGAACGGTTCACCGTTGCCGAGAACGTCGTGCTCGGCGACCCCGACCAGGCGAGCCTGCTGAGGCCCCGCGAGATCGAGACGCGGGTGGCCGAGATCGGCGAGCGGTTCGGCCTGCCGATCGAGCCGCGGGCGCGGATCTCGGACCTGACGGTCGGCCAGCGGCAGCGCGTCGAGATCGTCAAGGTGCTCTACCGCGGCGCCGACGTGCTGCTGCTCGACGAGCCGACGGCGGTGCTCACGCCGCAGGAGGTCGACGCCCTGTTCGAGACCGTGCGGGCGATGACCGCCGAGGGCAAGGCGATCGTCTTCATCAGCCACAAGCTCGGCGAGGTGATGGCGGTCAGCGACCGAGTGACCGTGATGCGGGCGGGCGCGGTCACCGGCGAGGTGGCGACGGCCGACACGAACCAACGCCACCTGGCCGAACTGATGGTCGGGCGGCCGGTCGTCAGCGAGACCCGCCGGGCAACGAAGTCGGCCGCCGAGCGTCAGGTCGGGATCGCCGCCCGCGGGCTCCGGCTGACCGAGGGCGACCAGTCCCTGATCGACGACCTCGACCTCGACGTCCACCACGGCGAGATCGTCGGCATCGCCGGCGTCGCCGGAAACGGCCAACGACCGCTCGCCAGATTGCTCGCCGGTGTCCACCGACCCGACGCCGGATCGGTTTCGATCTGCGGGACCGACGTCACCGGGAAGGGTCCGCGCGCCGCCCGCAAGGCCGGGCTCTCCTTCGTCCCCGAGGATCGTCTCGGCACCGGCCTCGTGCCCGGGCTGAGCCTCACCGACAACATGTTGCTGACCCGCCGACGGAGTTTCTTCGTCGATCGCAGGTCGGCACGTGGGGAGGTCGCCGCCGCCATCGACGACTACGAGATCAAGACGCCCGGCACCGACGCCGAGGCGCGGCTGCTGTCCGGAGGAAACTCCCAGAAGGTGCTCCTGGCGCGCGAGCTCGCCGGCCTCGGCACTCCGGACGGACCGCAGGCGATCATCGTGTCCGCGCCCACCCGCGGCCTCGACATCGGCGCCGCCGAGTTCGTCCGCGGCCTGCTCCACGACGCCCGCGAGCGCGGGGCCGCAGTGCTGATCATCAGCGAGGACCTCGACGAGGTGCGCAGCCTGTCCGACCGCGTCGCCGTCCTCTACCGCGGCCGCATCGCGCTCGAAGGCCCGACCGACGACCTCGACATCCGCGACATCGGCCTGGCGATGGCCGGCGTCGACCACGAGGGGGCGGCATGAGCGCGGTCCAGGTCCGCCTCGAGCGGCGGCTCGAACGGAAGTGGTGGTACAACGTCCTGACCCCGGTGCTCTCGGTCGTCGCCGCGCTGGTCGCCGGCGGCATCTTCCTCCTGTGGGAGGGGTTCAGCCCGCTGACCGTCTACCGCGAGCTGTTCGAGGCGAGCTTCACGTCGCGGTTCGGGTTCACCGACAGCGTGGCGATCGCCATCCCGCTGATGCTGACCGGGCTGGCGGCGGCGATCGCGTTCCGCATGAACCTGTTCAACATCGGCGGTGAGGGCCAGTTGTATTTCGGCGCGATCTTCGCCTCGTGGGCCGGGCTGGCGCTGACCGACGGCATGCCGTGGGTGATCGGAACCGGGCTGGTGATGATCGCCGGAGCGATCGGCGGCGCGCTGTGGGCGGCGCCCGCCGCGCTGTTCAAGGCCTACTTCGGCACGAGCGAGATCATCACGACCCTGATGCTGACGTTCATCGCGCTGTTCTTCATGCGCTACCTGATCTTCGGGTCGAGCTCGTACTGGCGCGACCCGGAGTCGACGAACTTCCCGCAGGGTAAGAAGGTGCCCGACGCGGCGCGCTTCCCGCTGTGGAGCGACACCAGGGTCCACTGGGGCCTGGTCGCGGCACTGCTCGTCGTGCTCCTGGTGTGGGTGCTGATCCGCTATACGTCGCTCGGATTCGACATGAACGTCGTCGGGTCGTCGCCGGCGTCGGCGCGCTACGCCGGCATCCCGGTGCGGCGGACCGTGATCGTCGCGCTGCTGATCTCCGGAGCGCTCGCCGGGCTCGCCGGATCCACCGAGGTGGCCGGGCGGGCGTACGCCCTCGACCCGAATGGGCTCGAGCTCGGGCTCGGGTTCACCGGCATCGTCGTCGCCGCCCTCGCCCGCTACAACCCGTTCGGCGTCGTCCTGGTGGCGGTCTTCATCGGCGGCATCAACAACGCGGGAGTCGCGCTCCAGAGCCTCCCGGGCCAGCGCGTGCCGGTGGAGGTGTCGCTGATGTTGCAGGGCGCGATCCTGCTGTTCGCCATCGGCGGCGAGGTGTTCGCGCACCACCGGTTGTCGATCAGCCGGACGAGGAGCGCGGTGGCATGAACGACGCCGCGTTCGTCCTCACGCTGGCGGCGGCGGTCGGGGCCGCCGTGCCGATCGCGCTCGCCGCCCTCGGCGAGTTGCTCGCCGAGCGGTCCGGAATCCTCAACCTCGGCGTCGAGGGCATGATGCTGATCGGCGCGGTCGCCGCCTTCCGCGTCGGCGACAGCTCGGGAAACCTGTGGCTGGCGTTCGCCGCCGGCGGCATCGCCGGCGCGCTCTTCTCGATCATCCACGCCTTCTTGTCGATCACGCTGCGCGCCAACCAGATCGTGTCGGGGCTCGCGCTCGTGATCTTCGGGACCGGGCTGTCGACGTTCCTCGGCAAGTCGATCGAGGGCATCCCGCTCGCCACCGACTTCCGGGCGATCGCGTGGGGCCCGCTCGCCGACATCCCGGTCCTCGGACCGGTCCTGTTCGACCAGGACCCGATCGTCTACGCGACCGTCGTCTTCGCCGTCGTCATCGCGTTCTATCTCAATCGCACCAAGACAGGGCTCGCCGTGCGGGCGGTCGGCGAGTCGCCCGGCACGGCCGACTCGATGGGCGTCCCGGTCGCCGCCTACCGCTACGCCCACGTGATGCTCGGCGGGCTGTTCGCCGGCCTCGGCGGCTCGTATCTCGTCCTCGCGCTCGTGCCGTCGTGGAGCCAAGCCGGCACGACGGCCGGCATCGGTTGGATCGCGATCGCCCTGGTCGTGTTCGCCTCGTGGAACCCGATCCGTGTCGTGCTCGGCGCGTTCCTGTTCGGGTTCGCCCGGCGGGCCAACTTCTGGTTGCAGGGCGAGGGCGTCGACATCCCCGCCGAGTTCCTGGCGATGCTGCCGTACGTGCTGACGATCGTCGTGCTCGTCGTGTGGGGCACCCGCGATCTGCGGCGCGGCGGCGGGCCACCGGCGGCGCTCGGCATCCCGTACGTCCGCGACGAGCGATGATGGTGGTCCACGGCGCGCCCGTGAACCCCGAGGAGGAACCATGACGAGACTCGCCCTCTACCTGCAGGACGCCCATCCGATCCGCGACGCGATCGGGTACACGCAATACGCCGAGCAGCGGGGCTTCGAGGCGGTGTGGCAGGCCGACTCCCGGCTTGTGCGCGAGGCGGGCGTGCCGATGGCCGCGTTCGCCGCGACCACCGACACGATCAAGGTCGCCTCCGGCGTGATCGACATCTGGTCGCGCAACCCTGCCCGCCTCGCGTCGATGTTCTCGACGCTCGACGACCTCGCCCCTGGGCGCATCATCTGCGGGCTCGGCGCCTGGTGGGATCCGCTGGCGGCCAAGGTCGGCATCGATCGGGCCAAACCGCTGCGTGTCATGCGCGAGGTGGTCACCGCGGTGCGGGCGCTGCTTAACAACGAGACGGTGACGATGGACGAGTACTTCGTCCATCTCGACGGGGTCGAGCTCGACTACGTCCACCAGGAGCGCCGGCCAAAGGATGTGCCGATCTACATCGGCGCCACGGGTATGCAGATGATGGAGCTGACCGGCGAGATCGCCGACGGCGTCGTCCTCAACTACCTGGTGTCGCCCGAGTACAACAAGCGGGCGCTCGAGCACCTCCAGTCCGGGGCGGCCAAGGCGGGGCGATCGGTCGACGACCTCGACCGGCCCCAGCTCATGGTCTGCTCCGTCGACGACGACCGGCAGGCCGCCCTCGACGGCGCCCGCCTGCTCGTCACCCAGTACCTCGGCCAGCAGCCGCACATCATGAAGGCCAGCGGTGTCCCCGAGTCGCTGCTCGAGGAGGTCCACAAGATCCTGACGTGGCCGGCGACGCACGAGCAGGTCGTCGAGGCCTCCAAGCTCGTCCCCGACGACATCGTCCAGATGATCTGCGCCGCCGGCACCCCCGACGAGTGCCGCGAGAAGGTCGCCGAGTACATGGCCAACGGCTGCACGTGCCCGATCCTGTACCCCCTCGGCGACGACGTCCGCCTGATGATCGACACCTTCGCCGGCTGGTCCCCCTGACCCTCCCGAAATTCCCACCCGATGTTGCGGCGAGCGCAACATTCGACGCGTAGAACGGAGGGTCGTTCGCGCCCGTTCCGGAATCCCCGCCCGATGTTGCGGTCAGCGCAAGATCTGACGAATGTTTCGAGTGGGGAGGCGGGGGTCGACGGCGATCGGGACCACCGGCACCGACGGGTCACGGGTGGCGAGCGCACCGACCAGGTCGTCGACCAGCGGGCGGGAGGTGTCGTCGACCTGGTTCACCACGACGGCCTGGCGGGCGCCCGTCGGTAAGGCTCGACTGCCACCGAGCGGATGCAGCAGGACCGCGGCGGCGCGCTCGGGCGTCAACCGCTCGGACGGGCGGCAGCCGGCGAGCGCCGCGACGCGCAACGGTCGATGACACTGGTCGGCGATGACCCGACCGAGGGCGGTGGCGCCGATCACGCTGACGAGCACCGTGGTCGAGGTGGGCACGACCGGCTCGAGCGCGCCCGGCGCCTTGAACGGCCGACCCCGGGCGCCGTCGGCCTCGACGATCACGTGATCGACGAGCTCGAACCACCGGTCGCAGCGCTCGGGGTCGACACCGACTGCCTTCGAGCCACTGACCCGGCTCCAGACGACGACCACCGAGCCGGCATCGGCAGCGGCGACGTCGGCGTCGGTCGGTGTCATCAGCACCGGCCAGCCACCGTCCTGATCGGCGCCCATCTTGGTCGTCGTGGTGAGGATCACGCGCCCGGGCAACCCGGCGGCGAGCGCGAACCCGACCGTCGTCTTGCCGCCGCCGCCGACGATCGCCACGTGGTGGCCGGCCCCATCGAGGAGCCCCAGCCCGCCGGCGAGCGCCCTCAGCGGGAGCGGATCGGCCACCAGAGCACCGCCTCGAGCACGCCGCCCCCGACCGCCAGCGCCTTGTCGGAGATCTCGGTGCAGGACACGTCGAGGCGCGGATCGACATCGCCGATCTTCAGGCCCGGCGTCACGGCGGTGCCGGGATGGATGAGGCCACGCACCACGCCGTCGAACGGGGCGACGACGGTCGCCCCGCCGATCGAACCGAGTTCCTGCCCCTCCCCGACGGTGTCGCCGATCGCAACCATCCAGGCGACGCGCCCGGCGCGCGGCGCACGCAACACGCGTGCCGCCGATCGCCCGCCGACGTCTCCCGGCGTACGGGTGTCCGCCGCCGCTGAACCGCTCCACAGGACGCGCCCGAGGTGCGGGCCGCGCAGCGTCTCGACGACGGCATGACAGTCGACGCCCGCGGTGAAGCCGGGCCCCAGACCAACGACGAGGTCGGCGTCATCGATCGTCGTGTCGATGTTGCGCTTCGCGAGGCGAGCGTCGACGACCACCTCGGCCTCGACCGCCGGGAGACCGTCGTCGACGAGGACGGCGACGGTGCCGCTGCGGGCAACGCCCGTCGCCTCCGGCCCGTCGGTCACCAGCCGCCCGACCATCCCCTCGACGTCGATCGACCCCTCGGTGACCGCCGTCGACAGGGCGACCGGCCGCCGCACGGTCAGCGGCGCAGCGAGTTCCGTGACGACGACCGGGAATCCGGCCCGGGTCAGGCGCCACGCGACACCGGTGGCGAGGTCACCCCCGCCGCGCAGCGCGCACAAACGGTCGCCCGGCGGGCGCGCCTGCGGGGGACCGTCCGTCACATCGACTCTCGAACAGCGGGCGCCACGGCGACGACGGTACTCCGGCCTCCGAGCTCGCCGCCCCGCATTCTTGTGTGCGCGCGTTCCGGTGAGACCTGGGGTGACCCCCTGGTCTCACCTCTCACCGGAAGGCCGTGTGCGCGCGTTCCGGTGAGACCTGGCGTGACCCCCTGGTCTCACCTCTCACCGGAGGGTTGGGATCGGCGTCAGGAGCGGTTGGCGAGGCGGTCGGAGAGACGGCGCAAGCCGGCGGAGGCCGACGACAGCGCTGAGGCGAGCCCGGAGGTCGCCCGCTCGCGCGTCCGCCGCCAGTCGAACCCGGTCGAATCGTCCGTCTCGGCCGCTCCTTCGCGGTGGTCGTCACGATCTGCCGTCGTGCCGCTGGTCGACTCGGCGGGCGCGTCGTCTGGCTCTTGGGTGCTCGCGTCGACCGGGGCCTTCACCCCGGTGCCGTGCGGGCGATCGATCTCGCCCGGTCCGGTGCCGCGCGGTCCGTCGGTCGCGCTGCCCCCGTCGCCGTCGACGCCGGTGATGTTGTCCGTGCCGACCAGCGCCGCGAACTCGTCGGGATCGGGCTGATCAGTCGGGCGCTCGTGGCCCGACGTGTTCTGCTCCGGCGTGTCCGGGAAGTCGTTGCCGGCGGCCGGGCTCGGCGACGGGTTGGCCATCTCGCGGACGGGTCCCTGGGCGGGGTCGCCGCCGGCC
>JBFGCT010000198.1:0-7189 GCA_041581055.1 Ilumatobacteraceae bacterium | reverse complement strand
CCGGGGCCGACGCCGGGGCCGCCGAGCCTGCCGAGACCGCCGCCGTCGCCGACGCCGGGGCCGCCGAGACTGCCGAGACCGCCGCCGCCGCCGACGCCGGGGCCGCCGAGCCTGCCGACACCGGGGTCGGGACCGCCGACGCCGGGACCGCCGAGCCTGCCGACACCGGGGCCGAGACCGCCGAGACCGCCGAGACCACCGAGAACACGGAGAGCTGAGCCGTCATGTCATTCACCGCCCAAGACGTCAAGGCGCTGCGCGAATCGAGCGGCGCCGGGATGATGGACTGCAAGAAGGCCCTGGTGGAGTCCGGTGGCGACATGGAGGCGGCCAAGAAGTGGCTGCGCGAGAAGGGTCTCGCCGCCAGCGCCAACCGGTCCGACCGCGAGGCCGCCCAAGGTGTCGTCAGCCTCGTGACCGACGGCAACGTCGGGGCGATCGTCGAGCTGAAATGCGAGACCGACTTCGTCGCCGGTTCCGAGCAGTTCAAGGCCGAAGCCGACGAGCTGGCGCACCTCGTCGCCGCCAGCGGCGTCGACGCGGTCGCCAAGCGAGCCTCGGAGCTCGAGGAGCTCCAGGTCACGCTGAAGGAGAACATCGGCCTCGGCGACGTCCTGCGGCTCGAGGCCGCTGAGGGTCACGAGATCGGCAGCTACCAGCACATCCAGGGCGGCCGCGGCGTCAACGGCGTGCTCGTCGACATCGCCGACGGCTCGCCCGAACTGGCCCACGACATCGCCGTCCACATCGCGTTCGCCCGCCCGAGGTACCTGAGCCGTGACGACATCCCGGCCGACGTGATCGCCGCCGAGCGCGAGACGCTCGAGACGATCACCCGCAACGAGGGCAAGCCGGAGGCGGCGATCGAGAAGATCGTCAACGGTCGGCTGCAGGGCTTCTACAAGGACGTGGTGCTGCTCGACCAGCCATACGCCAAGGACGACAAGCAGTCGGTCAGCCAGATCCTGGGCGGCGCGTCGATCGTCGCCTTCGTGCAATCCGAGATCGGGTAGGCCGACCGGCCGCCACGCACCGGTCGGGCCCATCCGGCCGCGGCGATCCGCCTTCTTGCCTTCGCGGCCGTCGGCTACGGTCGGCCAGGCCGTTCGCGCCGCCCGCCGACAAGATCCCGGAGTACAGATGACCGAAGCGCCGAACAACAGACCGAGCTGGAAGCGCATCGTCTTCAAACCGTCGGGTGAAGCCTTCGCCGGCCCGTCCGGCCAGGGACTCGACAAGACAACGCTCGACGCGACCGCCCGCGAGATCATCGACCTCCGGCAGAACCTCGGCGTCGATGTCGCCGTCGTGGTCGGGGGTGGCAACTTCTGGCGCGGTCGCACCGGATCGTTGTCCGGCATGGACGCCACCCAGAGCGACCACATCGGCATGCTCGGCACGGTGATGAACGCGCTCGCCCTGCAGGACGCGCTCGAGAGCATGGGTCAAGACACCCGCGTGCAGTCGGCGATCGAGATGCCGCGGATCGCCGAGGCGTATATCCGCCGGCGGGCCGTCCGCCACCTCGAGAAGGGCAGGGTCGTGATCTTCGCCGCCGGGACCGGCAACCCGTTCTTCACCACCGACACCGCGGCCGCCCTGCGGGCCGCCGAGATCGACGCCGAGGTGCTGATCAAGGGCACGCACTCCGGGGTCGACGGGGTCTACACCGCCGACCCTCGGTCTGACGCCTCCGCCGAGAAGTACGACGAGGTCTCCTACATCGAGGTGATGACCAAGAACCTGAAGGTGATGGACTCGACCGCGATCGCGTTCTGCCGTGACAACGAGATCCCGATCGTCGTGTTCGACATGTCCCAGCCGGGCACGCTGCGCAGCATCGTCCAGGGTGGCAACGAAGGCACGCTGGTGCACGAGGGATGACGCACGCCACGCTCGACGGGAGGGGCGGCGTTCGGTCGGCCCAACCCGACACGGATACGCTGGCCCCGTGATCGAAGACACGCTGCTCGAGGCCATGGAGAAGATGGACAAGGCCGTCGAGCACACCCAGTCGCAGTTCGCGACGGTGCGCACCGGCCGCGCCACGCCCTCGCTGGTCGAACGGATCAGCGTCGAGTACTACGGCACCCGTGTGCCGCTGCAACAGATCGCCAGCATCTCGGTGCCCGAGGCGCGCCAGCTGCTGATCAAGCCGCACGATCGCAACACGCTCGAGGCGGTCGAGAAGGCGATCCGCGACAGTGACCTGGGGGTCGCGCCGAACAACGACGGGGTCTCGATCCGCCTGTCGCTGCCGCAACTGACCGAGGAGCGACGGCGCGAGTACGTGAAGGTGGTCAAGAACATGGCCGAGGAGGGGCGAATCACGCTGCGCAACGCTCGGCGCGAGGCGCGCAAGACGCTCGAGAACGCCGAGCGGGACGGGGAGATCTCCGCCGACGAGCTGGATCGGGCGGAGAAGGAGCTGGAGAAGGTCACCCACGAGCACGTCGACCACGTCGATGCCGCGCTGCACCGCAAGGAGCAGGAGTTGCTGGAGATATGACCGCAGGGCGCAGCTCGCTGCTGGCCCCGCTTCGACGGGAAAGGCAGCATCATGAGCGATGACATCTGGCGGTCCGACCGCGACGCCGACGGGGATCCGGAGGGTGAGCCCAAGCGTCGGCCGGGCCGTCTCGAATCCGAGATGGACTCCTTCGGCGCGGGCGAGTTCGGGGGCCCGCTCTTCGGTGACACCTCGGAGCATCCGGCGGTGCCGGCCGAGCCGGACGACGCCGGCGAGCCGCTCCGCTTCGGCGACGACTCCGGCTCGATGCCGCATTGGACCGAGCCACCCACCGGAGACGTCCCCAAGATCGCGTCGGCGGCGACCGGCGACCCGACCGACGACCTCGATGTCTGGTCGTCGTTCACCTCCGACTCCCCGGTGTGGAAAGAGGGTGACCACGTCGACCAGCCGACCGGCCAGCCCCCGGTCGATCCGACCGGCGAGTTGACCTGGGAGGATGCGCCGGCTGAGCCGCCAAAGGCGGCCGAGGTCGCCGATCCCGCCGTAGCCGGTCCGGCCGCGGCCCCCGCCGCGCCGCGCGAGCCGGCGCGGATCACCATCGGGACCGACCCGTCAGGCATGCCCCGACGGCCCCCGCCCGGCCGCCGCGGCGGCGCGCCGCAGCGGCCGCCGGGTGCGGCATCGGACCCGACTCCCGACGGGCGCAACCTGCCCGTCGCCGCCGCCGTCGGGCTGGTGTTGGCGGCGGTGTTCCTGGCGCTCACGATGTGGCGCCCCGCCGGGGCGACCGCTTTCGTGACGGTCGCGCTCGGCTTGGCCTCGATCGAGTACTTCTCCAAGGTGACCGAGAAGGGCTACCGGCCGGCGGTGGCGGCCGGGGTCGCGGCATGTGTGGCCGCGCCGTTGACGGCCTACTGGGTCGGCGAGCGGATGTTCCCGATCGTCCTCGCGTTCGCCTTCTTCGCCGCCGCGGTCGGGTTCATCGGCGCGCACTCGGTCGAGTCGGGTCCGATGCCCAACATGGCGATCACGATGCTCGGGGTCGTCTGGATCGGCATGCTCGGCTCGTTCGCCGTGCTCATCCTCCGCTTCTCCAACTTCTTCGGCGGCGACAACCCGATCGGCACCGACACGCTGGTCCTGGTGGCGATCGGCGTCGTGGCCAACGACGTCGGCGCGTACTTCGTCGGGACGGCGTTCGGGCGAACGCCGCTGCGCAGCTGGATCAGCCCCAACAAGTCGTTCGAGGGCTTCCTCGGCGGCACGATCCTCACCCTGGTCGTGATGCTGATCATCGGGATCCAGGAGTACAGCGACTCGTGGTCCGACACCAGCCACCTGCTGATGCTCGCGCTGGTCATCTCCCTGATGGCGCCGCTCGGCGACCTCACCGAGAGCATGTTCAAGCGCAACCTGGACGTGAAGGACTTCGGCTCGCTGATCAAGGGCCACGGCGGCGTGCTCGACCGCTTCGACGGCTTCCTGTTCGCGCTGCCTGGGGTCTACTACCTGATGCTCGTCGTCGAGCCGTGGACGTCCTTCTCCGGGTGACCGCACCGCTCGGCCAGCTGCGGCCGAGCGGCCCGCGCTGACCGCGATGCCCACGACGCGCGTCGCGCTCGCCGGGTCGACCGGTTCGATCGGCACGCAGACCTTGGAAGTCGTCCGCGCCGAGAACGAGCTGGCGCCGGGCAGCTACGAGGTCGTCGGCCTCGGCGCGGGAGCGTCGGCCGACGCGATCGTCGCGCAGGCGCGCGAGTGGCGGCCGCGCACGGTCGTCGTGACCGATGACGAGGCGCGCCGCGCCGTCGCCGCCGCCTTGCCGGGGACGTCGGTGGTCGCCGACCTCGCCGAGCTCGTGCCCGACGCGGATGTGGTCGTCAACGGCGTCGTCGGGTTCGCCGGGCTGCCGGTCACGATCGAAACCCTCACGGCCGGCAAGCGGCTCGCCCTGGCCAACAAGGAGAGCCTGATCGCCGCCGGTCCGGTCGTGCAGCCGCTGAGGTCGACGCCGGGCGCCGAGCTCGTCCCGGTCGACAGCGAGCACTGCGCGCTGCACCAGTGTCTGCGGGCCTCGGCCGACACGGCGCGCGAGGTCGGCCGATTGCTGCTGACCGCCAGCGGGGGGCCGTTCCGCGGGCGCACGTCGGCCGACCTGGCCGGCGTGACCGTCGACGAGGCGCTTGCCCACCCGACGTGGAACATGGGCCCGAAGATCACCATCGACTCCAGCACGCTGATGAACAAGGGGCTCGAGGTGATCGAGGCCCACGAGCTGTACGGCACGCCGTATGACCGCATCGACGTCGTCGTCCACCCCCAGTCGATCGTGCACTCGATGGTCGAGTTCACCGACGGTTCGACGATCGCCCAGCTGAGCTTGCCCGACATGCGGCTGCCGATCGGGTACGCGCTCGGCTTCCCCCGGCGCAGCGCGAGCCCGTTCGGGCGGATCGACTGGGCCGATCTCGCCCGGCTCGACTTCGAGCCGCCGGATCTGGCGACCTTCCGCTGCCTGGCGCTGGCCTACGAAGCCGGACGGCTCGGCGGGACAGGCCCGGCGTGGCTCAGCGCGGCGAACGAGGTCGCAGTTGACGCGTTCTTGACCGGATCCGTGCGGTGGAATGAGATCGCCGAGGTGTGCGTTGACGTGTTGGAGCGGCATGATGGAGGCGACGGCAACAGCGTCGAGGACGTGATCGCCGCCGATCACGCGGCGCGCCGAATCGCCGCCGAAGTTCTGCAACGATGAACCCAGCGAATCCATGACCGAGCAACTCACCCCCGCGGACTCGTCGAGGCCGACGCTCGACCCACCCTCCGCCTCGACGCGCGCCGACAAGGTGCGCAGCGAGATCATGGCCGGCGGCGCGGTCACCGAACTCGCCGACGACGAGTTGGCCGGCGGCTGGAGGGGCGCGCTGGCGATGGCCGGCATCGCCGCGCTGTTCGCGCTGCTCGCCATCACCAACATCTGGATCTTCGTGTTCGTCGTCGGTCTCGTGATCTCGATCTTCCTGCACGAACTCGGCCACTATCTGACCGCCCGCTGGACCGGCATGAAGGCCACCCAGTTCTTCCTGTTCTTCGGTCCTCGGCTGTGGAGTTTCCGCCGGGGCGAGACCGAGTACGGCGTCCGTGCAGTCCCGCTGGGGGCCTTCGTCCGCATCGTCGGCATGAATCGGATGGACGACGTCGATCCGGCCGACGAGGGCCGCACGTACCGCCAGGCGTCGTTCCCGCGGCGCCTGCTCGTCATCTCGGCGGGGTCGATCATGCACGTGCTGATCGCGATTTCCTTGCTCTTCGGCGTCTACATGACCCAGGGCGAGATCACCGCCGCCGACGAGCCGCGGGTCATCGTCTCCAGCGCCAGCGTCGAACTGCCAGGCGGCCAGGCCGGAATCGAGCCCGGCGACGAGATCGTGTCGGTCGGCGGTGTCGCGGTGACGTCGCCGACCGAGTTCGGCGAGGCGATCCGGTCGTACGCGCCGGGGGACGTCGTCGACATCGTGGTGATCAGGGACGGCGAAACGTCCACGTTGCCGGTCGGGCTGGGCGCCCGCGTCGACGTGCCCGCGGACGACCCGCTGTTCGGCTCCGCGTATCTCGGCGTGCGGTCCTACAGCCCGCCGGTCTACGAGCAGCACGGCGTCGTCGCGGCGGCGACCAACTCGGTCGGCGACATCTTCCCGGTCGCCTGGCAGTCGACCCAAGGCGTCATCAAGGTGCTCAACCCGGTCAACATCCTCACCCACCTCAGCGGCCAGAACGACGACCTGGCGAGCCGGCCGACGACCGTGTACGGGGTCGCGACGGTCACCGACGAGGTCGGGTCGACGTCGGGCCTCGCCGGCGTCCTGTACGTCTTGGCGGTCCTCAACGTCTTCGTCGGCGTGTTCAACATGTTCCCGCTGCTGCCGCTCGACGGAGGCCACGCGGCGGTCGCCGTGTACGAGCGCGCGCGGGAGTGGCGCCGCGGGTCGCGCCAGCGTTACTTCGCCGACGTCGAGCGCCTGGTGCCGTTCGCGATGGGCGTGATCATCGCGCTGCTGACGCTGTTCATGGCCGGGCTCTACCTGGACATCGCCCAGCCGATCGGCTGAGGCCGGGCGACTCGATGGAAGTCAGCAACTCGTCGGTCGAGCGCCGCAAGACACGCCAGATCTCCGTCGGCGGCGTGCTCGTCGGCGGCGACGCGCCGATCACCGTGCAGTCGATGACGATCACCAAGACCGCCGACGTCGAGGGCACGCTGCAGCAGATCTACGCGCTGGCCGCGGCCGGCGCCGACATCGTGCGCTGCACGTGCAACGAGACCGAGGCCGCCGAGGGATTGGCGCAGATCGTGCCGCGGTCGCCGGTGCCGATCATCGCCGACATCCACCACCAGTACAAGATGGCGCTGGCGGCCATCGAGGCCGGCGTGCAAGGACTGCGCTTGAACCCCGGCAACATCCGCCGCCCCGAGCACATCAAGGCCGTCGCCAGCGAGGCCCGCGATCGCAACCTGCCGATCCGCATCGGCGTCAACGCCGGCTCGCTCGACCCGGCGCTGTACGAGAAGTACGGCGGAGCGACGCCCGAGGCGATGGTCGAGTCCGCGCAGCGCGAGATCGCCTACTTCGACGAGGTCGGCTTCGACCTGATCAAGATCTCGGTGAAGGCGTCGAGCGTGCCACTGATGGTCGAGGCGTACCGCCAGCTGTCCGACGT
>JBFGCT010000197.1:0-7325 GCA_041581055.1 Ilumatobacteraceae bacterium | reverse complement strand
GACAACCACGCCGACGACGACCGCCCCGCCGACGACCACCACCACGACGACGACCGCCATCCCGCCGACGACGAGCACGACGACGACCACGACGACAACCACGCCGACGACGACCGCCCCGCCGACGACGACCACCACGACGACGACCACCATCCCGCCGACGACGAGCACGACGACGACCACCCCGCCGACGACAACCACCCCGCCGACGACCACCATCCCGCCGACGACGAGCACGACGACGACCACCCCGCCGACGACGACCACCCCGCCGACGACGACCACGACGACGACCACGACCACGACGACCGCCCCGCCGACCACCACGACGCCGGCGACGATCGCTCCGCCCGCGGGCGGGCCGGCGGCGATCGGCACCGGGCGCACCGGGCGCACCGGTCGAACGGCCGTGCGGGTGAGCGTCCCCGTGCCGCCGACCCAGGCGCTGGCGGAGATCTCGGGCGGCGCGACAACCGCGCGGCCCGCCGGCGGGCACGTCACGCCGGTCGCCGGTTGGCGGGCCCTCGCCGCGCTGGTTCGCTCGGCCTCGTGACCGGTCGGGCGGGCCCACGGCCGGCCGCCGACACCACTCGACCGAGTTGTCAAGAAATCGTCAAGCTCCCCGGCGAGAACCGGATCGGAGCATGTCAAGAGATCATGAACTCGGACCGATAGAGTCCTGTGACCCGCACGACCGATCGTTCTGAGCAATCGCTCCCGCGGCCGACACGTCGACCACGAGGAGTGGTTCGAGAGTCCCTGCCCAACGAGTGGAACGGAAGAATCAGTCCCATGGCAGCCACATCGATTCGGCTCGGCGTGGTCGGTACCGGCTACGTCGGGCTCACGACCGGCGCGTGTTTCGCCCATCTGGGCCATCACGTCGTGTGTGGCGACATCGACGAGGAGAAGATCGCCCTGCTCAACGCCGGGCACATCCCGATCGTCGAGAACGGGCTCGAGCAGATCGTGACCGACGCCCGGTCGCTCGGCCGACTCGATTTCGTGCTCGGCGCGGCGTCGGCGGCCGCCGACGCCGACATCGTGTTCCTGTGTGTCCCGACCCCGCAGAGTGAGGACGGCAGCGCCGACCTGAGCTACATCGAGGCGGCCGCCGAACAGATCGCGCCCGTCCTCAAGCCCGGCGCGGTCGTCGTCAACAAGTCGACCGTCCCGGTGGGTTCGACGGTCGCCGTCGAGCGCGTGCTCCGCCGTGACGACGTGTTCGTCGTGTCCAACCCGGAGTTCCTCCGCGAGGGCACCGCGGTCGGCGACTTCCTGCTCCCCGACCGCGTCGTCATCGGCAGCGCCGACCGCGGCGCCGCCGAGTTGGTCGCCGAGCTGTACGAGGGCCTCGACACCCCGGTGATCATCACCGACCCGGCGTCGGCCGAGACGATCAAGTACGCGGCCAACGGCTTCCTGGCGATGAAGATCTCATTCGTCAACGCCGTCGCCGCGATGTGCGAGGCGGTCGGCGCCGACGTCGAGGCCGTCGTCGACGGCATCGGCTCCGACAAGCGCATCGGCGGCCAATTCCTCAAGCCCGGTCCCGGGTGGGGCGGAAGTTGCTTCCCCAAGGACTCGCGCGCGTTGGTCAGGATCGCCGAGTCGCACGGGTACGACTTCGCGCTGATGCGCGGCGTCATCTCCGTCAACGACGAGCAGCGGGCGCGGATGGTCGAGAAGGTGATGGCCGCGGCGGGGCGCCCGCACGGTGACCTCGCCGGCGTGACCGTCGGCGCCCTCGGCCTCACGTTCAAGGCCGGCACCGACGACCTGCGCGAGTCGCCGGCGATCGCCATCATCGATGTGTTGCGCGCCGCGGGCGCCCACGTGCGGGCGTTCGACCCGACGACGATCGGCGAGATCTCGGCCGGCCGGCGAGCGGTGCTCGACGGCGTCGAGCTGGTCCAGCTCCCGATCGACGTCGCCGACGGGGCCGATGTGATCGTCGTGCTGACCGAGTGGCCGGAGTTCGCCAAGGTCGATCTCGACGTGATCGCCGAGCGCGCCGGGCCGGGAACGGTCGTCGTCGACACCCGCAACCTGTTCGACCCGGGACTCGTCCGCGACGCCGGCCTCGAGTACGAAGGCGTCGGGCGGCGCTGATGCGCGTCGTCGTCGCCGGCGGTGCCGGGTTCCTCGGGTCCCATCTCTGCGACGCCCTGCTGGCGCGCGGCGACGACGTCGTCGCCGTCGACAACTTGTCGACCGGACGACCGGCCAACGTCGAACACCTCGGCACCGAGCCGCGCTTCCGGATGATCGAACACGACGTGGTCACGCCGCTCACCATCGACGGCCCGGTCGACGCGGTGATGAACCTCGCCAGCCCGGCGTCGCCGAAGGACTACCTGGCGATGCCGCTCGAGACCCTGGCGGTCGGCAGCACCGGCACGCGCCACCTGCTCGAACTCGCCCGCTCCCACGGGGCCCGGTTCGTCATGGCCTCGACCAGCGAGGTCTACGGCGATCCGCTGGAGCACCCGCAGAACGAGGACTACTGGGGGCATGTCAACCCGATCGGCGAGCGCAGCGTGTACGACGAGGCCAAGCGCTTCTCCGAGGCGCTCACGATGGCGTATCACCGTGTCCACCGGCTCGACGTCGGCGTCGTCAGGGTGTTCAACACCTACGGCCCGCGGATGCAGCCCGGCGACGGCCGTGTCGTCTCCAACTTCATCGTGCAGGCGTTGCGCGGCGAGCCGCTCACGGTGTACGGCGACGGGACCCAGACCCGCAGCTTCTGCTACGTCGCCGACGAGATCAGCGGTTTCCTGGCACTCCTCGACAGCACCGAGACCGGGCCGATCAACATCGGCAACCCGTGCGAGTTCACGATGCTCGAGCTGGCCGAGACCGTCATCGAGCTCACCGGCGCGTCGATCGGCGTCGTGCACAAGCCGCTCCCGGCCGACGATCCCCGCCAGCGGCAGCCCGACATCAGCCGCGCCCGCGAGCGGCTGGGATGGAAGCCCGAGGTCGATCTCCGCGACGGGCTCGCGCTGACCATCCCGTACTTCGCCGCGCAACTCGGCGACCGCTGAAAAGCGGAGCGCCCGATCAACCCGACGTGGCCTGCAGGGCGTCTGGCGCCGGGGCGGCGTCGACGTGCCCGCCGTCGCCGGGCGGGACGGTCCGTGCCGTCCGATCGAGGATCAGGATCCACGCGATCAGGAGGAACCACCAGATCGCCGAGACGTTGACGCCGGCGCCGAGGCCCTCGGTGGTGATGCTGTTGAACAGGCTGGCGGTGACGATGCCGACGAGCACGAGGCGGTCGGAGCGCATCGACCCGGTGGCGCCGCGCACGTCGACCCGCCGATCGTGGACACGGAGGCGGCGCAGCGCGGTGATCGTGGCGCCGAGCACGAGCAGCCACCAGAACAGCCCGAGCAGGCCGACGTCGATCATCACGTTGATCAGCGCGTTGTGGGCGCCGCCGAGCCGGGTCTCGTCGAAGAAGGCGCCGGTCGCCGACGTGAACCCCAGCCCGTGCAGCGGTCGGGCGAGAAACGACTCCCAGGCGAGGACCCAGATCTCGGTGCGCCGGTTGAACGTGCCGAACTGATCGGCGGTCTCGCCGCGGGTCACGAAGCTGAGGATCGGCCCCCCGAACACGAGGGCCGTCGCCGCCGCCCCGACGATCGTGGCGAGGACGAGCTGCGGTTTCATGCGCTGCCCGGACCACAGCCAGGCCATGAGACCCACCGCGAGGGCCGCGCCGCCGATCGACCCCCTGGTGCGCGTCGCGAGGAGGGCGACAACGTGGACGAGGAACAGGACCGCGTACACGCTCCTCGGCCACGGCAGGCGCCGTCGACCGGCGGAGAGCCAGCAGCCGAAGATCACCGGCACCGAGATCGCCAGCATCGAGCCCGCGCTGACGCTGTGCACGAACAGCCAGGTGAAGCGGCCGATCTGGGCGAGGGTGGTCGGCGCGACGTACACCATGCCGGCCCCGATCGACAGCGTGATCAGGACGATCCAGCCGTGGAGCAGCCGCTCGAAGGTCCGCAATGTGCCGTCGACCGCGACGAGGTGGATCGCCGCCCCGATGATGACGAGCTGGACTGCCCGCGCCAGGCCGAGCATCGGGAAGATCGAGTAGAGGGCACTCGCCGCCGTCGTCAGGACGTACCCCCACATGACGACCAGCAGCGGCGTGAGTCGTGGCCGTCCCGGCGCCAGCCGCCAGACGACCCAGACCGCGACCGCCGCGTAGAGGCCGAGCTCGAGCGCGATCATCGGGTCGATCGACCCGGACAACGCGTCGTCGATGCTCCGCCGGCGGAACTTGTACTCCGTGGCCACGATCAAGACGAGCGGCGCCAACCAGAGCAGGCGGGCGCCGGTCGGCGGGCGTCTCGCCGGCGTCGACGCGACCGGTCGGGCGCCGTCGAGCGGGCGGGATTGCCGTGGCGGGCGCGGGGTGGCGCGTTCCGCCGCAGGCGCGGGCTCCCACCTCAACGTTGCGACCGGCGCCGGGATCAGGTCGATCTCGAACAGGTCGGGAGGGCGGGGCGGCCCGTCGACGCGGTCGTCGGCGATCGGGGGCGGGAGCGCGGCGTCGGGGCTCGGCAGCGCGTGCAGCGCGCGCAACAACAACACCGCGCCCGTGAAGGTTCCGAGGGCCAGCCCCGCCGGGACCGCGTCGACCCATCCGAACACCGCGCAGGCGCAGCCGGCGGCGACGCCGAGCGTCGAGTCGACGGCGCGGATCGTGAAGGCCTGGCGCGAGCGGCCGCGGGCGACCATCGCGTTCCCGGCCGGCACGCCGGCCCCGAACCCGACGGAGAACAGCGTCCACGCCAGCAGCGCGGCCGCGGTCACCGTCGTCGCGCCGTCGGTCAGCAGGTCGGTCAGCGGGCCGCGCAGCGCGATCGTCAGCAGCCCGTACCCGGCCGCCATGCCCCCGACGGCCAGCATCGCCAGCTCGACCGTCGGGCTGAACCGGCGACCCCGCTTGGCCTGCGCGGCGTAGGTCGGCAGGAGGTAGACCCCGGCGCCGCTGACCGCTGTGAGCACCGGTGCGAGCAGGAGTCGCGCCGCCTCGAGTTGCCCCAGCGCCTCCAGCGAGACCGCGGTCGCCACGACCGCCCGCACGACCGCCTGGCTCCCGGGGCGCAACCCGACCTGGGCCGACCGCCAGATCGCGAACGACGAGAGGTCGCGCATCCTCGACGCGGCGGTGATGCCGCGGGACAGCTCGACGCGGGGGAGTTGGATCACGCCGACGCCGATCGCCACGA
The DNA here is from genome assembly GCA_041581055.1 of Ilumatobacteraceae bacterium. Classification (GTDB taxonomy): domain Bacteria; phylum Actinomycetota; class Acidimicrobiia; order Acidimicrobiales; family Ilumatobacteraceae; genus JBFGCT01. Next base: position 2,070 of record JBFGCT010000197.1, on the reverse strand, counting down.
CGGCGCCGGCGAGCAGCGCGAGCACGAGCGTCTGGAGCGTGTATCCGGCGCCGAGCGTCGCGACGTAGCCCAACAAGCCGAACGAGCCGGCGGCGAACGCGCCGTCGTTGACCACCAGCCGCCAGAACTCCCGGCGGGCGATGAGCAGGCGGCGGATCGTCTCCTCGATGACCCACATCACCGACGCCGCGCCGAACAGCAGCGCCGTCGTTCCGTCGACGCCGCCGATCGGGAGCGCCAGCGTCGTGGTCACGAACGCGACGAGCAGCACGATCGCCACCTGCGACTGGACGAGCGCGCGGCGGATCCCGGGTTCGAAGCGGTCGAGCACGGTCAGCGAGTCGCCGAGCCAGCCGCTCTGGATCGCGTTGACCGTGATCAGGATGCCGAGCAGCAGGCTGAACGAGCCGAGCCCGGCCGCGCCGAGCTCGCGCAGCGCGATGAACTGCAGGACGAGGCTCGACCCGGCGACGATCGCCTGTGAGACGAGTGCTCCCAGTGGGCGGGAGGCCCTACTTCCCATGCTCGCTGGTCCGGTGGTCGTAGACCAGGCCGATCAGCGGGGCGCGCAGGATCTCGAGCCGCTGGCGGACCGTCTCGAGATCGTGCGACTCGGTGCCGCGCTCGACGATCATCACGACGCCGTCGGCGTCCCCGGCGAGTGCCGAGCCGTCGGCGACGGTCAGCAGTGGTGGGACGTCGATCAGCACCAGGTCGTACCGGTCGCGCAGCGCGGTCAACGTCGTCCGCGCCGCCTGCGACCGCAGGAGGCTCGACGGGTCGTCGACCTGTCGGCCGCCGGGGACCAGGTCGAGCGTCGCGGTGCCACCGACCCCGACCGAGCGGCGGACGTCTTCGAAGCTCATCAACCCGGCGAGCAGCTCGGTCAGCCCGCCCGCGGACTGTTCGATGCCGAACAGCCGGCTGATCCGCCGCCCGTGGAGGTCGCCGTCGATGACGAGGATGCGCTGGCCTTCGCGCGCCGAGGCGGCGGCGACGCGGGCGATGACGTCGGACGACTCGGCGCTCGGCTTGGCGGTCGCGGCCAGCACGATGCCACCGCCCGGATGGACGGCGCCGAGGCTGGTCGCCAGGAGCTGATAGGCCCCGCCGGGCGGCTTGTTCGGCTCGAAGGGACTGGTCGGGGCGGCGTTGATCTCGCCGAGCAGCGGCGCTCGCAGCCCGGCCGCGGCGTCGGACCCCGTGGTCACGACGGGTCGTCGTCCGGCCCGGAACCACGCGATCGCCGCCGTCGCGAAGCCGGCGAACAGCAGCCCGGCGATCCCGAATTGAATCGCCGGCAGGATCCGGGAGTCGGGGTCGACCTCGGAGGGCTCGAAGAACTCGACGCCGCTGCCGAACAGCACCGCCTGGGACCGGATCTCGGCGATCTTCAGGTCGATCTCGTCGATCGCGCCGCTCGGCGCGCCCTGCTGTTGCTGGGCGCTGAGCCGGTCCCGCTCGGCGAGCAACGCCCCGACCGCCGACTCGGCCCGCGCCGCTGTGTCCTGACCCGTGAGCGTGACGTAGGCGATGACGACCTCCTCGCAGATCCGCAGGGCGCGCGCCTCGTCGGCTGCGGTGCAGTCGACCCGGACGTTGGCGCTCGTCGTCGCTCCGGCCTCGATCACCTTGTCGAGCGAGTCGAGGTCCTCGCTTCGCGGCAGATCCCGCTCGGGCGGCGGGTCGGCCGAGGCGAGCAGTTCGGCGCGCTGGCGCTCGATCGAGTCGATGACCGCCTGGCGCACCGCCGCCGACTGCGCGAAGTCGGCGCGCTGGTCGGCGTATCGCTGCAGGTCGGCCGGGTTGCTCGAACCGTCGCGGAAGACCGGGGCGCCGCGCGGGTCGGTCAGGTACAGCCGGGTCGTGGCCGTCGACGTGCCCGACGCGGCGAGCGCGGCCAGCGCGGCCAGCACGCCGATCACGACGGTGATCGGGACGGTCCACGACCGGAACCTCCAGAACGCCTCGACCGGGCCGATCGACCCCGACTCACTCGGTGTCGCGCTCATCGTGACCGGAACCTCCAGAACGCCTCGACCGGGCCGATCGACCCGGACTCACTCGGTG
>JBFGCT010000196.1:0-7373 GCA_041581055.1 Ilumatobacteraceae bacterium | reverse complement strand
GCCGGGGGAGTGGCGCGCGGCGCGCCCGGTGGGGCGGTCCCTGCCGGCTCGGTCGCCGTCGGCGCGCCGTCGGCGGGGGCGGTGTCGCCGGACGTGGTGTCGCCGGGCGAGGCGTCGGGCGCGGTGTCGGCGGGCGCGGACTCGGCAGGCGCGGACTCGGCAGGCGCAGTGTCGGCCGGCGCGGACTCGGCCGGCGCGGACTCGGCCGGCGCGGACTCGGCAGGCGCGGACTCGGCAGGCGCGGACTCGGCCGGCGCGGTGTCGGTGGGCGCGGTGTCGGTTGGGGCGCTGTCGGCCGGCGCGGTGTCGGGCGGCGCGGTGTCGGGCGCGGGCTCGGCCGGCGCCGGTTTGCTCGCCCGGCGCTGGTCCTCGGGTCGCTGACGGCGGCCGCCGCCATCTCCGCTGCCGGCGCGGTCTCCGCCGCCGCGCGCGCCGCGGCCACCGCTCCCAGCCTTGGTGGAACGGCCCTTGCCGTCCTTGCCGTCCTTGCGGTGTTGTGGGCGAAGCGGCTTCGGCTTCGGTGCGTCCGGCGGAACCTCGACGCCGAGCAGCGTGGCCAGCTGGGGGAGGAGCGGGCCGAGTCGCAGCGCCGTCTTGCGGAGGTCGTCGGTCATCTCGGTCGGCGGCGCGGTCGGCGCGATCAGGGCGCGCACCGGGGAGAACGCGGCGGCCTCCATCACGGCGGCCCAGCGCTCGGCGGAGTCCTCGGGCTGCAGCGACTTCGTCGCCGCTTCGGCGAGCCGGCGCGCGAGATCCGGTGGGAACATCACCCCGGCCTTCGGCGGCTGCGACGACAGCCGCAGGGCGCGGATCGCCCGGCCGACACCCAGCGCCGCGTCGACGTCCTCGAGCCAGAGCCGCAGTTCCTCTTCCTGCTTGCGCACCAGGGCGGCGCGGAGTTCCTCGGTCAACGCTCTCGTCGATTCGTCGCGGGCCACGATCGAGTCCGCGCTGGCGGCGACCACACTTCGGAGGTCGCGCAGGTCGAGATGCTCGATCTGACGGAGTGCGGCCTCGGCCCGATCGTGCCAATCGGCGACGCGCAGCTTCGGCAACAGCTCCTCGGCCATCTTCGTCACGCTCGACTCCGGCATCACCGGCTTGCCGGCCGCGGCCAGCTTCGCGTTCTCCTCGGCCAGCCGGGTTCGGACGGCCGCCATCCCCTGCAGCGCGAGCTCGGCGATCGGTCGCTGGTCCTCCGGCAGCGCCGCCAGCACCTCGTTGCGGTGGGCCTTGCCAGGCCGCAGCCGCTTTGGCTTGGGGCGCTGGGGAACCTCGGGCGGTGGATCGAAGTGCGGACGATCGCGCCGGGTTCGCCCACCTTCGCCGCTGCGACCGGCACGTTCGCCACCTTCACGCCGCTTGGTGTCGGGCCCGCCGCGCCCGCCGTCGCGCGCTCCGTCTCGACTCCCGTCGCGCTTGCCATCGCGCCCGCCGTCACGGCGGCCGCCGTCGCGATCGCGGCCGCCCCGACCCTTGCCGTCCCTGCCCCGCGGGCCGCGATCGTCGCGGCGGCCGCCGCCGCCCCGGTCGCGCTTGGCCCGCGTCTCGATGACGGCCTCGAAGGGCTTGTCGCTCGGGAGCAGCTCGAGGCGGTCCGGCGCCGGCTTCTCACGTCCTTTGACCACGGCCAGCACCTCGATGCCGTCGATCATCTGGTCGATCTCGACTTTGAGTTCGTCACCGACCGCTGCCCCCGGAGGCAGGATGGATCCGACGAGCACTCCTTTCGGCTCTCGGGCTCCGGCTGCGCGCCATGTGTAGGAGCCATCAGCGAGCGCGCTGGTGAGCTCTATGTCGATCCTGCGGGACATGAGGCGAAACGGTACCGGCTCGGCGCCGCAATCTCCATGACGAGGCGAGGCGGCGCCGGGCGATACGGTGCCGCGGATGCCCATCTACGCACTTGGTGACCTGGTGCCGGCGATCAGCGGCGAGGCGTACGTCCACCCCGACGCGGTCGTCATCGGAGCGGTCACGATCGGCGCCCAGTCGTCGCTGTGGCCGGGCGCCGTCCTGCGCGGCGACGGCGGCGAGATCCACATCGGCGAGCGGACGAGTGTGCAGGACAACGCGGTCCTGCACACGACCCCCGAGCATCCGACGGTCGTCGGCGACGGCTGCGTGCTCGGTCATCTCGTCCACCTCGAGGGGTGCACGATCGAGGACGAGGTCCTGATCGGCAACGCGGCAATGGTCCTGCATCGCTGCGTGATCCGCGCCGGGTCGGTCGTCGCCGCCAACTCGGTCGTCCTCCCCGACGTCGAGGTCCCGACCGGCGCGCTGGCCGCCGGATCTCCGGCCGTCGTCAAGCCCGGCCGGGCGCGGCTGGAGGACACGCACCTCGGGGTGACGTCGTACGTCGAGCGGATCGGGCTGTACCGCTCGTCGTTGCGTCGCCTGGACTGAGTTCGGGCCGGGTCCGGTGGGCCGCCGATTACGTTGGCTCGATGCGATCGTTCGTCGTCACCGTCGACGCGGCCGACGCGGAATTGGCGGCGGATCGACTCTGGCAACTCGGCGTCCGGGCGGTCGAGGAGCGCGCCACCGCCGCCGGGGTCGTCGAGTTGTGGACCGTCGTCGGCGACGACGATGCGGCGGTGGCCGCCGCGGCGGTCACGCTCGACGAGCGCTGGCGGTGGCGCACCGAGGACGGCGCCGACGTGTGGCCGCAGTCCTGGCGCGATCACGCCCGGCCGATGGCGGTCGGCGACCGGCTGCGCGTCGTGCCGGCCTGGCGGGAGACCGACGGCGGGACGTCCACCGACGACCGCGTCCCGATCCTGATCGAGCCCGGAGCGGCGTTCGGGCTGGGCGACCATCCGACCACCGCCCTGAGTCTCGCCGCACTCGACCGGGAGCTGCGGAGCGACCCGGCGTCCACGGTGCTCGACGTCGGCTGCGGCACGGGCGTGCTGTCGATCGCCGCCGCCCTGCTCGGCGCCCGGCTGGTCCGCGCCGTCGACGTCTCCGCCGCCGCCGTCGAATCGACGGCGTGCAACGCGCGGCGCAACGGCGTCGCCCACCGGATCGAGGTCGACGCGGCGCCGGTGTCCGATCTCGGCGGTCCGTACGACCTCGTGGTGGCGAACATCCTCGCCCCGGCGTTGGTGTCGATGGCGGCGGACCTCGCCCGGCTGACCGCGCCGTCCGGCCGGCTCGTCGTCAGCGGGATCCTGGTCGAGGCGCATGATCACGTGCTCAAGGCGCTCGAACCGATGCGCGTCTGCCGGACCGACGTGCAGGGCGGCTGGGCGGCGGTCACCTTGGCGCACCGTTGACGGGCGGGGGCCGTGCCGCCGTCTCGCGGTCAGCGGGTGGCGCCGAGCAACGACCGGACCTGCGTCGCAGTGGGCAGCGAGGGCACGGCGCCGGCGACGGTCGACGCGTGGGCGCCGGCGGCGGCCGCCCACCTGACCGCGTCCGACAACCCCTCACCGCTCGCCAGCCGCGCCGCCAACACCCCGCAGAACGCGTCCCCGGCCCCGGTTGTGTCGACGGCGGTGACGGCGACGGCGGGCTCGCTCCACGTCTCGCCGCGGTCGTGGACGGTCACCCCGGCCGCGCCCCGGGTCACGACGACGACGTCGACGCGGCCGCTGAGCGCCGACGCGCCGCCGAGCAGCTCGGCCTCGTGTTCGTTCGGCACGACGAGGTCGGTCACGGCGAGCAGCTCGCCGGGAAGTGGCGCGGCCGGCGCCGGGTTGAGCACCGTCATCGACCCGGCCGCCCGGGCGGCGGTGAAGGCCCGCACCACCGCGGCGATCGGAATCTCGAGTTGGGCGAGGAGGACGGTGGCGGCGGGGGAGCGGTCGGCCGTCACCGTGGCGTTCGCGCCGGGGACGACGACGATGCAGTTCTGGCCGTCGGCGTCGACGGTGATCATCGCCCGACCGGTGGGGATGCCGTCGACGATCTCGACACCGGCGACGTCGATGCCCTCGTCCGCCGCCAGCCGGCGTAGGCGTCGACCCGCCTCGTCGTCGCCGACGGCCCCGACCAGCGCGACCGAGGCGCCGACCCGCGCCGCGGCGACGGCCTGGTTCAGCCCCTTGCCCCCCGCGTGCTCCCGGTAGCGGCGCCCCACCACCGTCTCGCCGGGGTGGGGCAGGCGCGAGGTGCTGGCGACGAGGTCGAGGTTGGCACTGCCGAGGACGGTGACGTCGAACACTCAGCCTGCGGAGCGAGCGCGCACACCGATCGGCGCGATCAGCCGGTAGCCGGCGGCGTGGCGCTCGTCTTCGGACTCGCCGCCCCAGAACCCGTATTCGTGTTGCTCGCGGGCGAACTGCCGGCAGGTCGCCCGTACGATGCAACTCGCGCACACGGCCTGGGCGGCCAGCTCGCGGCGTTCGCGGGCCTGCGGCCGCTCGGCGGCGGGCGGGAAGAAGAGATGGGTGAGCCCCTTGCAGGCCCCTGCGTCCATCCAATCGTCCTCGGTGCGGATTCGATCGATCGTGATGTCGACTGCGGTCACGGATGCCCCTCGCTCCAGTGAAAGGCCCATCCCTTGGCGTGGACCGCTGGGCACTCTAAATGAAATCAACTGACCAGTCAATTGCAGTACGCAAGTATTAATCTCTGTGGACGGAGAGCAGCGCCGCGACGCCGTCGGCGAACGCCGCGACGTCGTCGGGAGTGGTGTCCCACGCGGTCATCCAGCGCACCTGATGGCGGATGGTGTCCCAGTCCCAGAAGAAGCACCAGGCCCGCAGCGGCTCGATGATCTCCGGTGGCAGGCTCGGGAACAAGCTGTTGACCTGGGGCTTCTCGCCGAGATCGACGCCGGGGATGACCGAGGTCAGGCGGTGCAGGTCGCTCGCCATCGCGTTGGAGTGGGCGGCGAGGCGAATCCACAGGTCACCCTCGAGGACGGCGTTGAACTGGGCGGCGAGGTAGCGCATCTTCGAGGGGAGCTGCGTGACCTGTTTGCGGACGTACTCCGAGCCGATGCCGGCGCGGTCGTTCAGGAACACGACCGCCTCGGCGCCGAGGAGCCCGTTCTTGGTGCCGCCGAAGCTGACGACGTCGACGCCGGCGTCGATCGTGAACGAGCGCAGTGCTGCCGCCGTGCCGCCGAGGGCGGCGGTGGCGTTGGCGATCCGGGCCCCGTCGAGGTGGACGAGCATTCCCATCGCGTGCGCCGCGTCGCACAACGCGGCGATCTCGTCCGGGGTGTACAACGTTCCGAGCTCGGTCGCCTGGGTGATCGAGACGACGCCGGGTTGGACGTGGTGCTGGACCCCCTGGAGGTCGCCGAGGCCGACGAGCTGCTCGGGGGTCAGCTTGGCGTCGGGCGCGGCGAGGTCGATCAGCTTGGTCCCGAGCACCCGCTCCGGCGCGCCGGTCTCGTCGACGGCGATGTGCGCCCAGTCGGTGCAGACGACGGCGTGGTGCGGGCCGGCGAGCGAGCCGAGCATCGTCGCCAGCGCGACGAGGTTGGCGCCGGTGCCGTTGTACGCCAGCCGCGTCGTCACGTCGGCGCCGAACAGGTCGCGGAACCGGGCCTCGCACTCCCTGGTGATGTCGTCGTCGCCGTAGGCGAGGCGATGGCCGTGGTTGGCGGCGATGACCGCGTCGATGACGGCCGGGTGGGCGCCGGCGGCGTTGTCGCTGGCGAACGCCCGTTGCGGCGCCGGAGGGAGTTCGGTCATGGCGCCAAGTCTCCCAGAGATCGACGACGCGCTCGGCGTCGGTCGTCGACGACGCCGTCGACGTTGGCCTCTTGCGTCTACTATTACGTCATGACGAAAACACCGGTGGACGCCGAGACCGGCGATCTCGGTCGATGCGGGTGGTGCCGGCGCGTGCTCCCGGCCCAAACCGGTCCCGGACGCCGCCGCCGGTTCTGCTCGCAGCGCTGTCGGCAGTGGAACTGGGTCGCCAAGGAGCGCGCCGCCGAGTTGGCGCTCAACGAGCACGAGCTGGTCATCGCCCGGGACGAGCTCGACCGCCTCCACGACGACCTGTACGTCCTCGCCTGCGCCATCGAAGACGTCGAACGGGACCTCGCCGCCACCCCTCGCACGACACTGCAATCGATGACCGACAACCTCACCTGGCTCCTCGAAGCCGCCCAACCCCTCAAAGACCGCACCCTGTCCGCAACGTAAAAGCAAGGAGAAATCGCCGGGCGGGCAAGATTGATGGGCGCAGGAGCGCCCGACACGTTCAATCGGAGAAGATTGATGGGCGCAAGGAGCGCCCGACACGTTCAATCGGAGAAGATTGATGGGCGCAAGGAGCGCCCGACACGTTCAATCGGAGAAGATTGATGGGCGCTCGAGAGCGCCCATAATCTTCGTTATGTCAATTTGCCGTCACGCGATGGACATATTGCGTTCTGCGGGTCATACTGACACCCGGTCGCCGGTCCCCCTCGTGTCGGGACGGCGAACCGCTTGGCGCGGCGAGATCGGCCGCGCTGAGTTCACCGACAGCCTCGATCTTGACGAATCAGAGATTCCAGGAACAGTCCGGGCGGACCGATACCTCTATCAATGCACGGAGGAACGTCCATGTCGCAACCCGGGAGACAAGGAGGTGGGCGCAGAATCTTCCGCGCGGCGGCCGCGCTGACCATCTCCGGCCTGGCGTTCGGCGGACTTCCCGGGACCGTCTCGGCCGAACCTCCGCTGATCGAGGCGCCGTTGCCACGGGCGATCGTCGGATTGCGGCAGGGCGATCGCGGTCCCGAGGTCAAGGCCGTGCAGCAGGCGTTGATCGCCAAGGGCGTGGTCGTGGTGGGCGGCGCGGATGGCGTGTTCGGTCCGGCGACGAAGGCTGCGCTGATGACGTTTCAGGGTGGGCAGGGACTTCCCCGAACGGGTCAGGTCGATCATGCGACCGCCCACGCCCTCGGGCTCGACACGGGCGGCGGAAGTACAGCGGTCGCCGGGGCCGTGCTGCTCTCGCAGGGGGCGAAGGGGACCGACGTCAAGGATCTGCAGCGGCGCCTGATCGCCAACGGCGTCTATGTCGCGGGCGGCGCCGACGGGATCTGGGGGCCGGCCACCACCAAGGCGGTGTCGGACTTCCAACGCTGGAACAAGCTGGTGGTCACGGGAACCCTCACCGAGCAGACGGCCGCCAAGCTCGGCATCGGCCAGACGCCGACACCGCCGCCTCCCCCGCCGACCCCGACGCCGACCCCAACGCCGCCGCCTCCCCCGCCGACCCCGACTCCGACCCCGACGCCGCCGCCTCCGACGCCCGATCCGACGCCACCGCCGTCGAGCAACCCCTACGTCGGGTTGAAGCAGGGCGACAGCGGGGCCAAGGTCAAAGACCTCCAGCAGGCGCTGATGGGCCTCGGGATCACCGTCCGCGGCGGCGCCGACGGCCGGTTCGGCCCGGCGACCAAGACCGCCCTG
>JBFGCT010000195.1:0-7404 GCA_041581055.1 Ilumatobacteraceae bacterium | reverse complement strand
TTCTCGCGGAACGTCGAGTTGACGATCAGCAGGTTGCCGCCCGAGTTCGTCCCCGAGTAGCCGAGGCCGTTGTGTTCGGCGAGCACGTTGTCGACCAGCGCGTCGCACGGGTAGCACTGGCCGATGTAGAAACCGGCGTCGGGGCTGCCCGCGCCGTAGCTGTTGTCGATCTGGCCGACGACCGAGTCGAACGCGTAGATGCCGTAGTCGCCGTTGCGGTACGCCGTCACGTACGACGCCCGGTACCCGGTCGCGCCGGTGAAGAACACACCGTTGTTGGTGTAGTTCTGGGTGGTCAAGTTCTCGACCGCCACGCCCGTCGCTCCCAGCACCCTGATCCCGTTGTCGAGCTTGAACTGGCCGTCGAGCACGACGCCCTCGCGCTCGAGCCCGCGGATCACGATCTCGTCGGTCGTGACGTTGACCGCCTCGTTGTAGACGCCCGGCGAGATCAACACCAGGTCGCCGGGCGCCGCCGCGTCGACCGCGGCCTGGATCGTGTCGAACTCGGCCGGGACGTCGAGCACGCCGTCGTCGCGGGGGCCCGCCGGCTCGGTCTCCGCCGGGGCCTCGGTCGCCGCGGGCGCCTCGGTCTCCGCCGGCACCTCGGTCGCGGCGGGCGCCTCGGTCGCGGCGGGCGCCTCGGTCTCCGCGGGCGCGTCCGTCGCCGCCGGGGCGTCGGTCGGCGCCGCCGAGTCGTCGCTCCCACCGCACGCCGCGGCCGCCAGGACCATCGCCATCGCCGTCGCGAGCTTCCTCATCGTTGATTCTCCTCTTGTCAAGGCGCGGGCGCCGAAACGATCACCGTTCCGACCATCCCGACCTCCTTTGTGCCGTGGATCGAGCAGTAGTACGGAAACACACCCGGCGTGTCGAACACGAACCGGTACTCGTCGCCGGGGACGAAATCCTCGGTGTCGACGCCCCACGTCATCGTCTCGTCGACCGGGAGGACGTTGTGGTCGTTGCGGCCGTTGTTGGTCCACAGCACCTCGGTGCCGGCGACGATCTCGATCGTCTCGGCGCGATACGAGTTGTCGAGCGAGCGCACCTGGACCGTCTCGCCGTTGGGTGGGAACGTCTCGGGCGGCGGCGCGTCCGGGGCCGGCTCGGTCGGCGGCGGGATCGTCCGCGGCGGGGCGGGGGCGACCGGCTCGGTCGGCGGCGCCGTGTAGACGTCGGGCCCGTCGGGGGCACATCCGGCGAGGGCGATGAGCGCCACGACAACCGACGCGCGTCTCGCCGCGCTCACGCGTCCATCAGGTGCAGCGCGAACCGCTCGCGCAACGTCTTCTTGGAGAACTTGCCGACGCTCGTCTTGGGCACCTCGTCGATCCACACGACGCCCTTGGGCAGCTGCCACTTGGCGATCTTGCCCTCGAGGAAGCCCAACACGTCGGCCTCGGTCAACTCGGCGCCCTCGGCCTTGACGACGCACGCCAGCGGCGCCTCGCCCCACTTCGGGTGCGGCACGCCGATGACCGCCGCCTCGACGACCTGCGGGTGCGCCATGATCTCGTTCTCCAGCTCGACCGAGCTGATCCACTCGCCGCCCGACTTGATCAGATCCTTGGTGCGGTCGACGAGCCGGATCCGGCCGCGACCGTCGACGGTGGCGACGTCGCCGGTCCGCAGCCAGCCGTCGTCGGTGAAGCTCTCCCCCGCCCGCTCGTCGTCGTAGTACGTCGCCGCGATCCAGTTGCCGCGGCATTGGAGCTCGCCGCTCGACTCGCCGTCCCACGGCACCTCGGCGTTCGAGTCGGGCTCGACGACTCGGGCCTCGACGCCGAACACGATCCGGCCGACCTGGGTGCGCAGCTCGGCCTGCTCGTCGAGCGGGAGCGACTTCTGGTCGATGTCGAGATGGCAGACCGACGCGATCGGGCTGGTCTCGGTCATCCCCCAGGCCTGGAGGATCGGGAGGCCGGTCTGCTCGCGGTAGGCCTCCGAGAGCGCCTTCGGAACCGCCGACCCGCCGCACGGGATGGCCCGCAGCGATGAGGTGTCCTTGCCCTTCAACTCCGGCAGCACCGCCATCCAGATCGTCGGGACGCCGGCCGCCACGGTCACCCGCTCCTCGACGATCAGCTTGGCGAGCGCCGGCCCGGACAGATCGGGCCCGGGCATGACCAGCGAGGCGCCCGACGCCACCGCGGCGTGGGCCAGCCCCCACGCGTTGGCGTGGAACATCGGGACGACGGGCAGGATCACGTCGGACTCGCGGGTGCCGAGGTTGTCGACGGTCATCGCTCCGAACGTGTGGAGGTACGTCGAGCGATGGCTGTACACGACACCCTTCGGGTTGCCGGTGGTGCCGCTCGTGTAGCACATGCTCGCCGCGCGGTGCTCGTCGGTGACGTCGAACTCGACCGGGCTCGCCGCTTCGAGCAGCTCCTCGTAGTCGAGGAGCGTGTGGCCGTTGAGGTCGTCGGGAATGTCGCCCTTGCCGTCGTCCATCATCACGAGGTGCTTCAGCCGCTCGAACGTCGGCAGCAACGGCGCGAGCAGCGCGAGGAGCGAGCGGTCGACGAAGATCACCTCGTCGTCGGCGTGGTTGACGATGTACGTCAGCTGCTCGGGGAACAGGCGGATGTTGAGCGTGTGCAGCACGCGCCCGGTGCACGGCGCGGCGAAGTACAGCTCGAGGTGGCGCGCGGTGTTCCAGGCGAACGTCGCCACCCGGCCCTCCGGCGAGATGCCGAGCTGGTCGAGCACGCCGCCAAGCTTGCGCGTGCGGGCCGCCCAATCGGCGTACGTCGTGCGCCCCAGACCGGTGCCGGTGGCGGTCGCGATCGTCTTGTGCCCGAAGTATCGCTCCGCCCGATCGAACAGGTGGGTGATGACCAGCGGCGTGTCCTGCATGAGCCCCTTCATGGCTGCCGAACGTAGCGCACCACCCGTTTGCGTCGCGATTGTGAGCGGACAGGTCTCCGAAATCGCGACGCAAGCGGGGGATGGCGGTGGAGCCGATACCGTCGGGGGCTTGGAGAGCGAGATCGTCAGCACCGATGTCGAAGAGCCGCCGCACGTCCGCCCGTGGTGGGCGCCGGTCATGCTCGTCGCCTTCGCCGGGCTCGTCGTGTGCACGAACATCGCCAACGCGGTGTGGGCCCGCTGGGTCAACACCAACCCCGAGGGCCTGCTGATGCTGTCGTCGCGGAACCGGTACCTCGCGCTCACGCTGGCGTCGGGCGTCTCGCTCACGACGTACGTGGTCATCGCCTACGTGCGGATCTCGACGGCGTTCTACGTCTGCCACCTGATCGGGCGCGGATACAAGGACGTCGCCGTCGGCTGGTTCCGCCAGTACCTCGGGGTCACCCAGGAGGCGATCGACGGGTTCAACCGGGGCTTCGAGAAGGCGCAGTGGGCGATCATCCCGATCTTCGCCGGATCGAACATCGTGGCCGCGCTCAGCGGTGTGCACAAGACGCCGCCCCACAAGCTGGTCATGTTGGTCAGCATCGGGATCGCCGGCCGACTGCTCGGGATGTGGTGGCTGGCGCGCACGTTCGAGGGCCAGCTGGTCAGCTTCCTCAACTTCCTCGCCCGCTACCAGTGGTGGGCGGTCGGCATCTCGATCGCCCTCGTGCTGCTGATCAACGTCCGCAACTACCGCGGCGCGTAACCGTTGGTGGCCGACACCGACCGGTCCGGTTGGGCCGCCTCGGGAACGGGCTGCTATCAATCACGGGCATGGCTCAAGTCACCCTCGGCGGCAACCCCGTCCACACGTCCGGCGAACTCCCCGCTGTCGGGTCCACCGCCCCCGCCTACACCCTGACGGGCGCGGATCTCGGCGACGTCGCGTCGTCGGACTTCGACGGGAAGAACGTCGTGCTCAACATCTTCCCGAGCGTCGACACGCCGACGTGCGCGACGAGCGTCCGGACGTTCAACGAGCGCGCCGCCGGCCTCGACGACACGGTCGTGCTGTGCGTGTCGGCGGACCTGCCGTTCGCCGCCGGCCGCTTCTGCGGCGCCGAGGGCATCGAGAACGTGAAGACCGCGTCGACGTTCCGGTCGGACTTCGGCACCGACTACGGCGTCGACCTGGTCGACGGCAAGCTCGCCGGCGTCCTCGCCCGCGCCGTCGTCGTCGTCGGCCCCGACGGGACGGTCAAGCACACCGAGCTCGTGCCCGAGATCGCCCAGGAACCCGATTACGACGCCGCGCTCAACGCGATCTGACGCCGCGCTCAACGCGATCTGACGCACGGGAGCGCCGAGCGGTCGACCTCGCAGGCGCGCTGAACGGCCCTGGGCGAGCGCAGCGAGCTGCGAGCGACGCTTACAGGAACGGGTCGAGGCTGCGGCTGAGGCCGGGCACCTCGGCGATCTTCTTGCAGGCCAGCAGCACGCCGGGCATGAAGCTCTCGCGGTCGTAGCTGTCCTGGCGAATCGTCAGCGTCTGGCCGGTCGCGCCGAGCACGACCTCCTGGTGGGCGACCATGCCGCGCATCCGAACGCCGTGAACCCGGATGTTGCGCGGACCGGCGCCCCCGCGGGCGCCCGGGTAGACCTCGTGCTCGGTCGGGTCGGGGGCGAAGTCCCGGTCGCGCGCCTCCGCCATCAGCTCGGCGGTCTTGACCGCCGTGCCGGAGGGCGCGTCGATCTTGCGGTCGTGGTGGTACTCGATGATCTCCGCGGTGTCGAAGTACGGCGCGGCGATGGCCGCGAGGCGCATCATCAGCACCGCCGAGATGGCGAAGTTCGGGGCGATCAGGCAGTTCGGGCCGGTGCCGCCGAACGTCGACTCGAACAGCGCGAGGTCGGTGTCGGTGAAACCGGTCGTGCCGACGACGGCGTGCATGCCGTGCATGCCGAGCCACGGCAGCGTGGCGCGCGCCGCCTCGGCGACCGTGAAGTCGACGACGACCTGACAGTCGGCGTCGGCGAACGCGTGTGGCTCGCCGGCGATCGTGAGCCCGGCGACGACATCGCCCGCGCCCTGCGTGTCGACTGCGGCGACCAACGCGAGATCGGGGTCCGCGGCCACCGCATCACAGACGGTTCGACCCATCCGCCCTGCGGCGCCGCTGACCCCGACCCTCGTCATGTCAGTCCTGCGGTGCGTCAGCGATGACGGCGACGGGCGCCACCACCATCGCCACCACGGCGGCTTCCGCCGCCGCCACCGGTGCGCTCGACCTTCGGGCCGAGGTCGCCGAGCTCGCCGGCGAGTTCGGCGTCGAAGCTGTCCTCGAAGCTGACTTCGATCAGGTCGGAGTCGTTGGCAGGCGCCGACGACCGGCCGTCGGACGACGAGTCATCCGACGACCGCGACGGGCGGGGCGCGGACGACCGCGGCTCGCGAGCCGGGGCCGAGCCGCCACCGTCACCACCGACATCGCCGACCGGGAGCAGGCTGACCTTGCCCTTGTCGTCGATCTCGTCGACGCGGACCTCGATCTCCTGACCGAGCTCGAGCACGTCCTCGACGGCGTTGATGCGCCTGCCGCCGCCGAGCTTGGAGATGTGCACGAGGCCGTCACGGCCGGGCAGGATGTTGACGAAGGCACCGAACTTGGTGATGTTGACGACGCGGCCCATGTAGACCTTGTCGAGCTCGGCCTTGGGCGGGTCGACGATCGCCATGATCGCCGCCTTCGCCTCCTCCATCCGCCACGCCTCGACGGCGCCGATCGTGACGATGCCCTGGGCGCCGTCGTCGTCGACACCGATGTCGGCACCGGTCTCCTGCTGGATCGTGTTGATGACCTTGCCCTTCGGGCCGATGACCTCGCCGACCTTGTCGAGCGGGATGTGGATCGTCGTGATCTTCGGCGCGGTCTCGGCCACCTCGGGACGGGACTCGGGGATCGCCTTGTTCATCACTTCGATGATTGCCAGCCGGGCGTCGCGGGCCTGGGCCAGCGCCTTGGTGAGCACGTCGGCGGGGATGCCGTCGATCTTCGTGTCGAGCTGGAGGGCGGTGATCGCGTCCTCGGTGCCGGCGACCTTGAAGTCCATGTCGCACATCGCGTCCTCGGCGCCGAGGATGTCGGTCAGCGCCAGGTAGTTGCCGTCCTCGTAGATGAGGCCCATCGCGATGCCCGAGACGTGGCCGCGCACCGGCACGCCGGCGTCCATCAGCGCGAGGCTGGAGGAGCAGACCGACGCCATCGACGTCGAGCCGTTCGAGGACATGACCTCGGAGACCAGGCGCAGCGTGTACGCGAAGTCCTCCTGGTTCGGGATGGTCGGCAGCACCGCACGGGCGGCGAGGGCGCCGTGACCGATCTCGCGGCGCTTCGGCGAGCCGACGCGGCCGGTCTCGCCGTTGGCCCACGGCGGCATGTTGTAGTGGTGCAGGTAGCGCTTCGTGTCGTGCGGCGACAGCGAGTCGATCATCTGATTCATGCGCGGCATCGCCAGCGTGACGACGTTCATCACCTGGGTCTCGCCGCGCTGGAACAGGCTCGAACCGTGGGCGGTCGGCAGGACGCCGACCTCGGCGGTGACCTCGCGGAGGTCGGCCGGGCCGCGCCCGTCGATCCGGACGCCCTCGTCGATGACGCGGCGGCGGACGAGCTTCTTCATCAGCGAGCGGACGGCTTCCTTGACCATCTTCTCCTGGCCGGCGAACTCGCCGTCGTCGCCGCACAGCTCGGCGATCGCGTGGTCGGTGACCTCGTCGATCGCCGCGTTGCGCTCGGATTTCGCGCTGATGCGGATGGCGGGGGCCATCTTCTCGCTGGCGACGCGCTCGACGGCCTCGAACACCTCGGGGGTGTAGTCGAGGACCGGGGTCCACGCCATCTGCTCGATCGGGCCGTGGGTGGCGATGACCGAGGCGACGAGCTGGCGCTGGAGCGCGATCGACTCCTTGATCCAGACCTTGCAGGCCTCGAGGCCGTCGGCGAGGACGTCCTCGGTGACCTTCTTGGCGCCGTCCTCGTAGTAATAGAACGCGTTCTCCGAGCCGCCGGCCTCGACCATCATCACGGCGATGTCGCCGTCGTCGAGCTCACGGCCGGCGATCACGATCTCGAAGGTGCCGTTCTCGGCCTCTTCGTAGGTCGGGTGGGGAATCCACTCGCCGTCCTGGGTGTACGCCATGCGGACGGTACCGATCGGGCCCTCGAACGGGATGCCCGAGATCATCAGCGCCGCGGACGCGGCGTTGATCGACAGCACGTCGTGCTGGTTCTGCTGGTCGGCGCCGATGACCGTGGTGACGACCTGCGTCTCGTTGCGGAAACCCTCGCCGAACGACGGGCGCAGCGGCCGGTCGGTCAGGCGGCAGGTGAGGATCGCGTCCTCGGTCGGACGTCCCTCACGACGGAAGAACGAGCCGGGGATCTTGCCGGCGGCGTACGCCCGCTCCTCGACGTCGACCGTCAGTGGGAAGAAGTCCATGCCCTCGCGCACCTTCTTGGCGGCGTTGGCGGTGGTCAGGAC
>JBFGCT010000194.1:0-7440 GCA_041581055.1 Ilumatobacteraceae bacterium | reverse complement strand
CGTGCGAATCTGGCCCGTGCGAATCTGGCCCGTGCGAATCTGGCCCGTGCGAATCTGGCCCGTGCGAATCTGGCCCGTGCGAATCTGGCCCGTGCGAATCTGGCCCGTGCGAATCTGGCCCGTGCGAATCTGGCCGTACGAGCTTTTCCGTACGAGCCTTTCCGTACGAGCTTGTCCGTACGACGGGGCCGATCGGCGCGAGGAGACGACGAACGGCCCTAGCGGCTGGGCGCGGGTGGAGTCGAACAGTGGAGGCATGCCGACGACTGATCGTGCGGCGGCGCCGACCGGCGGACGGGCCGCGACCGACGCGCGGCGCGCGCTGACCGCGGTCGCGGCGCTGCTCGCCCTGCTGGGGGGCCTGGTCGCGTTTCTCGGCCAGGTCGAGGTGAGCGACGGGGCCCTCGGCGTGACGCGTGCCTGTGGCTCGGCTTTCGACAGCGCCGTCGATCGGTCGGGCTGGGAGCTCTGGTGGGCGCGCGATCTCGACGAACCCGACGAAGCGGTCCGCTCGGTGCTCCTGCGGACGAACGAGTGTCCCGACGCGGTCAATCAGCGGACCGCGATCGCCATCGCGCTCGGGGGGCTGGGTGTGGTGCTCGCGGGCGTGGCCGGCCGCCGTCGCATCCGATCCTCGGCGGCCGACCCGGACGGTGCGACGATTGGACGCCGGCTGACCCGACTGGGAAGGGCCACGTCGTGGACCGGCGCCGCGTTCGCGGTCGCCGGCTTGGTGTCCGTGATCGTCCTGATCGCGGATGCCGACTCCACGCTCTTCCTCTACACCGATCGGCTGGTGGTCGGCGTGGTTGGCCTCATCGTGCTCGTGCCGACGCTGGCGCTGTTCGCGATCGGTCGCGTGCTCGTGCTCGTCGGCCCGCATCTCGATCGGACCGCCGATGATCGCCGGGTTAAGACGTCGGATGAGGCGTCGGACGAGGAGTCGGACGAGGAGTCGGACGGGGCGGCGGGGGAGACGTCGGACGGGGTGTCGGGGGAGGCGTCGGATCGGGCGTCGGATCGGGCGTCGGATCGGGCGTCGGACGGGGCGTCGGACGGGGCGTCGGATCGGGTGTCGGATCGGGCGGACGGCGTGTCGGGGGAGGCGTCGGATCGGGTGTCGGGCGGGGCGTCGGATCGGGCGTCGGACGGGGCGTCGGATGGGAAATCGGATCGGGCGTCGTACGGCGTGTCGGGGGAGGCGGCGGATCGGGTGTCGGGCGGGGCGTCGGACGGGGCGTCGGATGGGTAGCCGGCTCGACAACACGCTGAGCCGCCGCTCGTTGTTGCACGTCGCGATCGCGACGATGGGCGCGGCCTGCGCACCGAGCGCGCCGACCGCCGTGCTCGACCGGAACCGGCGATACACCGAGTCCCTCGTCCTCCCCGCCCCCCGCTCGACGAGCTCGATGTCGATCGAGGAGCTGCTGGAGCGGCGCCGATCCCGTCGGGAATACCGAAGTGACGAGCCGTCGCTGGCCGTCGTCGGGCAACTCCTGTGGGCCGGCCAGGGCATCACCGACCGTGCGGGCCACCGAACGGCGCCATCGGCCGGCGCGCGGTACCCGATCGAGCTGTACGCCGTCTCGCCGACGACGTTCATGCACTACCTCCCGGCACGGCACGAGCTCGAGTCGCGATCGGATGAGACGACCCTGCGGGAGTTGAGCGATCTGGCGTTCGGCCAGCAGTTCGTGAGCACGGCCCCGATCGTCTTCGTGATCACCGGCGTCGTCGCTCGGACCGAGGCGGAGTACGGCGCCGTCTCCGAGCTCCTCATGAACCGCGAGGCGGGTCACGTCGCCCAGAACATGCTGCTCCAGGCCACCGCGCTCGACCTCGCCGCGGTGCCCGTCGGCGGATTCGACCCCGCCGCCGTGGCTCGGGCGCTGGCACTGGCGCCGGGAGAGGAGCCGCTCTATCTCATGCCGGTCGGTCACCCGTTCTCCTGACGCTTCCGGTGAGAGGTGAGACCACCTGTAGGTCTCACCTCTCACCGAAGGCCGGCTTCGCCCCTCAGTTGGTGAAGTTTTGGAGCTGGCCGCCGTTGATCGCGAGCTTTTCGAGCAGCGGCGACAGCTCCCAGTGCCGCCCGCCGAGCGACTCGCCGTAGCCCCTGATCTTCTCCACGATGTCGGCGAGGCCGATCGAATCGGCCCAGTGCATCGGGCCGCCGCGGTACATCGGCCAGCCGTAGCCGTTGACCCAGACGACGTCGATGTCGCTGCCGCGGATGGCGACGCCCTCGTCGAGGATCTTCGCGCCCTCGTTGACCATCGGGTACAGGCAGCGTTCGAGCACCTCCTGGTCGCTGACCTCCCGTTGCTCGACGCCCTTGCCGATGGCGAAGTCCTTGATCAGCTGCTCGACCTCGGGATCGGGGGTGGAGGCCCTGGTCTCAGGGTCGTAGGTGTAGTAGCCGCGCCCGTTCTTCTGGCCCCTCCGCCCGTTCTCGCACAGCACCTCGCGGACCGTCGAGCTCGACGACGAGTCCTCCTTCCAGCCGATGTCGAGGCCGGCGAGGTCGCTCATCGCGAACGGTCCCATCGGGAAGCCGAAGTCGTACAGCACCCGGTCGACCTGGGCCGGAGTGGCGCCCTCGAGGATCATCCGCTCGGCCTCGGCGCCGCGCATGAACAGCATCCGGTTGCCGACGAAACCCGGGCACACGCCGACCATCACGCAGACCTTGCCGATCCGCTTGCCGATCGCCATCGCGGTGGCGACGGTCGTCTGGCTCGACTTGTCGCCGCGCACGTTCTCCAGCAGCTTCATCACGTTGGCCGGCGAGAAGAAGTGCATCCCGATCACGCTCTCGGGGCGGGACGTCACGGCGGCGATCTCGTTGATGTCGAGCGCTGACGTGTTGGACGCGAGCATCGCGCCCGGCTTGCAGATCTCGTCGAGCTCGCGGAAGATCGACTGCTTCAACTCCATGTCCTCGAACACGGCCTCGATCACGATGTCGCAGCCGGCGAAGTCGGCCTTGTCGGTCGAGCCGGTGATCAGCGCCATCCGCTCCTCGACCGCCTCGGGCGGGATCGACCCGCGGGAGGCCGAGCGCTCGTAGTTCTTGCGGACCACGGCGAGGCCCCTGTCGAGCGCGTCCTGGTCGCGCTCGACGATCGTGACCGGGATGCCGACGTTGGCGAAGTTCATCGCGATCCCGCCGCCCATCGTGCCGGCGCCGAGGATGCCGCAGGTCTCGATGTCGATCGTCGGCGTGTCCTTGGGGATGTCGGGGATCTTGTTCGCCGCCCGCTCGGCGAAGAAGTAGTAGCGCTGAGCGGCCGACTGCGGCCCGGTCACGAGCTTGATGAACAGGTCGCGCTCGACCTTGAGCCCCTCGTCGAACGGGAGGTTGGCCGCCGCCTCGACGCACTGGACGATGTACTCGGGGGCGAGGAAGCCGCGGGTCTTGCGGGCGATCGACCGGCGGAACTTGGCGAAGACCTCGGTGTCGCCCGCGGCCGCCTCGATCTTGTCGCCGCGGTCGCGGACACGGGCCAGCGGCAGGTTCTCGGCGACGGCCCGCTCGGCGAACGCGACCGCGGCGGCGCGCAACTCGGCGAGGTCGTGGCCGGACACCTCGTCGACCAGGCCGAACTCCAGGGCCTCGTCGGTCGAGATGTGGCGACCCGACGTCATCATCTCCATCGCCATCTGGACGCCGGTCAGGCGGGGCAGTCGTTGTGTGCCGCCGGCGCCGGGGAGCAGGCCGAGGTTGACCTCGGGCAGCCCGAATTTGGCCGTGGTCAGCGACACCCGGTAGTGCGCGCACAGCGCGACCTCGAGGCCGCCGCCGAGCGCCGTGCCATGGATCGCGGCGATGACCGGGACCGGGGCGTCCTCCATCGCCGCCTGCACCGCGTGGAGGTCCGGGCCCTTCGGCGGGCCGCCGAACTCGGTGATGTCGGCGCCGGCGATGAACGTGCGGCCGTCGCAGATGACGACGATCGCCTCGGCCCCGCCGGCCACCGCCTGGTTCACGCCGTCGAGCAGCCCCTGCCGGACGTGCCAGCTGAGCGCGTTGACGGGCGGGTTGTCGATCACGAGCAGCGCAATGTCGCCCTCGGTCTCGAGATGGACGGATTCGGTGAGATCGGTGTCGGTCAGATCGGCCATCGCCACAGTGAAGCAGTTGGAGCGCCGGTGCATCGAACCCCGGCGCCCAGTCGCCCGCCGCCTCCGGGGTGCGCCGCGCGTCGGGGTGGGCCCGCGAGCAATGTGCCAGGTCCAGCCGGCACGGGCGGTCCGCGCTCGACGCCAGTATGAAGTTCTGCTCAAGTCTGCTCAGCCCGTTCAACAACCGGGCCGACCGGACCGATGAATGCAGCGTGACCGTTCATCGCGCCGCGCCTGATCCTGGCGTACGACCCTCGAGCCGGATCGCGCCGGGCACCGTCCTCGTGAGCGGGACGGGCCAGGTGAGGATCGTCCGCTCCCGGACGGCCGCCGGCGATGGCTGGAACTGCGCCGACGGCGCGGCGATCACGGACGCGATGGCGAACGACCCCGACCGGTGGACGCCGTACACCCCCGAGCAACTCGCCGCCGCGCTGACCCTCGCCGAGGACGTCCGCTTGCTCAGCGGCCAGCGCGAGCTCGCCGGCGGGATCGCGACGTGGGACGCGTGCTCCGGCCGCCCCTGCGTGCTCCCGAAGCTGGCCCGGGTCGTCAACCGACCCGAGCGCGACCCGGTCAGCCACTGGCTCTCCGCCATCGACTGACCGGGGCCGGTCCCCCTTCCGCCCCTTCCGCCCGATCCGCCCGACCCGTCCGCCGGCGTCCTGGTGTGCTCGTCGACGTCTCAGGCGGCGACCGGTTGGGCCGCGTGGTCGATGAACGTCCTGGTCGCGTCGGGGTCGGCGAGCGCGCGGGCCAGGCGAACCGGGTCGGCGAACCCGCTGGCGAACGCGTCGGCGACGGGCTGGTGCTCGCTTGCCGCGGTCAGGAGCTCGACGACGTGCGGCGCCGGCGGCTGGAGGAAGGCGTTGGTCAGCACGGTGACCGGTCCGGCGAACGCCCACATCTCGTCCTCGAGCCGGCGGCCGAAGTCGGCGTCAGGGGTCGGGCCCATCGCCAGGGCGTGCGCGGCGACCCATGCGCAGTGCGAGCCGATGTTGGCGCCCTGCCCGAGGACCGGGTCGTTGACGATCCACGCGTCGCCGATCGCCAGGGCGAGCCGGCCGTCGGGCAGCACGGCCCACGCCCGCCGGACCGTCGGGGTGATCGCGCCGGCGAGCCAATCCCGCGGGCCGAGGACGGAGAACCGAGCGGCGTCGACGCGCGGTGCGAGCGCCGGCGCGTGCTCCTCGAACAGCTCGGCGATCGCGGCGGCGGCGCCCCGGTCGGTCGGGTCGAGGTGGGTAGCGGGCTCGAGCGGGCCACCGATCACCGCTTCGATCAGGAACGCCGTGACGAGGCCCGACCCGGTCAGCAGCCGCTGGGAGAAGATCTCGCCGCCGCCCGGGACGACGTTGAAGCTCACGACGGGCGGATCGGCGGGGGCGATCCCGGTGCACAACCCGCCGAGCAGCCGGCGCTGAGGTGTGGTGTACGGGCTGCGGTCGCGGCACACGGCGAACAGCTCGGCGCCGACCGGCGCGGCCCGGCCGGCGGCGACCACGACGACGTCGTGGCCCCCGGTCCGCTCGGCGAGCTCCGGGGTCGTCTGCGGCAATGGTCCGGTCCGCAACGACCCACCCCGGGCGGCGTAGTCCTCGACCAGCCGGCTCAGATACTCGCGGAAGTCGACGGCCTGCGCCGCGCCCTGCAGCCGGCCGTGGAAGCGAATCGGCGTGCCGGCGACCGCCACGTCGATGCCCCGCGACAGCGACTCGTCCATGTCCCAGTGCGCGACGTCGAGCAGCCGCTCCCGGTCACGGGTCGCGTCGAAGCGGGCAACGAAGTTCTCGGGGCGCCCAACGCGCTGCTCGGCCGGCGTTCGTTCGGCGAACAGTGTCGTCTCCACGCCGAGCTGCTGGAGGCGCAGCGCCAGCGTGACTCCGGAGATCCCGGTACCGATGATTGCGATCCTCATCATTGAACTCCTCTTGAGGCCCGCTACCATCCGGTTAGGAGTATTATTTACTCCGGATCGGAGTATCCGTCAATGGCCAAGCGGGCGGCGTCAATCGACGATCTCACGACAACGTCGTACGCGATCCTGGGCCTGCTGGCGATCAGACCGTGGACGACCTACGAGCTCGCCCAGCAGATGGATCGCAGCCTCCGCTACTACTGGCCGAGGGCCGCGAGCCGCATCTACGAAGAGCCCAAACGGCTCGTCGAGCTCGATCTCGCGCGGGCCACGAAGGACAAGGTCGGCAAGCGCCCCCGCACCCTGTACTCGATCACCGCGAAGGGCAGAACGCTGCTGTCGGCCTGGCTGGCGGAGCCCGGGGCCGGCCCGTCGATCGAGTTCGAGGCGCTGCTCAAGGTGTTCTTCGCCGAGCATGGCAGCACCCGCGACGTGCTCGCCAACATCGAGGCGATCCGGCTGTGGGCCGAGGAGCGCAACGCCGAGAACGTCGCCTTCGCCCGGGAGTACACCGAGGAGCGCGGGCCGTTCCCGGAGCGGGCGGCCGCCATCACGCTGACCGGGAAGTTCGTCACCGACTTCGCCGACATGGTCGAGCGCTGGTCGTCATGGGCGGCGGAGGTGGCCCGGTCCTGGCCGGACGACCCGGCGGACGTCGACGCCGGCTTGGACGTGTTGAGGGACATCGCCCGTCGCGACATCTCGCCGGCGGTGCTCCCCGGCGAGACGGAGCAGTCGTCCGCTTCGCGGGAGCCGCGCGCGGGTTCCTAGAGTGGCGGGCGTGGAAGCAGGCGGTGTCGAGGCAGCGAACGTGGCGGTCAGCCAGCGGTGGTGGGACGACATCTGGCGCGACGGCAACGTCGAGGCGGTCGACGAGTTGTTCAGCGACCCGTTCGTGCGTCACACCGACGCCGGCACCGAATCCGAGTCGCGGCTCACGTTCAAGGCGCGGCTGAGCGAGATCCGGCGGGCGCTGTCGAGCGCCGAGACCGTGATCGACGACCGTGTCGCCGTCGGCGACCGGGTCTGGACGCGGGCGACCAGCACGGGGGTCAACACCGAGACCGGCGAGCGGACGGTCGTGTCCTGGCTGATCATCCAACGGTTCGAGCACGAGCGGATCGTCGAGCACTGGGTCGCCACCTTTCCCGGTATCGACTGGACCGCGTAGCCGGCGGGCGGGTCAGGCGTTGGGAGTGCGTGCGGCACGTCGCCGTGGCGCGATGATCGGGTGATGCCCGACCGATCCGGCCGCCCGGGGTTCAGGCCCGCGCTCGGCACGATCACCGAGCCGGCGCGAGAGATCGACGTCGTCCACCAAACCGACGTGCTCGTCGTCGGGTCCGGGCCCGCCGGACTGGCGGCCGCGCTCGCCGCCGCCCGGGCCGGCGCCGAGG